>CAZXDB010000082.1:0-10484 GCA_964639465.1 uncultured Bifidobacterium sp. | reverse complement strand
TACAAGGCCAAACCGGCAAGCGACAAACTCTCAAAAAAAGTGGCGATGCAAGTCGCGGCCTATCTGAAAAATCCCGATTACGCCTTTGATCTGGATTTGCCCGACGTCGGTACCGAACATCAGCGCAAGGTCTGGTCAGTGATCAATGCCATCCCGCGCGGCAAAGTGCTGACTTACGGTGAGGTCGCCCACAAAATACGTTCCGCGCCACGTGCAGTGGGGCAGGCCTGCGGCGCCAACTGGTTTCCGTTGATTATTCCCTGCCATCGCGTCACGGCCTCAGGCAGCATCGGTGGTTTTGCGCGGCATGACGGCGGATTTCATCAGAGCGTCAAACGCTGGCTGCTGCAACATGAACAGGTGCCGGGCTTCTGATGACGGCGACTGTGTCGACCCAAGAGCGCCCGGGCCAAGCGATCGCTGATGAATTCTGCGATGCGCTGTGGCTGGAGGACGGGCTGTCAAAAAATACGCTCGAAGCGTACAAGCGTGATCTGTTGTTGTTTGCTGACTGGCTGATGGCGGAGCGTTCAAAAACTCTGTATGAAGCCACCGATACCGATCTGAATGCCTACTTCGCCTTCAAGCATCCGGGCAGCAAGGCCAGTTCGGCTAATCGTCGTCTGGCCGTGTTGCGGCGGTTTTATCAGTTTGCGCTGCGCAGTCATCGTGTCAGCGCTGATCCTTGTCTGCGTTTGCATTCGGCAAAGCAGCCGCCGCGCTTTCCAAAAACGCTGTCCGAGCAACATGTCGAAGCCTTGCTTGGCGCGCCGGATGTCCACACCCCGCTGGGACTGCGTGATCGCACGATGCTCGAGTTAATGTATGCGAGTGGTTTGCGCGTGTCCGAACTGGTGCTGTTAAAGAGTATCGAAGTGGGCATGAATGAAGGCGTCTTGCGGGTCACAGGCAAGGGCAACAAGACCCGTCTGGTGCCGTTCGGAGAAGAAGCGCGCGTGTGGATCGAGCGCTACTTGCGTGATGCACGCAGCACGATCCTGAACGGCAAAATCAATGATGCCTTGTTCGTCACTGCCTTGGGCGGACCGATGACGCGACAAATGTTCTGGACGCTTATCAAAAAATACGCGCTGCAAGCGGAGATTAACGCGCCGCTGTCGCCGCATACCTTACGCCATGCGTTTGCAACGCATTTGCTTAATCATGGCGCTGATCTGCGTGTGGTGCAGCTGCTGCTCGGCCATGCGGATATCTCGACCACACAGATTTACACCCATGTTGCACGCGAGCGGCTCAAAAAAATCCACGCACAGCATCATCCTCGGGGATGACGCATCAACTGCTGCATAATGGCGGCACTTTACCAGCGTAACTACAGCGACCAACGACGTATGAATACAGCAATGATGAACACGATTTTGTTTGCCCTCGGCGCTTATTTGATCGGCTCAGTATCGTTTGCGATTGTGGTCAGCAAATTACTCCGGCTCGACGATCCGCGGTCCTACGGATCGCAAAACCCCGGCGCGACGAACGTGCTCAGGACTGGCAACAAATTCGCGGCAGCGCTAACGCTGCTGGGTGATTGTGCGAAAGGCTGGATGGCTGTTGCACTGGCCATCCAATTTAATGAGCCGCTCGGTCTGGGAACAACCGGCATTGCGCTCACTGCGTTCGCTGCCTTTGCAGGTCATTTGTGGCCAGTGTTTTTCGGATTCAAGGGCGGCAAAGGTGTGGCAACCGCGCTGGGTGTGTTGCTGGCACTGAGTCCGCCAGTCGGGGTGACGACCTTGTGCACCTGGATCATCATTGCCTATACCTGGCGGTATTCTTCACTCGCCGCCCTAGTGGCCGCCGTATTTGCGCCGATTTATCAGCTGCTGCTGTTTGGACCGGGCCCCAAACTCGCCGCTATCTTCCTGATGAGCGTTTTGCTGGTGTATCGCCACCGGGGCAATATCCGCAACCTGTTGGCCGGCAAAGAAACGCGTCTGGCCAGACGGTCCGAAAGAATGGCGGAAAAAAATTCTGCGACTGAATCTTCAGCTGGTTCTGCAGCTGAGACCCCGAAAGAGTAATCGACAGATCAATCAGTCAATCAACCGCTGAGTCAATTAATCAATCGCATCCAGTGGCCAGCGCGGTTTGACATTGAAACCGTAATCAAATCGAGCCGCCTGCGGATGGCGCGCAATCCGCAAGGCGCCGGCCAGAGCAATCATCGCGCCGTTGTCGGTGCAAAGTGCCAGATCCGGATAAAACACCTCAAAACGTTTTTTAGCAGCTGCGGTATTCAATGCCTGACGCAACTGTGAATTCGCACCGACACCGCCGGCAATCACCAGCCGCTTCATGCCGGTTTGTTTGACTGCCGCCAGACATTTCGCAACCAGCACTTCGACGATCGCATCCACGAAAGCGCGTGCAATCGCAGCCCGAGTCGCATCGGATAACTCGCCCTGCTGTTTTTTTACCAGTGTCAGCACGGCTGTTTTCAAGCCAGAGAAACTGAAGTCCAGATTTTTTGAATGCAGCATCGGGCGCGGCAACTCAAACAGACCGGGATCACCGGACTCGGCCAGACGCGAAATCGCCGGTCCGCCCGGATAACCGAGTCCGAGCAGCTTGGCTGATTTATCAAAGGCTTCGCCAGCGGCATCGTCCAGCGTCTCACCGAGCAAGGTGTATTGACCTACCTCGTCAACACGCATCAGTTGGGTGTGACCGCCCGAGACCAGCAGCGCAACAAAGGGAAACGCGGGAGGTTGTGCTGCCAGCAAAGGCGAGAGCAGATGGCCTTCGAGATGATGCACACCGATGACGGGTTTGTTCAGCGCCAGCGCCAGACCATTGGCCACTGAGGCACCGACCAGCAAGGCGCCTGCAAGTCCCGGTCCCTGGGTGTAGGCAACCGCATCAATCGATGACACGGATTCGCCACTCTCATCCAGCACCTGCTCCAGCAAAGGTATCGCACGACGCACATGATCACGCGAGGCCAACTCAGGAACGACGCCACCATATTCCCCGTGCATGGCGACTTGCGAATGCAGCGCATGGGAAAGCAAGCCGCGCTCGGTGTCATAGAGAGCGAGGCCGGTTTCGTCGCAGGAGGATTCGACGCCGAGTACGATCATGGGAATTGTCGGGGGGATGGCAGGCTTCGGATGGTCGCGTATTGTAATGGATAGGCTCGAAGCGATTGTTCCGTGGCCTCGTTGGCAGTGTAAGCTTGCGACATGTCCAGCCACTCTCAACCATTCCCCGCTGCGCCGTTCATCCGCGAAATCGGTCGCGGCAAGAAAGGCGCGCGCGATCTGTCCCGCGATGATGCCCGCGCGCTTTACGCAGCGATGCTCGAAGGGCGCGTATCCGACCTCGAGCTTGGCGCTTTGCTGATCGGCATGCGGATCAAAGGTGAATCCGTGAACGAGATCGGCGGTTTTCTTGATGCGGCTGAAGCTTCTTTCGAGCCTTTGCAGGCGCCGTCATCCGATAGCGCGCCCATCGTCATCCCAAGCTATAACGGTTCGCGTCAGATGCCCAACCTCACACCCTTGCTGGCTTGTCTGCTGGCGCGCGAGGGCGTTCCGGTACTGATCCATGGCGTGATGAATGATCCCGGCCGTGTGACCACTGCCGAGATACTGGCAGAGATGGGCATCGCGCCTGTGCAGGATGCAAAGGATCTGTCAGCAGCATTCGCGCAGCAGCGCCCGGTGTTCATGCCCGTGGCAGCGCTCGCACCGCGACTGCATCGCCTGCTGGCGCTGCGCCGTGTGCTGGGTTTGCGCAATTCCACGCATACGCTGGTGAAAATCATGCAGCCCTTTGCTCAGCCCGCGTTGCGGCTGGTCTCGTACACGCATCCCGAGTATCTGACGATGCTGACCGACTATTTTGCTTCGGCCGCACCAGCATCGCGTGGCGATGTTTTTCTGATGCGTGGCACCGAAGGCGAAACAGTCGCCAATGCCAAGCGGGCGCAGGCAGTCACTTGGTTTCATCAGAATCAGGCGACTGAGTTAATCGAGAAACAGGCGCCGGTCGATGAATCACCGCCCTTGCCAGCGTCCAGTGATGCTGCAACCACCGCAGCCTGGATTCAGCAAGCGCTGGAGGGAACACACCCAGTGCCCGAGCCGATTGCCGAGCAAGTGCGGCAGTGCGTACAGGTGGCACGGCAGATGCGAGCGCGTCCATGAGCGAAATTCACGATGTGGCGGTGATTGGCGCCGGTGCCGCCGGCATGATGTGTGCGAGTGTCGCCGGTCAGCGCGGCAAGAGCGTGGTACTGATTGATCATGCAGAAAAGCTTGCTGAAAAAATCCGCATTTCCGGTGGTGGCCGCTGTAATTTCACGAATGTGGATGCCAGTCCGCAAAATTTTTTGTCGCAAAATCCGCATTTTTGCCGCAGTGCTTTGTCGCGTTACACGCCGCAGGATTTCATCACTCTGGTCAAACGTTACAACATCCCTTTTCACGAGAAACACAAGGGGCAGTTGTTCTGCGACCGTTCAGCAGAAGACATTATTTCCATGCTCAAGGCCGAATGCGATCTGGGCGGCGTGCGCTGGATGCGGCCGGTGCAGGTAAAGGCAATAGCCAAACAAGGGGAGGGCTTTCGCATCGGCACCCCGAACGGCGAGGTCTTGGCGCGGCAGGTGGTGATTGCGACCGGCGGGCTGTCGATACCCAAGATCGGGGCGACTGATTTCGCGTTTCGCATCGCCAAGCATTTTGATATTCCACTGATTGCACCGCAGCCCGGCCTCGTACCGCTGACTTTTGATACGCAGGCCTGGGAGCGTTTTGTGCCGCTCGCGGGGATTGCGATTGAAGTCGATATCGAAACGGGCCAGAAAAAATCACGCGGTCAGTTTCGTGAGGACTTGTTATTTACGCATCGCGGGCTGTCCGGCCCCGCGGTCTTGCAGATCTCCAGTTACTGGCAGGAAGGCGCGGCGCTGACCCTGAATCTGCTGCCAGGTCAGGATATTGCGCAGGCGCTGATCGAGGGCAAACACAGTATTCGTAAAAATCTCGGCAACTGGCTGGCCCAACTGCTGCCGACCCGGCTGGCAGAGGGCTGGTTAATGGCCAATAGCTTCCGGCCGGAGGCCCGACTGGCTGATTTGCCGGACAAGCAACTGCGCCAACTCGGCGAATCCCTGAATCGCTGGACGCTGATCCCCCAGGGGTCCGAAGGCTATAAAAAGGCCGAAGTGACCCTGGGCGGCGTCGATACCAAGGCTTTGTCTCAGCAGACCATGATGGTCAATGCGGTGCCGGGCCTCTATTTCATCGGCGAAGCCGTGGATGTGACCGGCTGGCTGGGGGGCTACAACTTCCAGTGGGCCTGGGCTTCCGGCGTCGCGGCAGGCTTGTCGGTTTGATACGCTTGCGCTCCAGAAAAGGATTTTCCCGTTCGGCTTCCTTCTGTTGCTTCCGGCTGCTATAATCGCCGGCTCCGGTTAAAACCAAGTCATTCCCTTAACACATGACCACTATTCGCCTTAAAGAAAACGAGCCCTTCGAAGTCGCCATGCGCCGTTTCAAGCGCAGCATCGAAAAAACAGGTCTGCTGACCGAACTGCGCGCACGCGAGTTCTACGAAAAGCCGACCGCAGAGCGCAAGCGCAAGCTTGCCGCTGCCGTGAAGCGCCATTACAAGCGCATCCGCAGCCAGCAACTGCCCAAGAAACTCTACTAATCGCTGGCCTCGCCCACGGGTGAGGCTGATGGATTGCAAACCCGCTCCGGCCAGCTCCGCAGCGGGTTTTGGTGTTTTTATACGCATTGATTCATGCCGGTGAAAATCGAGCCGGCACCACCTCAGGGAGATCCGATGAGCCTCAAAGAGCAAATCACCGACGACATGAAAGCGGCAATGCGAGCGAAAGACAGCGGCCGTCTGGCCACGATTCGTTTGCTGACCGCTGCCATCAAACAAAAAGAAGTCGATGAGCGCATCGACGTCTCCGACGAGCAAGTGCTCGCGATCATTGAAAAAATGATCAAGCAGCGCAAGGATTCGATCAGCCAGTTCGAAGCTGGCGGTCGGCAGGATCTGGCGGATATCGAGAAAGCCGAACTCGCCATCTTGTCGACTTATATGCCCGCTGCGTTGTCAGAGGCGGAAGTGCAAGCCGAAGTCGCTGCGGCCGTGTCGGCCGTTGGTGCCGCTGGCCCGCAAGACATGGGCAAGGTCATGGGCGTACTGAAACCCAAGCTGGCCGGGCGTGCGGATATGACCGCCGTGTCCGCCATGGTCAAAGCTGCGCTCACCAAGTAAACGATGTGTTCCGCACCCTAATTCAGCACATTGACTGACCCGTGATCCCGCAAAGCTTCATTCAGGATCTTCTGAACCGCGTTGATATTGTCGACGTGGTGGGTCGGTATGTGCAGCTCAAAAAAGGCGGTGCGAACTTCAGCGGCCTGTGTCCCTTCCATAACGAGAAATCACCCAGCTTCACCGTCAGTCCGACCAAGCAGTTTTATCACTGCTTTGGTTGCGGCGCGCACGGCACGGCGATTGGTTTTCTGATGGAGTATTCGGGGCTCGGCTTTGTTGAGTCCGTCAAAGATCTGGCGCAGAACGTCGGCATGACGGTGCCCGAGCAAGAAGACCGGCTGCCGCCAGCGCAGCGCGCCGAGTTGCAAGCAAAAACGCTGGCGCTGTCGGATGCGATGACACTGGCCTGCAATTTCTATCGCCAGCAATTGCGCGGCGCGCGCCCGGCGATTGATTATCTGAAAGGCCGCGGACTGACTGGCGAGATTGCTGCGAAATACTGGGTCGGCTATGCACCCGACGGATGGGATAGCCTGCGTCAAGTGTTTACCGACTATGAAAACGAGGTGTTGGTCGAGTCCGGTCTGGTTATTGATCGCAGCGATGAAGACAACAGTCAGCGCAAGCGTTATGACCGCTTTCGTGATCGCATCATGTTCCCGATCCGGAATACCAAAGGGCAGGTGATTGGTTTTGGTGGCCGTGTGATGGGCGCAGGCGAACCCAAGTATCTGAACTCGCCCGAGACACCGCTGTTTCAAAAAGGCAGTGAGTTGTACGGCTTGTTCGAGGCGCGGCAAGCGATACGCGATAAAGATTATGTGCTGGTCACCGAGGGCTATATGGATGTGGTCGCGCTCGCGCAATATGGGTTTGAGCAGGCAGTCGCCACGCTGGGCACCGCCTGCACCGCGACCCATGTGCAGAAGCTCTTGCGCCAGACCGATAACGTGATTTTCAGTTTTGATGGTGATACTGCCGGGCGCCGTGCTGCGCGTCGCGCACTCGAAGCCTGTTTGCCACATGCATCCGACAGTCGCTCATTGAAATTTCTTTTTCTGCCCACGGAGCATGACCCCGATAGCTATGTGCGGGAACATGGGACTTCGCAGTTTGAGCGGCTGGTGCAGGACGCCACACCCTTGTCCCAGTTTCTGATCAACGAGGTCACGGAAGGCAAAGACCTGGGTACCGCCGAGGGCAGGGCGCGTGCGCAATTTGATGCCAAGCCACTGATACAGGCGATGCCGCCTTCGGCATTGCGTCTGCAAGTGCTGCGTCAACTGGCGCAGGTGACCGAGAGCACACCGCAGGAACTCGAGGGCTTGTTCGAACTGGCTGCTTCCAAGTCGCGCGGGCGTGAGCCTGGTCCTGCCGTGAGGCGAAAGCCGCCTGTCGAACTGGAGCGGCAAGTGTTACGTCTGCTGCTTGCGCATCCGGACATGCATGATGCTCTGGACAATCATGCACTCGACCTGATCGCCCAAACGGCGCCTGATGAAGGCGTGACTTTACGTGCCGTCGTGCAGGCCGCCGCCAGCTTGCCAGCGGGCGCGAGTCTGGGCGTTTTGTCCGAAGCGCTCCGGGCGCAGGGCGTCGAATTGGGTTCACTGATTGCCGAGATCGCGGCGGAACCCGCTTCCGAGCCAGAGCTTGCCCGCAGGGAACTTGGCGGTGCGATCCGGCAAACCCGGATGAAATCACTCAAGTCCGAGCTGGAACGGCTCGCCGCGACCGGGCTTGGGTCGGATACGGAGAAAGCGCGTTATCGGGAAATTTCAGTGGAACTTGAAAAACTCCGTGCTGCGGCCGATAAAGAAGGCAGAGAGTAAGAGGCTTTTTCGGTCACCGAAGTCCGGACGTCGAACACACTTGCCCAAGCTCAGCTTATGCTTAATTGGCAACCGAGACAGCGATGAGTTATCCGACAATTGCCGGATTGGCACAGACGGCTTCTCAGGACGCTATTCAACGCCTGAGGCGAGTGGCTGAAGCCCTCCCTCTGGTATAATAGAAAGCTTTTTTACGAACGTGTGTTTTCATTTTTTTGAGGCACATGATGCAGTTTTTTACTCCGCTGGACCCGCGGCCACAGATCGTGCAGAACATTTCGGCGCAAAACGCGACCGTACTGCCAAACGGCTGAAATAATCAGCCCCGACCGCACTCCAGTTTCCATTGCAGCATCGGCAATTCCCACTGGTGGATAGACCCATGGCGACAAATAAAAAATCCGTTAAAACTTCTGCAACTAAATCGAAGGCAGCTCAGCCGGCGAAGAAGCGCACGACTACAGCCGTCGCCAGCAAGCCGGCAAAGTCGGCGGCGAAGACCGTGGCACGCAAGGCGGTTGCCAAGCCGGCAACAAAGCCGGCTGCGAAGTCTTCAGCAAAACCCGCATCAAAGTCTGCTTCAAAGTCCGCATCAAAGTCCCCGGCCAAGCCCAAGCTTGCGGCCGTAAAAAAGACTGCGAACAAAGCAGCGCCGAAAGCTGTCTCAAAAGCCGGCAAGCTCCCAGCCAAGCCGGCACCCAAGAAGCCTGTAAAGGCCGCTGCCGTTCCAAGTAAAACCGGGGCGAAGACGGCGACCAAGGCAGTAGCCAAACCCGTTGTCACGCCCAAAGCACCTGCAAAGAAAGTCGTTGTGACGAATCGGAAACCTGAACCAAAAGTTGTTACCAAAAAAGCGGCTGTCGAGTCGAAAGAAGTGGCCAAGACGGATCATCAGATCATGTCGGTCAAGCAGACGACCGATGCTGCTGCGCTGGCCGCCATTGATACCTCGGGCTATATCCTGCCAGGTATCAAGGTACCCGGCCGTCGCGGCCGCAAGCCGCGCGATTTCCAGCCTGAGAATGAAGAAATCGCGGCACTCAATGCTGTAGAGCGCGCTGAAATCAAAGCGGCCGACAAGGCACGCGCACGTGATCGCAAAGCCAAGGAAAAGCAGTTCCTCAAAGATGCTTTTTCAGCCGACTCCGAAGCTACCGAAGAAGAGATCGAACGCCGCCGTCAGAAGCTCAAGACCCTCATCAAGCTGGGCAAGGATCGTGGCTTCCTTACCCATGCCGAAATCAACGATCACCTGCCGGAAAACATCGTCGATCCGGAAGCCATCGAAGGCATCATCAGCACCTTCAATGACATGGGCATCGCGGTTTATGAACATGCCCCGGATGCGGAAGCGCTGCTGCTGTCGGATAACGTAGCGACAGTTGCCAACGATGATGATGCCGATGCGGCGGCCGAAGCGGCGCTGCAGACCGTGGATTCCGACTTCGGTCGTACGACCGACCCAGTGCGCATGTACATGCGCGAAATGGGTTCAGTCGAACTACTGACGCGCGAAGGCGAAATTGAAATTGCCAAGCGAATCGAAGGTGGCCTGAAAGACATGATCCAGGCGATCTCGGCTTGCCCGATGACGATCTCCGAAATTCTGGCCATGGCAGATCGCATCGAAAAAGACGAAGCCAAAATCGACGAAGTCGTTGATGGCTTGGTCGATCCGAATGCACCTGATGATGCGCCTATACCGCCCGCCCCGATCAAATCAGCTGCTGCGGCAGATGACGACGAGGAAGACGGCGACGAGGATGAAGAGGAAGAGGGCGAAGAGGAAGAGGGTAACGCCAATGGCGGTGCCGCCGGTTTCTCTGCGGAGCAGCTTGAACAGCTCAAGCGCGATTCGCTGGCGAAGTTTGCGACCATCTCGACCCATTTCGACAAGATGCGCAAGTCGTACGAGAAAGAGGGCTACAACTCCAAGCAGTACGTGAAATCGCAGGAAGCGATTACCGATGAGCTGATGGGCATCCGCTTCACCGCCAAAGTGGTCGAGAAGCTCTGCGATACCCTGCGCGGTCAGGTGGATGAAGTGCGTCAGATTGAACGCCAGATTCTGGATCTGTCGGTCAACAAGTGCGGCATGCCGCGCGCTCACTTCATCAAAGTCTTCCCCGGCAATGAGACCAATCTCAAATGGGTCGATGGCGAAGTCAACGGCAATCATGCGTACAGCGTCATGCTCGCGCGTAATGTGCCGGCGATCAAAGAGTTGCAGCAAAAGCTGCTCGACTTGCAGTCGCGTGTGGTCTTGCCACTGCCCGATCTTCGCGAAATCAACAAGAAAATGTCAGCCGGTGAAACCCGAGCCCGCAAAGCCAAGCGTGAAATGACCGAAGCCAACCTGCGTCTGGTGATTTCGATCGCAAAGAAATACAC
>CAZXDB010000081.1:7560-10632 GCA_964639465.1 uncultured Bifidobacterium sp. | reverse complement strand
CCCGTTATCGCTAACGAGGGCTTTGCTTAATTGGTGGCCCGGGGCGGAATCGAACCGGGCTGAGGACGCCTAATCCGGCTGCTACTTCCACTGAAGATTTAATTTTCTGTGAGAGGTGGCGCAGTCACGCAGATAGAGGTTGATGAGGGTTTGGTAGGGGATGCCAATTTCTTCAGAAATGGCTTTGAAATAACCGACAGAATCCTCATCTAGCCGAATAGTGATGGATTTTTTCAGCTGAGTTGCATAGGGATTCTTGCGAGCTTTTGAAAAATCATATTCGTCGCGCATGGCAATCACCTTTGTTTATAAGATTTCGTCTCGTGGGGCGTGGCCTTCCTTGCAGAGATAATGCGAACAACATCGCCTGCACCCCGGTAGCAGTGACATACCACGACCAGTCGTAAGGAAAAACTGAGCCCCAATAATATGAATCGCTCTTCATCGGCTGAATGGTCGGGGTCATCAATCAGCTTGGCTTGCTCGTCATAGAAGGCTGACTTGGCTTCCTCGAATGAAATGCCGTGCTTCTTCAGGTTGGCCGTGGCCTTGCGGGCATCCCATTCGAACCGGAGAGAATTCATATGTACATTGTAAGTACACCAGAGAAGGAACGCAACCTGTTCCTCCAGATGCGTTTCGATTCCACCGCTCAAAATGCAAAAAGCCCCCGTTATCGCTAACGAGGGCTTTGCTTTTTGGTGGCCCGGGGCGGAATCGAACCACCGACACAAGGATTTTCAATCCTCTGCTCTACCGACTGAGCTACCAGGCCAAGAGGCGGGAGTATAGCAAAACATTCCGTACCTGAAAAGCGAAGTCCTCACGCCGCTATATAATGAGCCCTGTTTCAACGCGGCGAACTGCACCCAAACCTCCATGAAAACCTCTTGCGACATCTGCGTGATCGGCAACGGCGCGATCGGCAAGGCCAGTGCGCTGGCGCTGGCTCAGGCAGGGCTGAAGGTTGTGCTGGTCGCGCCCGCGCAGCCTCTGGCGTCGGCTCAGGCAGACAAACCGGCGGGCAAACCAGCAGCGCAGGACGACCTCTGGGATCACCGCGTCTACGCGCTCAATCCTGTCGCTCGTGCACTGCTGGACTCGCTGAAGGTCTGGGATGCAATGGATACGGCGCGTATTGCGCCGGTCGATGCGATGGCGGTTCATGGTGATGCGCCCGATCAGTCCGGTCTGCTGAATTTTGACGCTTATGGCGCGCGGGTAGGGGCGCTGGCCTGGATTGTGGAAGACAGCAATCTCAATCGCGCGCTGGATGCCGCTTTGCGTTTTGCCTCGGGGCTGACCATGGTGTCTGGCGCTGCCAGAGCGCTGAATCGTTCACCTGATGTGGCCGAGATCACGCTGGACAGCGGTGACATCATCACCGCCAAACTGGTGATCGGTGCCGATGGCGCGCATTCATGGGTGCGGATTCAAGCCGATATCGGCATGGATTACCGCTCGTATCATCAGCGGGCCGTGGTCGCCAATTTTGCGACAGAGCATCAGCATCAAGGCGTCGCTCGTCAGTGGTTTCTGGGTGCCGAGGGCATCGTCGCGCTGCTGCCGTTGGCGGGCAACCGCGTGTCGCTGGTCTGGTCTGCGCCCGAGTCGCTCGCCGAGAGGCTGATCAACGAGCCCACTGAGCAGCTGGCGCAGCGCTTAATGGACCTGCCGGGACAAGTGCTGGGCCAGCTGATCCCGCTGCCGCCGGCCATGCCCAAAGCATTTCCGCTGCGGCTGATCCGCTCTCGGTCATTGATTGCTGATCGCGTCGCGTTAGTCGGTGATGCGGCCCATGTCGTGCATCCGCTCGCGGGGCAGGGCATGAATCTGGGTTTTGCGGATATTCAGGCGCTGCTGAACGCGATCGCAAAAACTGACCTGTCGGCTGACTGCGGCGCTGCGCGCACGCTGGGTCGTTATGCACGCGCACGTAAAGAAGAGGTGCTGCTCATGCAAATCACCACCGACGGCCTGCAGCGCCTGTTTGCCTCCGATCTCGCGCCGGTCAAAGTCCTGCGCAATGCCGGCATGAGTCTGGTAAACAAACTCCCGTTCCTCAAGCGCCATCTGATTACCCATGCGCTGGGGCCTTCCCTTTCCATCCCTACGGATTCCTCCCGATGAAGAAAACCTCATTGCCGGCTTTGCTGTCCGGTGCCTTGTTAAGCGTGACCCTGAGCCTGAGTTTAAGCCTGACGGCCTGTGCCGATTCAGTCGAGACGAACATCAAAAAGACCTTGCAAAAGCACCTGGGTGCCGGTGCACCTATTGAGACCATCGCGAAGACGCCGTACAGCAGTTTGTATGAAGTGAAGATTGGTTCCGAAATTATCTATACCGATGCCGAGGCAAAATATATTTTTATCGGTCGCGTCGTGGAAGCCGAAACGTCCAAAGACCTGACCGAGGCCCGGTTAGAGGAAGTGAATAAAATCAAGTTCGCCGATCTACCGCTGGACCTCGCTGCTAAGTCGGTGAAGGGTAATGGCAAGCGTGTGATTGCGGTGTTTGAAGATCCGAACTGTGGCTATTGCAAACGTTTCCGCAAGACGCTGGCCGAGATGAATGACATCACCGTTTACACCTTCATGTACCCGATTCTTGGTGAAGATTCGAAAACCAAAGTGAGGAACATCTGGTGTTCTACCGATCGCGCCAAAGCCTGGGATGACTGGATGCTGAACGGAAAGACGCCAGCCACTGCGCCGGCTTCATGTACGGCTGCAGCGAATGACAAAGTGGTCGACATCGGTCGCAAGCTGGGTGTGAGCGGCACGCCCACCGTGTTTTTTACTGACGGCACGCGTGTGCCCGGCGCGCTGGATGCCAAAAAGCTTGAGGCCAGGTTAGCGGCCGTGAAGTGATGACCGAGTGTCGCCATTGGCAATCGACGGCTCATCTGCTACTACTGCCAGTCAGTTGGGGGTTGATGCTGTTTGTGTAAAACGAAAGACACTGGATCCCGGCCTGCGCCGGGATGACGGTAGTGATTTCACGGCCGCCACAGGAATCACAGGAATCACAGGAATCACAGGAATCACAGGAATCACAGGAATCACAGGAATC
>CAZXDB010000081.1:2777-7460 GCA_964639465.1 uncultured Bifidobacterium sp. | reverse complement strand
GGAATCACAGGAATCACAGGAATCACAGGAATCACAGGAATCACAGGAATCACAGCAACCACAGCAACCACCGTCATCCCGGCGCAGGCCGGGATCCAGTGTCGTTGTATCCTCACAGAGATATATTTTTTATCGTAATGAATCAACTGACCAGTAAAGAATCAATAAAGTCGGTATCAAAATATTCCGGACGATAGTGGGCGCGGGTCGGGATCCAGCGATGTTCAAATTCATGTCGCTTCGACCAAAAAATTCAATTAAAGGAGAGACGATGTTCAAAGCCATTCTGCTCAATAAAAATGAAGACGGCAGCACCAAAGCAGAAATCACACAGCTGGATGATGCGCAGTTGCCTGAAGACGGTGATGTCACGGTCGCTGTTGACTACTCCACTATCAACTACAAGGACGGGCTGGCGATCACCGGCAAATCACCGGTCGTGCGCAAATGGCCGATGGTGCCGGGCATTGATGGTGCGGGCACCGTTGTCGCTTCATCGCATCCTTCATGGAAGGCGGGTGATGCGTTCATTCTGAATGGCTGGGGCGTGGGCGAGGGCCACATGGGTTGTTTATCCGAGCGCGCAAAACTCAAAGGCGACTGGCTGATCCCTATGCCCAAGGGCATGTCAGCGCGCACTGCGATGGCGATTGGCACGGCCGGTTATACCGCCATGCTTTGCGTGATGGCGCTGGACGAGCAGGGTGTTAAGCCGAACGATGGTGAAATACTGGTGACCGGTGCTTCTGGCGGCGTGGGCAGTGTCGCGATTGCGATTCTGGCGGCGCGTGGTTACAAGGTCGTTGCGTCCACCGGCAAGCTGGCGGAGTCAGACTATCTGAAGTCGCTGGGCGCGGCGGAAGTCATCGACCGCGCTGCTCTATCTGCGTCCGGCAAGCCTTTGCAAAAGGAACGCTGGGCAGGCGTGGTGGATTCAGTCGGCTCGCACACACTGGCCAACGCAGTGGCGCAGACGCGCTATAGTGGCTCGGTCGCGGCTTGTGGTCTGGCGCAGGGCATGGATTTCCCCGGCTCGGTTGCACCGTTTATTTTGCGTGGCGTGAAACTGATCGGTGTCGATAGCGTGATGGCGCCTCAAGCTCGTCGTATCGCCGCCTGGTCTGCGCTTGCGACCGAACTCAAGGACGACATGCTCGCAAAAATTACCCAGGAAATTTCATTGGCCGAAGCGCTGACATGGGCACCGAAAATTCTGGCCGGCGAAGTCCGCGGTCGTTTGGTAGTCAACGTCAAGGGCTGAGATGGCATCGCGCCGGGAAGCGGTTCACTACCGCATCGTGCCGGTTGATCCGGCGCTGCATTTGTTTGAGGTCACGCTGACCATTGTGTCGCCTGCCGCCGAGGGTCAGGTCGTATCGCTGCCCGCATGGATTCCGGGCAGTTATATGGTGCGCGAGTTTGCCCGCAATATCACGTCGATACGCGCCGAGGCCTCGGGTCGCAAGCTGCGGCTCACCAAGCTCGACAAGCACAGCTGGCGCGCCGCCCGCTGCGAGGGGCCGCTGACTTTCACCTATCAGGTCTATGCGTGGGATTTGTCGGTACGTGCGGCGCATCTGGATCAGACGCATGGTTTTTTTAATGGCACCAGTGTTTTCCTGCAAGTGCATGGCCAGGAAAATCTGCGGCACATCGTCGATATACAAGCACCGGACGGCGAGGCCTTTGTTCAATGGCGCGTAGCCACCTCGCTGCCTGAGCTGAAGGCGCGTCGTCATCGTTTTGGTACTTACGTTGCGAATGACTATGACGAGCTGATCGATCATCCGGTCGAAATGGGCGAGTTCGAGCTGATTCGTTTCGAAGCCCATGGCGTGCCGCACGAAATGGTTGTCACCGGTCGCGTGCCGAATCTCGACAAAGCCAGACTCGCCACCGACCTGAAAAAAATCTGTGAATATCAGATCGCGCTGTTCGAACCGTCCACCCGCAAAGCGCCGATGGGGCGCTATGTCTTTCTGACGCTTGCGGTAGGTGACGGTTATGGTGGGCTTGAGCATCGCGCATCCACCGCGCTGATCTGTTCGCGCGCTGATTTGCCGGTGCTCGGTCAGTCGGCGATGAGCGAGGGTTATCGCACCTTCCTCGGTTTGTGCAGTCATGAGTATTTCCACACCTGGAATGTCAAACGCATCAAGCCTGCGGTGTTTGCGCCCTATGACCTGCGGCAGGAAAATTACACGCCCTTGCTGTGGCTGTTCGAGGGCTTCACCAGTTATTACGATGACTTGACGCTGCTGCGCACCGGGCTGATTGATGCGCCGGCTTATCTGGGCCTGCTGGCAAAAACCATCAATGGCGTGCTGCGTGGTAGTGGCCGGTTAAAGCAAAGCGTGGCCGAATCAAGTTTTGATGCGTGGACCAAGTACTACCGTCAGGATGAGAATGCGCCGAATGCGATTGTTAGTTACTACACCAAGGGATCGCTGGTGGCGTTGCTGTTTGATCTGACCATCCGTCGCGAGACGCGTGGCCGCAAATCACTGGATGATGTGATGCGTGTGCTGTGGCGTCGCTATGGCCGGCAGTTTTACACTGAAGTCGGTGGTCGCGGCGTCACTGAGGCAGATGTCGAGGCCTTGTTTGATGAAGTGACCGGTTTACGCCTGAAACTGCTGTTTGATCTTGCGGTGCGCGGCACCCGTGATTTGCCGCTGCAGGATATTTTCGCAGCGTTTGCTGTGGAGATGACAGATAAAGCCAAAGGTGGTAAGCCGTCATTGGATGTGCGCACGAAAAAAGCCGGCAATGATTGTCAGTTGGCCAATGTATTCGAGGGTGGTGCTGCGCATGCGTCCGGTCTGTCTGCAGGTGATGTGCTGGTGGCCATGGATGGTTTGCGGGTAACGGGTGCTAATCTGGACACCTTGTTGCAGCGCTACCGTGCGGGCGATAAGGTGACCGTGCATGCATTCCGGCGCGATGAGCTGATGACGTTTGATGTCACGCTGCGTGCGGAGTCTGCGCCGCAGTTTGGTTTGACGCTGAAAGAGAAACCTGTGGCAGCGCTTAAATTGCAGCGAGGGTGGTTGAAGGGGCGATGAGGCTAGATAATAAAAGCCTGATCCCGGTGCAAGGTGAATGCTCATGGTTAGCCACTTGGTGCGGCGGGTGAGTAACAAAAGACGCTGGATCCCGGCCTGCGCCGGGATAACGTTTGAGATGCCATCCGATCATCGATAGTCATCCGGGCGCAGGCCGGGATCCAGTGGCGTTCGAGCCTCGAAATATCTGATCAATCGAATGTGTCTGACGTATATTCAAAAAATAAAACTCACTAAAAGGGAAAAATTCATGCGTCCAATCCAAAAAACCCAACTCATCGCCGCGCTGGCATTCGCCCTCAGCCTGCCCGTCGTCGCCGGTGATTTGCCAACGGCCTCGCCTCAATCGCAGGGTTTGTCGCCGACACGTCTTGCTCGCCTGCGCGACGTCATTCAAACCGAAATCAATGCCGATCGCATGCCTGGCGCTGTGGTGTTAGTGGCGCGCAAGGGTGCGATCGTGCATTCCGAGGTGGTGGGTTTTCAGGACAAGGGCGCGGGCAAGCCACTGAAGCGCGACGCGATTTTCCGCGCGTACTCGATGACCAAGCCCATGGCTTCAGTGCTGGCGATGATGCTGATCGAAGAAGGCCGCCTGCAACTGAATGACCCGGTGTCGAAATTTTTCCCCGCCATGGCGAAGATGGAAGTGCTGGCTACGCCCACCGATGCCAACAGCGCTCGCGTGCCGGCCGCGCGAGCAATCACGGTGCATGATTTGCTGCGTCACACCTCGGGTCTGACCTATGCCGAGTTCACTCGCTTCCCGGGGATGAAAGCGGCGTATCAGGACGCGGGATTGTTTTCGACCGAGATTGCCTCCAAATGGATCACGCTCACGCCATCGCAGCAAATCGATGCGTTTTCTAAAGCGCCACTGCTCTGGCAGCCGGGTAGCACCTGGGAATACAGCCTCTCAACCGACCTGCTGGGTCGCGTGCTGGAGGCAGTGACCAACAAGCCCCTGAGTGTGTTGATGGATGAGCGGCTGATACAGCCGCTGGGCATGAAAGACACGCACTTTGTGGTGCCTGCATCGAAAGTAGCACGTCTTGCCGAGCCGCTGAAAATCGACCCAAGCACCGGCGGGCCGATGATGGTGATGCTGGATGTCACGCGCGCCACGGGTAATGATTCTGGCGGCGCCGGACTTTCAACAACCGCCGACGACTACCTGCGGTTTTGTCAGATGCTGCTGAACGGCGGCACGCTGGACGGCAAGCGCTACTTATCGCGCACGACGGTGGCGCTGATGACTTCCGACCACCTCGGGCCCAAAGTCGCGACCCCGGTGCAGCCCGGCGAATTGCTGATGGGGGTACAGGGTTATACCTTCGGTCTGGGCTTCATGGTGCGTCAGGGGCAGGGCATCGCAGGTGTGCATGGCTCCGAGGGTGACTACGCCTGGGGTGGTCTGGGTGGCACCTTTTTCTGGGTTGATCCGAAAGAGCAGCTGATCGGCATTCTGATGGCCCAGACGCCGGGCGCGGTGCGTCAGCAATACCGGCGCATGATCAAGACGATGGTGTATCAAGCGCTGGACTGACGGTTTTAGGTAGCTTCCTATTTTTCATTTTCAAAATCATCTGGTGCACGATGAACGACGCTGGATCCCGGC
>CAZXDB010000081.1:0-2677 GCA_964639465.1 uncultured Bifidobacterium sp. | reverse complement strand
CTATTTTTCATTTTCAAAATCATCTGGTGCACGATGAACGACGCTGGATCCCGGCGCAGGGTGAGGCAGGGAATTAGCAACGCATGCGTTGCACCTGCCAAAGCGGTTTGGCTTGCAAGCTAAACCGTGGCCCGTAGTGGGATCCAGTGTCTTTGTTTTACTGATCCCAAGAGGTGATGACAGAGCTTCCATGCGCGCCCCACAATCAAATTTGTTGAGGCACTTAACTCAGCAAATGCTTCACCAGCCCGTCAAAGGCCGCTGCATCAAACACGGCATTATCAAATCGCTGTAGCGCTGGATGGTCGGGCGGGTCGACCCGGCGCTTGAGATAGCTGTCCCAGTGGGCCAGCTTCCAGGCGTCGCGCGGGTCGGCGCGGTTTTCGATTCGGCGGCGAGCTTCCTCGCTGGACAGGTCGATCCACGCAATGCGGCAGACCGTATCGGCGGGCAGGCCCAGTTCCTGCGGTCTGAAAAATTTACCGGCGATGACCTCGCGGGTAAACGGGCCGACCAGCATCACTTGCAGACCGAGTGCGAGGTTTTCGCGGGTGATATCGAGCAAGCCGCCGTATTCACGGTCGCGCAGCTGCTGCAGATAGGTCGGACTGTCGCGGTCGGCCGGGTCGCCGGTCAGGAGGCCCATGATGTGCGAGCTGAACGCGCCGTAAGCGGTGTCCTTATCCAGGAAAAAGAAGTCTCGTCCGGTGCCGGCGGCAAGCCGGGGCAGCGCCTGTTTGGCCAGCGTGGTCTTGCCGGTGCCGGCGTGGCCGGCAAACAGGAGGAGTCGGGGTGGGGAAGGAATCATGAGCGTAATGTTTTCAAATTTGCAGCGTAGATTGTCTGTGAAAGTGCTGAATAAACAAACCCCCAAACTTTGACGGCTTGGGGACACGATGGCTCACTACAAAATGCTGTTTTAATCAGCGTTTTCCGAGCCGAAAAACTTGTATCATGATGGTGCACGTAAGTGTTCAGTAAAGTGCGGTTTCCATCAACCTCAACAGACACGTAAAAACAATATGGCCGATACAAACACGCCGGGTTCCCTGCTTGTAGGTGAAGGTGTTTTCATGAAAGGTTCGATGCGTGTGCCGGGTCTGGCCAGCATCGATGGCAAACTCGAAGGCGAGCTGACTGCCGACACTGTCCACATTCAATCCAATGGTTCCATGAATGGTCTCACGACCGCCAGTCATGTGCGAGTGGCCGGCTCCGTGACGGACACGACGATCGCCAACAAGACACTGGTGATCGAATCGTCTGGCCTCATCGCGGGCTCCATCACGTACGCGGAGCTGGAGATCAAGAAGGGTGGCTCATTGCAAGGTGGGATCAACAAGGTCGGCCAGAAGCCGCAAGGCTTTGCACCGACCAGCCCTGCCGCACCGGCGACTTATGCTGCGGCGACCGCCGTTCCCTCTGAAGAGGAAAAGGTGGAGAGCAAAGCAGACGCGCCTGTAGACGACATGGCGCCCCCGGTGCCCCCGCCGCAAAACTGATACCGCGTCGCCGCTGCGGCCTGTTCGTCGAATGCTGCGCTTGAGTCCGCTGACGCCAAACTGCTTGTACGCTGGATTCCGACCGAGGCGCCCTTATTCATTGAATTTGCGGATGGAGAAGCACCCATGAAGTCGTCTTTGCTGCTTGTAATCCCGCTGCTCTGCGCGGCCCAGACGGCGCAGGCCGAGCTGGTGAAAGTCTTTGAAAATATTCGTGGCACCGAGGTGTACATCGACACGGATACTATGGCGGGCGGCGGACGCTATCGGAAAGTCTGGGAATTGCAAACCTTCCGCACCCCTTCGCCGCAGGGCATGCTGTCAATGAAAATTCACAAAGAATACGACTGCAAGGATGAAAGCGCGCGCATGCTGTCGTACGTGGTTTTCAAAGGCAAGATGGGTACCGGTGAAAAAATGGGTACGGTAGCCACGCCCGGAGAATGGCAGTCGGTATCGAAGAATCCCGGCGCAAAGGGTGGATTCAGAATGGTGTGCGAAAAGTAAACGCTATTGCGCGCACGTTGTTTCCGCCATGATCTTTCGGCGTTCCGCAGGATCGGTTTCTTTCTGCAGTCGCTCCATCAGCGCTGCCAGCCGTTTGGCTTCCTCTTTCATGAAGGGCATGTCCGCCATCACCGGCGGTTTGCCGGCTGGTGCGGCCTGAACTGGTTGTGCGGATTCGGTGTGCTGCCTGTCACCCGCCTGCGCCGTAATGGGCAAGGCGAGCGCGCACACGATAGCGGCGATTATCTGGCGGGTTGTGTTCATCGTGTGTTCCCCTCTCCTGTTCTGACTGGCCAATTGAATCATTATAGACCCGGCCGCTATCTGAGTTTGGGTATCCGGCACTCCGGTGGCTGCCCGTAGCCCGTCGATCGGACCGTATCGTCGCTGGCAAATTCAATCTGAAACCAGAAGCAATGCGGTGCGATGTAGCGATAATTCCAGACGTAGCCGCGATCACGCGCCAGACCGAACACTGCCTTTGATTCGCCGATGATGGCGACCACTTCGTCCCGGCGCATGCCGGGTTTGATTTGCGCAAAATTTTTCTCGTCGAGCACCTGCGTCCAGCGCTCCACCTCTCCGTCCCGGTTCAGGTAAACGAAATACGTATGTTTGCCGAATGGTCCGCGCGGATACATCATTACCTTGCCCTCGGGCGTCGCTAG
>CAZXDB010000080.1:10235-10789 GCA_964639465.1 uncultured Bifidobacterium sp. | reverse complement strand
GGGATCCCGTGTCGTTTTTAATTGATTGGAACTATCTCGCAACGGAAGTCCGCTCAAGTCTTTGACGCAACTGCCGATAACTGGTCTGACGCAATGATCCACCCAGGAGCGACAGACCATGAATATGAGAGAACGTGCCCTAGCCAGCTACGGCGACGTAAAAGTAACCACCGGCGTTGCCGGTGCCGACAACATTCAGCTGATCCAGATGCTGTTTGATGGCCTGATCGAAAGTCTCGCGACCGCCAAAGGTCATATCGAACGTGGATCGATCAACGAAAAATCCAAGAGCCTCGCTCGCGCCGGGCGTATCGTGGTGGGCCTTCAGGGCGCGCTGGATTTTGAAAAAGGTGGCGACATCGCGCGCAACCTCAATGACCTCTACAGCTACGTGACGCGTCGCCTGTTCCATGTGAACGCACACAACGATCTGGAAGCGCTCAAGGAAGTGCACAACCTGATGAACGAAATCCGCGGCGCATGGCAAGTCGTGCCGTCACTGGTACCGCCAGCAGCACGCACTTTCGCGCACAACTGATGTTTTGCGGCCCGGC
>CAZXDB010000080.1:0-10169 GCA_964639465.1 uncultured Bifidobacterium sp. | reverse complement strand
AGTCGCCGGGCCCGCCATGAACTTGCGGCGCTGAACAAATCAAGAATCTCCAAAGTGACGTATTGAGCCCCCGGCCCAGGCCGGGATTTTTTTGCGCCCGCTCTGCCCCTTCCCCCTCCGGTTTACTGCTTTGCCTGCCCCGGCCTTTGCCCCACTGCTCACCCCCGGCTCACCCCGGTTACTAAGTGCGTAGCCAAATTTGATGTGAAGCGCGTGTGAAAGCCTGCAGCCTCCTAATTCACATCGTAAAAGTAACGACGCTGGATCCCGGCCTGCGCCGGGATGACATTTAAAGAACGGTAGGCCCTCAAAATCGTCATCCCGGCGCAGGCCGGGATCCAGCGTCGTTCATTGTTCACCAGATGATTTTTACAATGAAGAATGGGAAGCTAGTTAACCCGCTCTATTTGCAAAAAGTTACTTTACGTTAATATAATATTGTCCATCCAGCACGGGCCGATTCCGGCCTGACACGATTTTTGCTTTGAGACAGGAAACCCTTGGTTAACCTGGAAACAGAAAGCTCCATGACCTCTGTACTCAACTCAGCAACGTCTGCCGCTCATCATGCCAAAAAGGCTGAAAAAATCAGCCATTCCACGGCATCGGGTACCGAAACCCCGGGTGCCGACAGCGAATTCGGCGCCCTGTTCGGCGCAATGATGAGCCAACCCGAGGGGCAAGATCTTGCCGCCTCTGAGGGCAAAGCCTCGCCTCCGCTAGTTGGACTGGCGGCTCAGGTACTGGGACCGACAGTACATATCATTACCGCCAGCACACCCGTCTTAAGTGATGACAGCCTGTACGCATTCGCCCGCTCGCAAGGCATGGATGAAGATGCGCTGGCCATGATTTTCCAGAAACCCGGGCCAGCGCTGGCCGCGACGGCCGCCGATCCGTGGCTGTCGGCAGAACCCGACGGCCCGCACCCGCTTGGCGCGATTCAGGCCGACTCGCCGGAGCTTGCTACCGGCCGGCTGGCTTTGGCCCTGACGCCCGAAGAAAAGGCGATGGCCTCGGTCCTGTCGCAACCGGCAGCCGACGGCAAGGCGCGGACCGAAGGCCTCGATCTGGGTGATGGCGCCAGCCTGCGCTGGACGCTGGGCAAAGCCGCCGAAACCGTGCTGCCAACCCAGCCTACGGCTCAGAGTCATTTTTTTGGTTTGAATGGCTTGCGCACGCTGATGCCGGCCGCGCCGCCGGTGCAGGCTGCAGCCACCGATCCAGCGGCCCACCCCGAATCCGCTCACCAGAATCTGGCTGCCAGCCTGATTCTGGGAGCGTCCGAAGCCGCCCAATTCACGCGGCGCCTTGAAATGAAACAAGCCAGCCAGCGTGCCGAGCGTGTAGCGCCGGGCTGGCTACCCCCCACAGCGGCCGGCACCGGTCCTACCCCGATCGCCAACGCCGTGCTGCTGGCCGCAGAGGCCAGCACCGTGATGGAGACGCTGGCGATTGCACCTGATCTGGCGCCCGAGGATCTTTCTCAGCTGCTCCAAGGCACTCAGACGGGTGGCGAGAGCAAGCCAATGAGCACGGACTCAGGCAGCACAGCATCCACCGCTTCGACCAGCGGCGCACCCCGTCCGGATCAGGCACAGCGCACGGAACAATATGAACGCCTGTCGCAGCGGCTGGGCGAAGCGCTGGGACAACGACTGGCAGCGCAGATCGCCCGCGGCGATTGGCGGGTCGATCTGGCATTGAAGCCTTATGAATTGGGCAACATCGATATTGAGCTGCAAATGAAAGATGGCGCACTGCAAGCCAGTTTCAGCGCCAGTCAGGCACTGACGCGGGAACTGATTGCTGACAGCTTGCCCCGCCTGAAAGAGGTTTTGAGCCAACTGGGCATGGATGTTGCTACGATGAATGTTAACGTTAGGCAAAATGGCCAACATGGCGGAAACCCGACACCCGGACGCTCGTTCTCCGGATCCGGTCGCCAGGCTGGCCAGGGCGAAACAGACAAAGCCGGCGAGGTTTCCACCTCAATGGCAGCCCGGCGTATCGGCAAAGGTCCTGACGGACTCGATATTCTGGTTTGATTGCAGTACAAGAACGCATTTAATAGCTGGAGGATGTGATGGCTGAAGAAGCTGCGGCACCCGAAGAACAAGTCGAAGGCGAACCGAAGAAAAAAGGTCCGCTGATTAAAATTATCCTGATGGTCGTGGCGGTCCTGTTCCTGATCGGCGCCTCTGTCGGCGGCACCTTGCTGGCCACCGGATTTTTTTCGAAAAAAGATCACGCCAAAGAAGCGGTGGATGCGCAACTCGATAAACTCGAGGGCGGTGATGGTCATGGCGACGGTCACGGCGATGCCAAGAAAGACGATGGTCATGGCGAGCCGAACAAGGATGACGGCCACGGTGACAAGAAAGACGGCAAGCCCGAGGCTGAAACGCCTGCAAAGGAACTGGTGACCCCCGACGCGGAGAATCAGCGTTGGAAGTTCAATTACTATGCGCTGGAGAAGCCACTCCTTTCCAACGTCGCCGGCTCACGCAAGGTCATGCAGGTAACGCTCACCGTCATGACACACTACGACGACCGCGTGATCAAGAACGTCAAAACGCATGAGCTTGCCCTGCGCGCCGGCATCCTCGATGTGATGCGTCAGAAGACCGAATCGGACTTGCGTGAAGCGGATTTCCGCAAGGCGCTGGCTGAAGAAGTCCGACTGACCATCAATTCGCTGCTGGAAAAATACGAAGGCTTTGGTGGCATCGAAGAAGTGATGTTCACTGAGTTTGTGGTCCAATAACCCCCGATAAAATCCAGGGACGATCGACGCCATGGCTGATACAAGCAACCTGCTGTCACCGGAAGAACTCGCGGCTTTAGCCAGCGGGATCGATGACGGCACCATCGCGGTCGATAGCGGCTTCAATCTGACGACCCGGGTCAAGAAGCATGATCTGGCCAGCGAAGACAGTACGCTGGGTGTCAATACCTCATCGATCGAGATGATCAACGAGCGCTTCGTGCGTCTGTTCCGTCTCGGTCTGATGGAAGTGCTGCGCACCAGCCCGCGTATCAATCCGTCGCGCGCCCAGATCGTTCGCTTTGGTGATTACCTGAAAGACTTGCGCGCCCCCCTGGCCGTCAACACCATTCGCATCAACCCGCTACGCGGATTTTCGATGGTGACGATTGAGCCGACCGTGGTGTTTGCTGCGCTCGATAATTTTTTTGGCGGTTCAGGCAGTGGCATGCCCGGTACGCCCAAGCGACGCGCCAGCGACAAAGAAGGTGAAACACCGGCCAACTGGCTGCCACCGACGCGTATGTTTACGCCGACAGAATCGCGCATCATCAAAATCATCATTGAGGTGTTCTTCCGCTCACTCAAAGAAGCCTGGGCACCTCTGTTACAAGTCGACTTCGAACACACCGGCTCGGAAATCAATCCGCAGTTCGCTCAGATCGCCGACGAAAATGATCTCGTGATCATGACCCGTTTTGAAACCGAAAGCGTCGGCGGCGTCAAAGGCTTCGTGGATCTGGTTTACCCCTATGCTTCGCTCAAGCCCTTGCGTGACCTACTGCGCAACCGCGTGCAGGCTGATGGTAGCGAAGAATCCGATATGAAATGGCGCCAGGAACTGACGCTGGCCGTCGGTGATTCACAACTGGAGTTGCAGGTCCTGCTGGGCACCGTACTCGACGATTACTCGCATGTCCGGCAACTCAAGGAAGGCGATTTGTTATTCTTCAAAAAACCCGAGCTGGCGACCATGCTGATTGGCGGCCTGCCTGCTTTCGAAGTTCAGGTGGGTATGTCGGGTCCGCAGGTTGCGGTCCGCATCGAAAAAGCCACCAGCCCGGAAACCCTCTAACGACCGAGGATGCATCATGAGTGACGTAACGACAGAACAAGACAACGACGGCGAAGTCACCGAGTCCGGTGAAATGCCGCCTAACCACCACATCAACCCCGAAGTGCTGCAAAACATTTCGGTAGCGATTAAGGTGGAAGTCGGCCGCACGAAAATGAAAATTCGGGACTTGCTGCGCCTGACACAAGGCAGCGTGGTCGAGCTGGAACGCATTGCCGGTGAGCCGCTGGACTTGCTGGTCAACGACACGGTCGTGGCCCAAGGTGAAGTCGTGCTGGTGAATGACCGCTACGGTATCCGCCTGACACGCGTGGTGCCGGCCAGCGACCGCATGAAAAACCTGTAAAGAAAGTCCGCCATGCACGCTTCCGACTGGTTATCGTTTGCTTTCAGCTTTGGCATCGTCCTCGCACTGCTTGGCGCTCTGCTCTACACACTCAAGCGACTGCAAAACGGGAACGTGCTCGGCATGGGGCAGCGTCGCATCCGCGTCATCGACAGCATGTCGCTCGCGCCACGCCAGAAAATCGTTCTGGTGCGCGTCAAGGATCAGGATATTCTGCTCGGCATCACTGCACAACAAATCAATACGCTGGCCAGTTTCTATTTGTCGACCGAAGAGCTGGCCGCTGACGCAGCAGCTCAGGCACCCGGCGCAGAGAACGCCGCGCCACTGGCCCAGCGCTTCGCCGAGCTGCTGAAGTCCGCACAAAATAAAAACAAAGGCTGATCATGGCTCGCCGACTTTTCATCGCTCTGCTGCTTCTGCTGCCCGCACTGATGCCGGCACTCGCCTTCGCGCAGGGCCTGCCCGTGGTAAACGTCGTCAGTGGCAAAGGTGGCGTTCAATCCTACAGCCTGACGCTGCAGCTGTTGGCACTGATGACGGTGCTAACGTTGTTGCCATCCATGCTGCTGATGATGACCTCCTTCGTGCGCATCATCATCGTCTTCTCTATTCTGCGTCAGGCACTGGGCACGGGTCAGACACCACCCAATCAGGTGCTGGCCGGACTGGCGCTGTTCCTGACCTTATTCATCATGCAGCCGGTGATGATGGATATCTATAACAACGCGATCCTGCCGTACATGAATCAGGGCATGGCCTTCGAAGAAGCACTGGCGGCTGCCGAAGCGCCGATCCGCGGTTTTATGCTGGCGCAGACCCGTGAAGAAGATATCTCGATGTTCATGGAAATCGCGCGCAGCAAAGTCGAACTCGAAGGGCCGGAATCCGTGCCCTTCACCACCCTCGTGCCGGCTTTCATGACCTCGGAACTGAAAAGCGCGTTCACGATCGGTTTTCTGATTTACATCCCCTTCGTGGTGATTGATCTGGTGGTCTCGAGCGTGCTCATGTCCATGGGTATGATGATGCTCTCACCGATGATGATCTCGATGCCCTTCAAACTGATGTTGTTCGTGCTGGTCGATGGCTGGAGCATGCTGATGGGTTCGCTCGCCTCGAGTTTCGCGATGCCCTGACCCATAAAAAAGGATAAAAAATGGAAATCGCCACTGTCGTCGATCTGGGTCGCAGCGCCCTGTGGGCCGTGATGATCATCTCTGCACCGCTGCTGGCAGTTGCGCTCGGTGTCGGTCTGTTCATTGGCGTGATTCAGGCAGCCACCTCGATTAATGAAATGACGCTGTCGTTCATTCCGAAGCTGGTGACCATGGGCGTCGCTTTGGCGCTCTTCGGCGGCTGGCAGCTCAGCATGCTGGTGGACTACACCCGCGATATCTACAAGCGCATTCCCGCGCTCTTTTCCTGAAGCGGCAGCGCCCGCACGATGCCATGACTCTTCTAGCCGCGGATATCGTCGAGCGCTTCTACACTTTTCTCTGGCCGATGCTGCGCATTTCGGCCATGCTTTTGACAGCGCCCATTTTCTCGCTCGACGCACTCACGCTGCCGATACGCATCATGCTTGCGCTGGTGCTGACTTTCTTCATTTATCCGATGGTGGACTGGCCGGTGCTGGATCCGATCAGTGCGAGTGGCTTCTTTGAAATAGTCAATCAACTGTTCATCGGTGCGATGATGGGGCTGATGCTGCAAGTGACGATTGGCGCCATCGTGTTGGCAGGCCAGACCATTGCCGGCTCGATGGGTTTGTCGATGGCCAGCATGTACGACCCGAACGTCGGTAACGTGCCGGTTATATCGCAGTTTCTGGTGATTTTGTCGACGATGATTTTTCTCGGCTTTGGTGGCCACGTCATCATGATCTCGATGATCATGGATAGCTTCACTGCCCTGCCTATCGGTCAGTCGGTTCTGAATCAGGCATCGTTTGCCAAAGTGGTTGCCTGGAGTTCGATGATGTTTCTGGGCGCCGTGCTGATTGCGCTGCCGGTCATGATCTCGCTGCTGTTCATCAATATCGGCCTGGGTATCATCACTCGTGCTGCACCTAGTCTGAATATTTTTTCTGTTGGCTTTCCGGCGTCGATTGCGGCCGGTTTCGTTATTCTGATCATCTCGCTCGAAAGTATCATCGGCCGCATGCGCTGGCTGTGGACGCAAGCTTTTCTGCACGCGCGAGATCTCGTGGGTCTGGTGAACTGACATGGCAGAGCAAAGCTCACAAGAAAAGACCGAAGAACCTACCTCGCGGCGCCTCGAGAAGGCCCGCAACGAAGGTCAGGTTGCACGTTCTACCGAACTGCCCGCCGCAGCCGTGACGATTGCGGCGCTGGGATTTCTGTTTCTCACCGGCGGTGTATTGGTGTCCAAGCTGGCCGAGGCCTTTGCTTCCGGTTTCAATTTTGATCGCAAGCTGGTCCACTCGCCTAATTTGCTGCCGGCGATTTTCGGGCATGAAATTTTCGAAAGCTTCGTTCTGATTGCCCCCCTGCTTCTGCTGACCGCGGCAGTGGCGATTGCCGCTTCCGGCGCGACCGGCGGTTATCTGTTTTCAGTAAAAGCGCTCACTCCCAAAGCATCCAAACTTAATCCGCTCAACGGCTTCAAGCGCATGTTCGGCACGAAGGCGCTAGTCGAGCTGGCCAAGGCACTGCTGAAATTTTTCCTGGTCGCCGGTGTGGTCACTTGGGTCTTGTCCGACAATATCGTCACGCTAGACGCGCTGGGTAAAATGGCTTTTGAGCCAGGCATGCAAGTCGCCGGCGACATGCTGTCGCGCTCGGCGCTGATCATGGCCTGCTCGCTGATCATCATTGCGCTGATTGATGTGCCCTTCCAGAAGTGGCAGCACATGAAACAAATGCGCATGACCAAGCAGGAAATCAAAGACGAGATGAAAGACATGGAGGGTCGCCCGGAGGTGAAGGCGCAGATCCGTCGCCGTCAGCGCGAGATGTCCAATGCCCGCATGATCGACAGCGTCAAGGATGCCGATGTTGTCATCACCAACCCGGAGCACTTCGCCGTCGCCCTGTCCTATGACCCCAACGGTGACAGCGCGCCTATCTTGCTGGCCAAGGGTGCCGACGCCGTCGCCGCGCGGATTCGAGAAGAAGCCGAGAAGCACGGTATCGAAATTTTCCAGGCACCGCCACTGGCGCGTGCACTGTACTTCACCACCGAAGTCGATCGTCCGGTGCCCGAAGACCTGTACTATGCGGTCGCGCAAGTCATTGCGTATATATTCAACCTTGCCAGCGTGCGGCCGGGTGCGCCGCCAGTCCAGCGTCCGCAGCCCAAGGTACCACCCAATATGCAGTTCGATGCGAACGGCCGGCTGGAAACTGAAGAGATGACCTCATGACCGATAGTGCGCAAGAGATGAGTAACGACATGGTCGGCAGCGAAGGTATTTTCCTTCGTACTGCGGATCGTCGTCGTTTTGATTATGTGATGCGAGCAGTGCAGCAGCAAAGCCTGTCGCTGTCGGTCTCAAGCAGCCACGACGGTGTGCTGGATCACTACGGCCGTCTGGTCATCAACAAGCTGCGCAAAATGACTGAGCTGCAGATCGAGGTCTTTCTACCGCAGAACACCGAGGCCCTGCTCGACCGCTTCAATCAAATTCTGTCCGGACTGTCGCTCGAGGATGCCCGCAACGGCGATCAATCACCGGCACCACGCCGTGTGCTGATCGCGCATGATGCCAAGGCCATCAGCACACGTGATCTGCAACTGCTGTCGCGGCTGGTGCAGGATTTCCCGGGCGCGAATGTATCGCTGGTCTTGCTGCTGGACAGGACCGGCATTGCACAGCATGAAAAGAGCCTCGACAACTTCGGTCAGCGCATGCTGCGCTGGCCGCTGGAGCAACCCACCCGTGCTGAAGGTGAAGCCCTGCTGAAGGTCGCGCGTGGCATGGGCTTTGAAGTCGAAGCCAAAAAAGTTCTGGCCGCTACCGGCTTTGCCGACATTCCGGCCCAGGCACTCGTGGCCGAGCCGGGCAGCTTCGAGCGCCACCTTGCTGAGGCGCGGACCCGCAAAAACTTGCCGACCCCAACGCCCCAGGCTACGGCTGCGACTGCGGCTGCGCCCGAAGATGAGGAACCGCAGGCGCCGGCCTCTGAATCGATTTTTACCGAACCGCCGCCGCGCTCACCCATTGTCAAAACCCTGCTTGGCTGGGCACTGGCCGTCGTTCTGCTGCTGGCCGTTGCCGCAGGTACCATCGCGCTGCTGTTTCCGCAACGACTCGCGCCGATGCTGGCCAATTCCCCGACGCTGAAAGAAACCCTGCCCCCGTGGATGATGAGTCTGGTGGTGCAAATGGCGAGTAAGCCTGGCGCGCCTGCCGCAGAGGCCGCAACGCAATCCGCACCGGCGACTACCCCTGCCACCCCACCGGCAACCGACAAAAACACTTCAGTTCCGCCGGTTACAGCCGATTCATCCAGTGACAAGAGTGACGCCGCAACCGACAACGCACCGCCTGTAACAGCGGATGCGACGGCCAGCACGGCAACGGATGCCGCGCCGGTCAAACCGGCAGACGCAGCCAAACCGGCTGACAGCGCACCCGCAGTGGCGACCGTAACAGAATCCGTTACCAGGCCAGCGGTTGACGATGCGCTTGCGCCGCGCTCGGAGCGAGGTGTCGATCAGACGATCCGGCAAGCCGTTGCCGGTAGCATTTTCGTGCAACACGTGTCGGTGGGCTCGATGGCGGAGGCTCAGGAATGGCGCGCGCAGTACGGCGCGCTGTCGAGCGCCCGGATTGCCGCGGTCACCACACAGAACAAAGGCGTTCGGTACATCCTGCTCTCGGGACCGTTCGCGAACATGAAAGAGGCCGAGGCTTACGCACGCAGGCAAGGCATACCGGCGGACCCTTGGCTGCGGCCAGCGAAGTCGCTCCAGCGTGCGCTGCTGCCGGCCGGTCGTTAGCTTGCCTCGCGTTTTTGAAAAGGTAGCGCATGTCTGAAGAAGAATCGCAGGTCTTCCGGACCGACGAGCACATGGAAGTCGCGGCGGCGGAGGGACACGCGCGCAAGAAAGCCAGGGCTGCGAGGGGGCCGAGTGATCAGCGCGCCGTCAAAGATCAGGAAGGCGGACCGGCAGAGACGCGTTCGATCCGTGACGGTGACGGTGCCTCGGACATCCGGCGAATGCAGGATGCCCAGGGTGGCGCCGCAACGGCGGGCGCAGGTAATGGCAACGGCCCGTCCGACACACGCGCGACACAGGATGCTGAAGGCAAGATCATTTCGGCTGGCGCAGGCAACGGTGATGGTCCGTCGGACGCACGTGCGATGCAGGATGCTGAAGGCAAGATCATTTCGGCTGGCGCAGGCAACGGCGATGGCCCCTCTGATATTCGTGACATGCGCGATGCCGAGGGCAATCCACTGCTGCGTCGCAGTGACGATGGCGAGGGCCCCTCAGATCAGCGGAAACTGCAGGATCACTGGGCAAACATACCTGAGGCGATCGGCAATGCGGATCAGGCGGCCGGGGCCACTGCTGAAACGAATACGGCAAGCGCAGCACCAGAGCCGACCGAGCCAGACATGATTTTCATGACTGAGGAAAATGCAGCGCCCTGGGCACTATCGATACATCTCGAAGAACGGCTGCAAAACCTGGGTGCGATGAACTCTAAAGTAAGCGCGCAACTGGACGTACTGGAAGACGCTGTCAAAAGACTTGGGAAACGGATAGGACAATGAGCGACGACGCCAAAGAAGAACAGGCCACTGCTGCCCCAGCGAGCGACGGCTTTACCCCAGCACCACCCCCGCCGGCACTCAGCGCCGAAGAAGCGGCTGCAGCCACGGCAGCGACAGATGCCTCCGACGCTGGCCATGGCGACACCATTCTGCCGGACGGTACCGTCGCGGTACCACAGGATACGGCCAAGCGCGCGCTGGAAGCCGTGCAAATTCTGGTCGAGAACAATC
>CAZXDB010000079.1:4037-10840 GCA_964639465.1 uncultured Bifidobacterium sp. | reverse complement strand
TCCCATAGCCATCAGCCCGACGTCAGTTTTGACGGTGGCGATCTTGACTGCGGCAATGGCTTGCTGCTGCTGATCCGCAAGCACATTGATCCTCTGCCCCGAGGTGGCTTGCTGGAGATACGCTCGTCTGAGATCTCAGTTGACGAAGATCTGCCTGCCTGGTGCCGGCTGACCGGTAATGAGCTGCTGTCCTGGACTAAGCAAGACAAGCAACGGAGTTTTCTGGTCGCCAAGGGAAAATTTTCTGAGCGCGCGCCTGTCGTTACAGGTGCGGCCGGCGCAACAGGTGTGACATCGGCACCGTCAGTGACTTTGCTGACCGAACCGGTCAAGGTGTCGATCCCGACCGAGCTGCCCGCGCCGGCCGCGGCACCCGCCATCGCACCGTTGTCAGTCATGGGCATTGGTAGCTGGCCCCGTCCCCGCTGGATGCTTCAGGCCATGCACGACCACATGGAATCGCGTCTGGACGCAGTGGCGTTTCAGGCGACTGCCGACGATGCGGTGCGACTTTCTGTCGCGGCGCAGCTGCGCGCTGGCGTGGATGTGGTGACCGACGGTGAACAGCGCCGTGACAGCTATGCCAGTTTTGTCGGCGGCATTCTCGACAACTGCCAGCTGATTCCACTCACCGATTTGCTGCCTCTGGTGGATGATCCGGAAGAATTTGCACGCGAACTGAGGGCGCTGGATGTGCCCGCGGCTGAGGTCCGGCATCCGGCGGTTTTTGGCCCGCTGGGGCGCAGCAAGCCGCTGGCGGTGCACGAGGTGGACTTTGTCAAAAGCCTGACCAACAAGCCGGTCAAGATCGCCTTGCCCGGGCCGTATCTTCTCACGCGCACGATGTGGCTCGAGTGTGTTTCGGATCGTGCCTATGCCAACCGGGAAACGCTGGCCACCGACATCGTTCGGGTGCTGCGTGAAGAGCTGGCTCACTTGCTGGCTGCCGGGGTGGCGCTGGTTCAGTTCGACGAACCGGTTCTCTCCGAGGTGGTTTACTCCGGGTCGGTGTCAAAGCGCAGTTTCATGTGCGGCGCGCTGTCTGAAAAAAATGAAATTCCCGCAGAGCTGGGTTTCGCGCGCGAGCTGATCAATGCAGTGGTGGCCGGCTTCCCGAGAGAGCGCATCGCACTGCATATGTGTCGCGGCAACTGGACGCCTGATGAGAGTGCCGCACTGTCCGGCGATTACACGCCCCTGATCGAAACATTGTCTGGTTTACAGGTCGGCAGCTTGTTGCTGGAGCTGTGCACGCCGCGTTCGGGTGAGATGGAAATTCTGCGTGCGATCCCGGACGACATACGTATCGGTGTCGGTGTCTGCAATCAGAAGCATGCGCACATCGAAAATCTGGAAGAAGTGCTGAGTAAAGGGGAGCGCGCGATTCAGCTCTTTGGAAAAGATCGGGTCTTGTTTACGCCCGACTGCGGGTTTGCAACCTTCGCCGACAATCCGCTCGCTTCCGAGCAGATCGCCGAAGAAAAATTAAAAGTGATTGCCGCTGCCAGCAATGTACTGCGACAGCGTCACGGCTTATCCGCGTAAAAAAATCACTTCGAGTACCGCTGCCAGTTGCAGTGTCTGGTTCAGGGTTTGACAAAACGCAGCGTCATCCGGTCCGATTCGCCGATGGCACGATATCTGGGCTTGTCGCTATCGGCCACGCCCCGCAGATTGGGTGGCAGGTTCCACACACCACCGGGGTGGTCTTTTGTATCCAGTGGGTTGCTGTTGACCTCGGCGCTTCGGTCGAGCCTGAAGCCAGCCGCGGTCGCTACCTCAATCACGAATTGCTCAGTCATGTAGCCGGATTCGATTTGTTTGGCCAGGGGGGTATCCGGCTTTGCGCGATGTTCCACCACGCCGAGCACACCGCCCGGTTTCAGGGCCTGATAAAAGCCACTGAACATTGCCTGTGTGTGACCTGCTTTGGCCCAGTTGTGCACATTCCGAAAGGTCAGCACCATGTCCACCGAGGCTTCGGGTGCAAAGACGGGTGCGGCGGCGTCATAGCTGTTGATGACTGGTTTGCCGTACAGCTCGGGTGACGCTGTCAGCATCTCTCGATAAGCGGCATCGCGGCGTTTCATCGCTTCGGGCATCTCATTCCTGAGCGCGGGCACGGCGGCGTAAAACTGTCCCTGTTTTTTTACCAGTGGCGCAATGACCTCGGTATACCATCCGTTTGCAGGAGAAATTTCCACGACGGCCATATCAGGGCGCAGCCCGAAGAATTGCAGGGTCTCTTTCGGATGGCGGTATTTGTCGCGAGCGCGGTGTTCATCGGAACGATGCTGTGCCTGTATCACCGTATCCAGCAAGACCCCGACATCATGCGCTCTGGCAGGAACGATACTGCCGAGGCTGATACCGAGGGCCGCCGTCAGCAGCGCGGTTCGCCACAACCATCCCAAGCTTGTCTTTTTGCTCATGATCGAGTCTCCATTTCGGTAAAGTGTTAAGTGTGCCAGATTACATGCGGGGACATAGCTCGCAGTATCTGCCGCGACCGACGTCGGGTCGTTCATGCCATGCCAGCCAGGCCGCCTTCTGCGACAATACGCCCGGTTAACTGCCATCGTTCCCGCGCATCATGAAAAAATGGATTTGTTTGTGCCTCTGTCTGAGCGCTGTGCCTGCCCTGGCCAACAGCTGGGTTCGCTATGCACAAAATGATGATGCCTTTCGGTATTACGACAAACTCCGTATGGTGAATATGAGCGGTACGGCGTATATCTGGGACATGCAGGACCTTAAAAGCCCGGCGATGGATGCATCAGGTCAGTCTTATCGCTCGGTGCTGTATCCGACGGAATTCAGCTGCCGCAAACACCTGCGTCGTGTACTCAGCACCCACAAAATGTCGGGCGCCATGGGTGAAGGATTCCTGGTCAGCGAGCAGACTGCCGTCGGCCAGTGGCTGGAGGTCATGCCGGATACGCCCGACGATGAACTCATGAAAGCCGTCTGCAATAGCCAGTAAATTTTTCTCATGAATTGATTTTTTATGACCGCCTACCCACTGACCTCGCTGATCACGCTCCTCGTCGTCCTCCTGATGTTCATCACGTCCGTCATCGTTGGCAAGGCGCGGGTGAAATATGAAATCAAGGCTCCCGCCGCTTCCGGCCATGAAATGTTTGACCGGGCGTATCGCGTGCAAATGAATACGCTTGAGACAGCAGCACTCATGCTGCCGTCGCTCTGGATTTACGCGATCTTCAATGGCGAGATCGGTGCATTTGTGATGGGCATCATCTGGCTTTTGGGTCGTGCATGGTATGCGCAAGCGTATCTGGCCGATCCTGTACGTCGTGGCATGGGCTTCGGGATCGCTTTTGTGGCGCTGGCCGGTTTGTGGTTCGGCGCACTGGTCGGTCTGGCAATGCGCGGCGCGTCGCTGGTCTGATCAGCCGCGCCCGACATAGGGCATGGTCGTGGCCATGATGGTCATGAACAGGATATTGCTCTCCAGCGGCAGGTTAGCGATCTGCACCACTGCCTGTCCCACGTGGTCGACATTCATCGTCGGTTCTGCTTTGAGTGTTCCATCGGCCTGAATCACGCCGGTGCTGATGACTTGCGTCATTTCAGTCGCCGCATTGCCAATATCGATCTGGCTGCAGGCAATCCGATCGGCACGACCGTCGAGTGCAATCGATTTCGTCAGCCCGGTGATGGCGTGCTTGGTGGCGGTGTAGGGCGCCGAGAAAGGCCGCGGGGTATTCGCGGAAATCGAGCCATTGTTGATGATCCGCCCACCCTTGGGCGATTGCGATTTCATCATGCGCATCGCTTCCTGCGCGCATAAAAAAGAACCGGTCAGGTTGGCGTTCACCACATTCATCCACTGCGCATAGCTGAGCTCTTCCATCGGTACCGGCGGCGAGGCGGTACCCGCATTATTGAAGAGCACATCAAGGCGGCCGAATTTTTCTTTCAGGCGGGCGAACAGCAGTTTCACGCTGTCAGGATCGCCGACATCGGATGCCACCGCCAGCGTATTGACTTGAGTACCGCCGATATCCTTCAGTGCAGCCTCGAGCTTGTCGATGTTGCGGCCGGTAATTACGACCTGATAGCCGGCCTGCAGTAAGGCTTTTGCTGCGGCTTTGCCGATACCGGTGCCGCCGCCGGTAACCAGTGCGACGCGTTGATGATCCATGAGCTTGCCTCTGATGTGTTGTTGTGCGTGTTGTGCGGCCGGTCTTGTTCGACGCGATCGGTTCGAATGTCTTCATCGCCGCTGCCTCGATCTTATCATCCGGGACTCGGGCAGCCGGCGGCGAGTCGTCCGCCATTTCTCTGTTACCTTCTGCATCGAGCTGTCATTTCATTGTCTTAAAAACTGAATAATCAATAATAAAACTATGAGCGCTGCTATCAATCGTCAGGTCATTCTTTCCAGCCGTCCCGAGGGTATCCCCCAGGCCGAACACTTCCGTATCGTGCAAACAGAGGTGCCGCGACCGGCACCGGGTCAGGTGCTGATTCGCAATCACTTTCTCGCCGTGGAGCCGGCCATGCGTGGCTGGGTGAATGCGGTGGCTAATTATTCGCAACCGGTGGCCATCGGTGAAGTGATGCGCTCTTTCGCGGCGGGTGAAATCATCGAATCGCAAGATCCGCAATGGCCAGTCGGCTCCCGGGTGACGGGCATGTTTGGCTGGCAGGATTATGCGGCGGTTGATGTGAGCGTGATTGATTATCGCGTTGATCAGGCCGACTTGCCCTTATCCACCTCGTTGGGCGTGCTGGGTATTAATGGCATCACCGCTCACTACGGGCTGATGCGTATTGGCGAACCGCGCTCCGGCGAGACGGTGCTCGTTTCCACGGGGGCCGGCGCGGTCGGTTCCTGCGTGGGTCAGATCGCGCGCATACAGGGCTGTCGCACGGTCGCGATCACCGGTGGCGAGCGTAAACGGCGCTTGTGTATCGATCGTTTTCAGTACGACAGTGCGATCGATTACAAACGTGATGATTTCACCGAGCAGCTGTCCGCTGCTTGCCCGAAGGGTGTGGACGTCTATTTCGACAATACCTCCGGTGGTATTAGCGATGCGGTGATGGCGCATCTGAATGTCGGAGCGCGCGTCATTATTTGCGGCACAGCTTCCATCGCCAATTGGAGTCCCGTGCCGCTTGGCCCGCGGGTGGAGCGGACCTTGTTGGTCAAACGGGCGCGCATGCAAGGTTTTGTCATTCTTGATCACCGGGATCATTACGCGGCCGCACGGGTGGATCTGGCTGACTGGGTCCGGCAGGGACTGATTCAGTATGAGGAAGACATCCTGGACGGTATCGAATACGCGCCGGACGCGATTGCCGGGCTCTACCGGGGTGAAAATCTCGGCCGTCGGCTGATTCGCGTTATCGACTAAACGGGTCTTGCTGATTCGATAAGCCCTGAAGCCGAGGTTTTGTCAGGTTTTTCACGGAAGTCGTCGCTTCGTTAATGATAGTTCAGAAAATCTGAACTTAAAGTAAAGAAATATTTATTTTTCCTTACTTGAACTCATCAGTACAGTTATCGCCCAGATGGTATAAATTGCGCCAAGGCTACTTGTCCCAAGCGGGTAACGACATACGTTTGCTTCACGTTGCGCAAGTCCTGCGGTGTATCTGCTGATGGGTCGATTTCAGACCCCCAATATTTACAAGTATCGAAAGGGCGACACAGATCGCCCGTGAAACTCCAAAATTTATCAATTCCAGGAGATAGAGATGGCTGGTCGTAACTTTTTGTTTGTACCCGGTCCTACCAACGTGCCCGATCGCGTGTTGCGCGCGATGATGGTATCGATGGAAGACCATCGTTCGCCAGCGTTTCCGACGCTGACCCGCACCATTCTTCCGGGTCTGAAAAAAGTGTTCCGCACTGAGCGTGGCACGCCTTTTGTGTTTCCTTCGTCCGGCACCGGTTGCTGGGAAGCCGCAATCGCCAACACACTCTCGCCTGGTGACAAAGTACTCGCGGCGCGTTTTGGTCAGTTCAGTCATCTGTGGATTGCGATGTGCGAAAAATTCGGACTCGATGTACAGATCGTCGATGCTGAGTGGGGCACCGGTGTGCCGCTGGAGCAGTACGCTGAGATTCTGCGCAAAGATACCCAGCATCAGATCAAGGCCGTTCTGGCCTGCCATAACGAAACCGCCACGGGCGTGACGTCCGATATCGGCGCCGTTCGGCAAGTCCTCAATGATGCAAAACACCCGGCACTGCTGTTTGTCGATGCCGTGTCTTCGCTGGGCTCGATTGATTTCCGCTTTGATGACTGGGGCGTTGACATGGCGGTGTCCGGTTCGCAAAAAGGCCTGATGCTGCCCGCTGGTCTGGGCATTCTGTGCGCAAGCCAGAAAGCGCTCGATATGCATGCACAGGCCAAACTGCCGCGCGCCTATTTTGATTTGCAAGACATGCTGGCCTCCAACCAGACCGGCTATTTTCCATACACACCAGCGCTGTCTCTGATGTACGGTTTGATCGAATCACTGAAGATGATCGAAGAAGAAGGTCTCGATAACATCATCGCTCGTCATCATTACCTCGCCGAAGGTGCTCGCGCTGCGATAACTCAAGGTTGGGGCATGAAGCTGTGCGCGTCTGAGCCCAAGTGGTACTCCGACACCGTGTCGGCCGTCATGGTCCCCGAAGGTTTCAACGGCGCTGATGTGATTGCCCGCGCCTACAAGCGTTACAACGTGTCGCTGGGTGCCGGTCTGTCCAAAGTCGCAGGCAAGCTGTTCCGTATCGGTCACCTCGGTGACATGAATGAAGTCCATCTGATGTCAGGCATTGC
>CAZXDB010000079.1:0-3937 GCA_964639465.1 uncultured Bifidobacterium sp. | reverse complement strand
ATGTTTTAAATTTGGGAAACGCCAGCGGCGAAGAAACGCGCAATGCAAGGTTGCCCCACCCACTCAATCAGGAGACGAAATGAAAAAAGCCGTCGTATCTTATCTTCCAACTGCGTTGGCCCTCGCAGGCTTGCTTGCTGCAGGCTCAGCTTCCGCAGTGAAGGTCCAAGCGGAGAATTTCCAACAGGCAGAATCACCCTGGGACATGGCCTTCCTCAAGGATGGCACGATGTTCTTCACAGAAAAGTGCAAAGGCCTGTCGGTAAGAATGCCATCCGGTGACGTGAAACAGTTGCTCGGCGTGGGTGGATCGAGTGGATTCGCCCAAACCAAGGACGACCTGTTCTGCGATGGACAAGCCGGTGTTCAGGGTGTCGCTATTGACCCTGATTTCGATTCGAACCGCTACGTCTATCTTTACTCCAGCTCGAAAGGTGATAACCGCACCTACGGCGGATACAACAACATCGTGATGCGCATGAAAGTGGACTCGTCGATGTCCGACGTTTCCGACATCACGGAAATCATCAACGACATCGGTTACAAGCCGTTGAAATCTAATCACCCATTCGGCGGCCCAGGCGCACACAACGGCGGTCGTATCCGCTTTAGCCCAGCAGATGGTTTCCTATACGTAACCGTTGGTGACAACCACAACGGTGCTGGCCCTCAAAGCCCAACCGAACTGCGCGGCAAAATCCTTCGCGTTGACCGCGACGGCAAAGCAGCACCAGGCAACAAGCCACCAGCAGGTTTCGATGCACGTGTTTTCACCTACGGCCATCGTAATCCGCAGGGCATCAGCTTCCGTCCTGGTACCAATGAGCCATATGCATCGGAAAATGGCCCATGGCACAGCGACGAAGTCACCAAGCTGGTCAATGGTGGCAACGGCGGCTGGGATCCACGTGACAACGTGAACGGTCGTCCAGCCTGTCCAGATGGCTACTGCGGTTACTCGCCAAATCAGATGGGCGCAATGGCTCCTAAAGACCGGGCAAAGTTCATGCCCATGACGGACCTGAAAGCCTATCCAAACGCAATGAAGCCCGCATGGAACAACAACGGTTTGTCCCAAGGTATGTGCGGCAGCGTCTGGCTGGTTGGCAAGCAGTGGAAAAACTGGGAAGGCCGTCTGGCAGTGGGTTACGCCGGTATCGGTATCCACGGCACGCCAACGGGTAACCGTATCGACATCCTCGACATCTCCAAGGATGGCAAGTCGGCTAAGCGTGAAGAACTGCTCTGGCCAACCTTTGCAGGTCGTTTCCGTCACCTGTCGCTCGACCACCAGGGCAACCTGTATGTGGCCGACGAGGCTAGCGGCATGATCTACAAGGTTACGCCTGCGAACTAAGCAGATGTGACCCAGAAACGCGCTGCCGGTAGGCAGCGCGTTTTTTGTGGTCTGCTGAATATCGCCGATACAGAATCAAGAAATCTCCGTAGTCCCTCTGTGCCTCTGCTGAGACGATAGAACGTCCAGAGTGCAGACCGGCTAAATTTTTAACTTACCCACCAAGTGGGAGGCAATTGATGCAACGCTTTAGCGCAGTCGTTCTTTTCATTTCTCTGGCATGTTCTGCGAAAGTCGCGCTCGCAGACACCGAACAACTCAAAATTATGCTTCAGCGAAACAACTGTACGGCTTGTCACATGATTGACAAAAGAAAGTACGGTCCAACGTTGAAAGAAGTCGCAGCCAAATACGCCGGCGATACCACCGCGCTCGACAAATTGTCTGCAAAGATCAAGGCAGGTGGAACCGGTGTTTGGGGCGAGGACATCATGCCGCCGCAGTCAATATCGAAAGCTGATGCACGGAAGATTGCTGAGTACATATTGGCGCTGGAATAAACCGTGCTCCAATGCGTTTGACCATGATTGCCTGAATTGCTGTTGAATGCATTGGGTCTATGCCCTCGCTGGAATCAATCAGGTCAAATCAGGCTCTGCAGAAAAATGCGCTGTCCGCAAGGGCGGCGCTTTTTTTTAGGGATACGCTTGTAAAGTCACATTTTGCGGCCTAGCAACGTACTGCCCCATGGTGCGGGCGTAGGCGACATCAAAAAAAATGATTGTGCCGTCTGGCACAACCAAGAGGGGTCTTATCCACTGCTTTGCGCTTCTAACGCGCTTTCTACGTAACGGCGACGCATCAAAGCGGGTATGGCGGCTTACAATTGAGAATAATTCTCATTTGATGTACACTTTGTGTTCTCTTCTTTAGCCTCATGGGTTCGCTCATCATGAAATCATCTTGTCGCGTCCTCGGCGCACTGATGCTGTCGCTGACAGCCTTCTCCGGCCATGTGCTGGCCGACACGGTCACTGTTTACTCCGCACGCAATGAGCAATTGCTTAAGCCGCTGCTGGACCGTTACACCAAGGAAACCGGCACTGAAATCAGGCTGCTGACTGCTAACGAGGGCGCCTTGCTGGCGCGACTACAGGCCGAAGGTCCCAGCACACCGGCCGATGTGCTGATCACGGTGGATGCCGGCAACCTCTGGCTGGCAGCGCAGCAGGGCCAGTTGCAGCCGCTGAAGTCCTCAGTCCTCACCACGAATATTCCGGCCCATTTGCGCGATCCTGGTCATCAATGGTTTGGCTTGTCTGTGCGCGCCCGCACGATCGTCTACAACCCGCAGTCGGTCAAACCTTCGGAACTGTCCACCTACGAAGATCTCGCCCAACCAAAATGGAAAGGCAAGCTGTGTCTGCGGACCAGCAAAAAGGTCTATAACCAGTCGCTGATTGCAATGATGATCAGCGAAATCGGTGAAGCGAAAACCGAGGCCATCGTCAAAGGTTGGGTCGCCAACTTGGCCACCGATGTCTTCCCCGATGACACCGCGCTGCTCAAAGCCATTGCGGCCGGCCAGTGTCAGGTGGGCATAGCGAACACTTACTACTTGGGCCGTCTGCTGGTCAAAGATCCGCAATTTCCGGTGGCCCTGTTCTGGGCTAATCAGAAGGGTGCTGGCGCGCATGTCAATGTCTCCGGTGCGGGTGTCACCCGCCATGCGAAGAATCTCGCCGGTGCGCAAAAGCTGATCGAGTATCTGTCGATGGATGCCGCGCAGAATTTTTATGTGGATGAAGATCTGGAATTCCCGGCCAATCCGAAAGTGAAGCCGAATTCCATCATCAAGCAATGGGGACCCTTCAAGCAAAACTTGTTGAATGTTTCCAAGGCGGGCGAGTTGCAGACAACCGCAACGCGACTGATGGATCGCGCCGGCTACAAATAAAACCTCATGATCCACGCCGATTCTAAACCGGCATGGTCAGTGCTGGCGCTCTCGCTGCTGACACTGGTGCCGCTGGCGGTGGTGCTGGGCAGCTGGTTGCAGCCGCAGCCTGAAGTCTGGGAACACTTGCGGTCTTTCGTCCTGCCTGCGGTGCTCAAAAACACCCTGTGGATGGCACTGGGCGTAGGCATCATGGTGACACTTCTGGGGGTATCGCTCGCCTGGCTGACCGCGATGTGCGAATTTCCTCTGCGGCGTTTTTTTGCCTGGGCGCTGGTGCTGCCACTAGCCCTGCCATCCTATGTGCTGGCCTCGGTGACGGTCGGGCTGCTGGATTACAGCGGTATCGTACAAACGGCCTTGCGGCAGTGGTTCGGCCCTTCAGCGGTGCTGCCATCCATCCGTTCAATCACGGGTGCGATGCTGGTGTTTGGTCTCGTGCTGTATCCGTATGTGTATCTGCTGGCTCGGCAGGCGTTCATCACGCAGGGCCGTCGCGCGATGGAAGCCGCGCAAACGCTGGGCATGCCACGCTATATTGCTTTCTTCAAAGTAGCTTTGCCAATGTCGCGCCCTTGGTGGGCAGCAGGCATCACGCTGGCGCTGATGGAAATGCTGGCTGATTTTGGTACGGTGGCGATTTTCAATGTCGATACCTTCACCACCGCCATTTACAAAGCCTG
>CAZXDB010000078.1:0-10949 GCA_964639465.1 uncultured Bifidobacterium sp. | reverse complement strand
ACTAATCACACCCTTGCCAGCCACCGGGGCCAGTGAATCCACACGGAAGCGTGCCACCTCTGCGCCGTGACGAATGAAGCAGGATTCGTCGAAATACAGGCGGTCGCCGTTATCGTCGATCTCGTCGAAATCAATGCTGTCGAAACCAATCAGTTGACGAACGCTGGCCTCGCCATCGCTGATGTCCGCTACGTGGATCTCTTTTGTTGCGGGGTCGATCACAAAAACCTGCATGCTTTTCTCCGGAAAATTTCAAGCGCGCATGCTATCACGCTCTGCGCAAGCTGCTGGCGGGGCTACCTGACGAGTTGCGTGACAAGTCACCTGAGGCCTTGCCTGGTAACCCGCCTCACGATCTGGCTGACAGCTTGCATGAGCCGACGCGATCGACGTCCCGGCGGCAAACTTTTGCCGCCTTTGTGCTGAATGCGGCATCGCTTTGCCGTCGTTATCGTGCACATCGACTGATCAGGCGCATCCGGCGCAATGGCATGTTTTTTGCGAACCAACGTGTCAATCACACTCAGACACCCGATGCCCTAAGGCTACGGAATAGCACACCATGCATATCGACGGCGCAAGCGGCTTCATCCCCGTATCACTGGGTACCTCGCCCAGTCAGGCCCAAGCTAGAGCCCTGCTCCTGCCGGAGCTGCAAAAACTCGTGCCCGACGCGAGTGCCAACGATCCCGCACCCAAAGGATTTCCCAAAGGGGTGAGCTGGACCGCGGCCTACAAAATGGTCACGGATTGGCACCGGGACAGTGAAGACACCGAACCCAAATTCGGCATTCTGGTCGACCGCCTCGCTGGTGCCATCAACGGCACCAAAACGCTGGCCCGGCTGGGCTACACTGACCTGTCGCGCTTCCCTCGTGGCAGTTCGGTGCAGAATGCGATCGACAAACTCTATGGGACCGCTTCCAACCGTTTGCTGGCCAAGGCCTTGTCCAGTGCCGGCATTTACGATCTGCGCGACTTCCCGCCAGGGACCCGGGCTTTTGACGCCTTCAAGCTGATCGAAGATCCAACAAATCCCGGCGTGGTCTCGCGTGATAAATATCTGGAGTACAAGCAGGCCTTCGCCAGTCTATCGGCCATCGGGATCACTTCACTCAATAATTTCCCCAAAGGGACCACCGTCGTCCAGGCCAGAGACATCCTCGAGCCAAAGGCTGTGGAAATGCTGGCCATGATGGGCGCAGACGATTCGGTGTTTGCCAACCCTGATTTATCCCCGCTGGATAAGCTGGCGATCACGATCAATTTGCCCAAGACCATCAACCAAATGACACCGCTGCCCTCGAACACGGCGGAGCGTACTGCCTTGGTCAACAAGTTCCGTACAGTGTCCGAGCAAGCCAATGCGGCCCGGCAACTGGGTATGATGGGCTACCAGAACCTTGAGGCCTTCAAAGGCATGAACGCGCTGAAAGGTAAAGAGCCCAAGGCCACTGATGCACTGGCGCTGGTCAAGACATCCCCCCAGCCTTTTGATCTGCCCCGCCCCACGCCACCCGTCAGCGCGAAGGAAAACTTTGCGCGGCTGTTCATGCCGACCAGCGACACCAAGGTCCGCACCTACGGCACACCCAACCGCGTGACCAAAACCGTCCTCGCACCGCAGACGCAGGACCGTGTCGTCAAAAAATCCTTGCCCCCCACTCGCACCGTCACAACAGCCGAGGTACTGGCATTCAACCGCTCGTACTGGGGTCGAAGGTAAGTATTTATCTTGCCGGGCTGCGAGCGTCGTTGGCAATCCTGGCCGGCGGCGCACTGCCTTGCCCGCTAGCGTCTTTGAGCCGTCCGGACGACATCCCTGCGCAACCCGACCATTCACCTGAAGAGACAGGCGCTAAAGTTTGCCGCGCTGGTGCCGATACCTGAGATTACCGTTATTGAGTTAGCCAAAAGCAATACTTTGTTTATACTCGCGGAAACGGATTGATCATCTCTGGAGATAGCAAAATGAAAAAAATTATCATTGGGGGCTTGCTTGCCTTGTCAGGTGCTGCAATGGCCGACGGGAACAAGTCCTTCATCATGCTGGATGCAAGCAGCGAGAAGGATAACCGCTCAATAGCCAGTGAGTACATCGGCGCCAACCTGACGCTGGGTATCAAGACACCGAACAAGACGGAATATTCCGTGAAAGTCGGTGTTAGCGCTAAGGACAAGGTCTACGACGGCACCGAGTCCATCAGCAACAACCTTGAGTTCAAGCTCAAGCAATCCTACGACGTCGGCATGTTCTTTTTGCCCTACGTCTCAGTCCGTCTCGGCGAGAAACTGAATTCTGACCAGACGCATTTCACGCACTACGCGTTTGACGCAGGCGCGAAAGTACCGCTGGTCGGCGGTTTGTCTCTGGACGTCGGCGCTCGCTATCGCAATGCCTTGAAGTCGTCCAACGATTACAAGAGTACGCGCGTTCACGCGATGTTCCTGTACGACGTGAATGAGTACAACAGCCTCGGTTTGCGGTACGCCCGGAGCAACGCCGACAACTATGAAGAAGAGCGCAAGAGCTGGCGCGTACACTACCAGCGCAACTACTGATTCACCAACGCACGCTGTTCTGACGCACTCCGAAGACCCGGCAGCCCAATCTGCCGGGTTTTTTATTGCCTGCGCCGGTATTTGCCGAAATCATCGATCCCTGAAAGAATTTGGTTTTCCTGACATAATCCGGACCGCAACCTGACAAATAACTGACGAACATTATTCGAACGCTAATTTTTCGTGCGTGTTTGCCGGTTTTTTCTTGATTGAAAGTACATCTATGCTGAGCATCATGAGGGTGCCTTTCGGCCCTTTTCCCCGTAATGTGGCGCCATTCACCGCTCGCCTGACAGCAGGCTTGCGGGCCAGCCTTTTGCTGTTGATTCTCGCCTCGTCAGCGACTCAGGCGGCTGAGACAACCGCCGCACCCGCGACAGCCGCCCGCATGATCAGCATCGATGATCTGGTCATGCTGGTCCTGCAGCATAACCCGGCCTTGCGTGCCGGTCAGCGTGGCGTCGATGTGGCCACTGCAGGCGTGACGACAGCGGGCGCCCTACCCAACCCGCGCATCGAGATCAATGCCGGGCGCAACGGTACACCGAGCCCCTCGGCCCAAACCGGCAATGTCACCGGCATTGGCGTGTCACAATTCATTGAAAACCCGAATTTGCGCAGCGCGCGCGTGAATACCGCGCTCTACGCCGAGCAAAGCAGCCTGCAATCCTTGTCGCAAACACGCAATGAACTGGTCGGTCAGGTCAAACAGCATGCCTATGAATATTTGCTGCGCAAGGAAGAAGCACTGGCAGCGGCCGATGCATTAGGACTGCTGGAGCAAATCCGGGAGCGCGTGAAGGTACGTGTCGACACTGGTGAAGCGGGCCGCTATGAGCTGATCAAATCCGACGCAGAAATCATCAACGCACAGCAGCGAGAACAAGCCGCAAGACTGCAAATTCAGCAGGCGGCCATTTCACTCAACCGCCTGGCTGCAGGGCAGCTACCCCCGGTCTGGGATCTGGATGCGCAGCTGAATGAAGTCATTGCCTTGCCCGAGCTCGATCAACTGAAAAAGTCGGCGCTCCAGTCCAACCCCGAACTGCGCGTGCTGGAATCCGAATTCGAGCGCAATACATCGCGCATCGCCGAAGTACAGGCCAGCCGTTTGCCTGGTCTTGAACTGCGTCTGTCGCAAATACGTGAACCTGATGTCCGGCAGGATGTCCTGGGCGTTTCAGTTCAGGTACCTCTCTTCGACCAACGTCGTGGTCCGCGCGCTGAAGCCATCGCCGAGCGCGAGCGCACCATTGCCCGGCTTGAGGGTCGTCGGGCCGAACTGATACAACAACTCGAACTGTCCTGGAAGTCTGTCGAGATCGCGCGGGTTCGCATCAAGGCCCTGTCCGAGGGTGCCATGCGTGATGCCGAAGCTGCCCTGCGGGTTGCGCAGGCTGCTTATCGTTTTGGCGAACGCGGCATTCTGGAAGTACTGGATGCGCAACGCGTCTTGCGTGCGGTACGCCAAGACCTGCTGCTGGCGCGCTATCAGTTGCAGGCATCTCTGATCGATCTCGACGTACTCGCTGGTCGCTATGCCAGTCCGAACCAGTAAACATCGCATTCATATCCTTTTGCCTTAACGCCACCATGACCGCCAAAAACGCTCACCATATTGCCGCACTGACGCTCTGCAGCTTCGTGCTGCTCCTCTCCGGATGCGGCAAGGACGAAGCTGAGAAGAAGCCTGTCATGCCTGCTGCGCAAAAACAAACCGATCCCATGGAAGTCGAACTGACACCAGAAATGGGAAAACAGTTCCGCGTCGAATCGGCTCAGATGGCTAGTATCGCGATTACCCAAAAAGTGGCCGGGCGCATTGAGGCCAACGAGCACCGCACCACACGTATCGGTGCGTCAGTGTCGGGCCGCGTGGTGCAGGTGATGGCTGAGGTCGGTGACCGCGTCAAAGCAGGTCAAACGTTGGCCCGTCTGGCCAGCCCTGAGCTAACCAACGCTCAACTGGCTTTCCTGCGCGCGGTGTCGAGCACCAAATTAGCCGAACGCTCCGTCGAACGTGCGCAGCAACTGGTGCTGGCCGATGTGATTGGCGGTGCTGAATTGCAGCGTCGTGAAGTTGAACTGTCGGTCGCGCGCGCTGAACTGCGCGCCGCCAGCGATCAGTTGCGTCTGATCGGCATGTCGTCCTCATCCATTGAAAAACTGCGTGAGACCGGTGCGCTGGCTTCCGAAGTACCGATCACCGCAACACGCACCGGCATCGTCATTGAACGAAAAGTCAGCCAGGGCCAGGTCGCGCAACCGGGCGATCCGCTGTTCACCGTTGCTGATTTGTCGAATGTCTGGGTGGTGGGTGCGCTGCCTGAACAGGATGCCAACTCGGTCCAAATGCATCAACGCGTCGAAGTGGAAGTCGCGGCACTGGGTGGACGAATTCTCAAAGGCCGGATCGTGTACATCAGCGACACCGTACAACCCGACACGCGCACGGTACCCATTCGTACCGAGGTCGACAATCCCAAATTTGAACTCAAACCACAAATGCTGGCGACCCTGCGTCTCAATGGGCTGTTTGTCGAGCAGTTGGCGGTGCCTGCGGCGGCTGTTGTACGCGAGAACGATAAAGACTATGTCTTCGTTAAGGTAGCGGAAAACCGGTATCGCCTGACTGAAGTCAAACTCGATATGGCCGCTGGTGAATTGCGGCCTGTGCGCAGCGGCATTGATGTCGGTACCCCCATCGTGGTCGATGGCAGCTTTCATCTGAACAGCCAGCGCAAACGCGCAGAACTGGAGTAAGGCCATGATCAATGGTCTGATTCGCGAGGCGCTTAACGCGCGCCTGATCATGGTCGTGATTGCCTTGGCCCTGGTCGGTTTCGGCGTGCGCTCGACGATGAAGTTATCGGTCGACGCCTTCCCGGATGTCACCAACGTACAGGTACAGATCGCGACGGAAGCGCCTGGCCGTACGCCCGAGGAGGTCGAGCGGTTTGTCACCGTTCCGCTGGAAATCGGCATGACCGGCCTGCCCGGTATGACCGACATGCGCTCACTCAATCGCAATGGGCTGTCGATCATCACCCTCGTGTTCACCGACACAACCGACGTCTATTTCGCCCGCCAACTGGTGATGGAGCGACTGATCGAGGTCAATCCACGTCTGCCCGACGGGATCACCCCGGTACTCGGCCCGGTCTCTACGGGCTTGGGCGAGGTCTTCCAATACACCATCGATCACCCGAAGGACGGCAACCAAAAGCTCTCCGACACTGAGCTTATGGATCGCCGTACCGTGCAGGACTGGATTGTGCGGCCGATGCTGCGCTCAATTCCTGGCGTGGCTGAAATAAGCTCGATTGGCGGACTCGAAAGACAGTACCAGGTACTGGTCAATCCAGATCGCCTGCGTCACTATCAGTTGTCACTTGAAGACGTGCACAGTGCGATCTCCAAAAACAATGCCAACTCAGGTGGTGGCATCCTCGCACAGGGACCGGAACAATATTTGATCCGTGGTGTCGGCCTCACACGTACGGTGGAAGACATCGGCAACATCGTGTTGAAGGAGGAACGCGGCATACCCGTCTTCGTGCGCGATGTGAGCGAAGTCAGAATTGGCGCCGCGCTGCGACAAGGCGCGCTGGTCAAAAATGGCGTCACTGAATCGGCGGGCGGCATCGTGATGATGCTCCGCGGCGGCAATGCCAAAGAAATTGTCACTCGCATTAAAGAGCGTGTCGAAGAAATCAACAGCAAAGGCATGCTGCCTTCAGGCCTGCAAGTGGTGCCTTTCTATGACCGCACTGAACTGGTCGATGCCTCGCTCTGGATGGTGGGCAAGGTTCTGGCCGAAGGTGTAATTCTGGTGGTGATCGTGCTGCTGATCTTTCTGGGCGACATACGCTCCAGTCTAGTGGTGGTCGCGACCCTGATCATTACCCCACTGATCACGTTCATGATCATGAACAAAATTGGCTTGTCGGCAAACTTGATGTCACTGGGTGGGCTCGCCATTGCGATTGGTCTGATGGTTGATGCGACCGTTGTCGTCGTTGAAAACGTGTTTCATAAATTGGGCACGGCGCCACCTGAGAAACGACTCGGTATCGTGCGCGATGCGACACTGGAAGTGGCCAAGCCGACGATCTATGGCATCTCCATCATCATTCTGGTGTTTCTGCCACTGATGACCTTGACGGGCATGGAAGGCAAAATGTTTTCACCGCTGGCGCTGACCATTGCCATTGCCCTAGCGGTCTCGCTCGCAGTGTCGCTGCTGCTCTCGCCGGCGCTGTGTTTTTACCTGCTGCGGGGTGGCTCAGACCATGACACTCGCCCGATTGCCTGGATGAAGCGGCACTACCTGCGTCTGCTTCATGTCGCGCTCGGCGCAGAGAAGAAAACCGTTGCTGCTGCCGTGGCATTGTTGATCGCCTCGGTGATGATAGTTCCCCTCCTAGGTAAGAGCTTCATACCGATCATGAAAGAAGGCTCCATCACGCCTTCCATCATCCGCATGCCCAGTATTTCGCTGGACGAAGCAATCAAGATCGATACCGAAGCCATGAAAATCGTCAGCGAGATTCCCGGTGTACGTATGGCGGTCTCGGTATTGGGTCGTGGCGAGTCGCCTGCCGACCCGACCGGTCCCAACGAATCCAACCCCATCGTCTCGCTCGACCCGGAAACCGACCGCACCCAAGCCGAGATCGAAGAAGACATCCGCAAGGCGCTCTCAGGTATGGCGGGTGTGCAGATCGTGATGAACCAGCCGATTTCTCAGCGCGTCGATGAAATGCTGACCGGTGTGCGCTCGCAGCTGGCTATCAAGATTTTTGGTGACGATCTGGGTGAACTGAAAAGACTCTCCGAGGAAGTTGCGCGTGTCGTCAAGGAAGTACCCGGCGCACGTGACATCCGTGTGGACCGTTTATCCGGACAACAAACACTGACGATCGATATCGACCGTCGTGCCATTGCGCGTTACGGCATCAATGTATCGGACATTCACAGCATCATCGAAACAGCGATCGGTGGCAGTGAAGTCAGCCAGTTATACGAAGGCGAACGACGCTACGGCATTCTGCTTCGCTACCCGGAGTCTTACCGAAACACGATCGAGGTGATCCGCGACACCATGCTGCGCACCACAGACAATGTGATGATCCCGCTCGACAACGTGGCCACCGTCCATCTGGTCGACAGCCCGCCCACCGTCAACCGTGAATCAGGTAAACGCCGTGTGGTGGTGGGTGCCAATGTGGCGGATCGCGACCTCGGGGGATTTGTTGCCGAAGTGCAGCAGCGCGTCGAACAGAAAGTCAAACTACCCGAGGGCTATTATTTCTCCTGGGGTGGACAGTTCGAAAACATGGAGCGAGCGATGGCCACGCTGATGGTCATCGTGCCGCTAACGGTTGTTGCGATCTACTTCCTGCTGTTCCTGATGTTCAATTCCGTCCGACTGGCCGGACTGATCATCATGGTCCTGCCGTTTGCGTCGATTGGCGGTATTTTCGGGTTGGCACTGACCGGCGAATATCTGTCCGTACCGGCCTCGGTAGGATTTATTGCACTCTGGGGTATTGCGGTCTTGAATGGTGTGGTGCTGATCAACTTCATACGTCAGCTACGCGAAGAAGGCATGGCGCAAGCTGAGGCGGTACGCGAAGGATGCAAGCAGCGTTTTCGTCCGGTGATGATGACGGCCACCGTTGCCTTGCTAGGTCTTGTGCCCTTCCTCTTCGCCACCGGACCTGGTTCCGAAGTGCAAAGACCCTTGGCAATCGTCGTGATCGGTGGCCTGATTACCTCGACTCTGCTCACGCTGGTCGTGCTGCCGGTGCTGTATCGATGGTTCGAGCCGCCCGTGGAAGAAACTGCCGAGCAGCGTCACGCGCGCCTGACGAACGTCGATCTCTGATTTCGGGAAGCGCTGAATCAATCCGCATTTTGTGGCGAGCCAGCACCGCTGCACGATGCGGGCCTTGATCAATCAAGGACTGGGCCCAATTTTCCAAACCTCAAACGTGTGTGGCTTTGTTCGTCTTAATGGGCCCGGCGCTCAAAACTCACCGCCTTGGCCGACGTCCACTGACTGCAAAACGGCTCAGGTAACGAACCCAGCTGTGCCTCATCCAATAACGCGCCCGCAGGCACCGTTGGCAGCAGTGACGATAGCGGTACCGCCGTGTTCGATGCGTTGCGCACCATGATGTGATCGGCCGTGATGTCACCCGGTCGCTCCAGTCCCGCCGCACCGACCAGTTCCGCCAATACCTCGACGGTTATCGCCTGAAAATTCTTCACACGCTCGGCTTTGTCGGTGACCACCAGCGCGCGCTGTCGATGCAGATCCTGCGTGGCCACACCGGTCGGGCAGTGATCGGTATGACAGCTTCGCGACTGAATGCAACCGAGCGCAAACATGAAGCCGCGCGCTGAATTGCACCAGTCGGCACCGAGCGCGAGCGCGCGTGCGATGTCGAACGCCGAAATGATCTTGCCCGACACACCAATACGCACCAGATCGCGTTTGCCAATACCCACCAGCGTGTTGTGCACCAGCCGCAGGCCTTCACGCATGGGCATACCCACGTGATCTGAAAATTCAACTGGGGCCGCACCTGTGCCGCCCTCGCTGCCATCGACCACGATGAAATCTGGGTAAACATCACTCTCAAGCATTGCCTTGACCATGGCAAACCATTCCCAGGGCTGTCCGATGCACAGCTTGAAACCGACTGGCTTGCCGCCCGAGCGTTCACGCAAATGCTGGATGAATCCCATCAATTCAAGTGGTGTGGAAAATTCACTGTGCGCGGCAGGCGACACACAATCCTGACCCAAGGGTACGCCACGCGTAGTAGCGATTTCGGGCGTGACTTTCGCGGCCGGCAGCACGCCGCCATGGCCCGGCTTGGCGCCTTGCGAGAGTTTGATTTCGATCATCTTCACCTGCGGCGACTGCGCCTGCTCGGCAAACTTGTCGGCATCAAAACGACCTGCCGGCGTACGACAGCCGAAATAACCCGAGCCGATCTCCCAGATCAGATCGCCACCATGTTCACGGTGGTATGCAGAAATCGAACCCTCGCCAGTGTCATGCGCAAAGCCACCCAGCTGCGCACCGCGATTCAGCGCGCGAATCGCATTGGGCGAGAGCGAACCAAAACTCATCGCAGAAATATTGAAGATCGACGCATCGTAAGGCTGCGTGCATTGCGGTCCGCCGATACGTACACGGAAAGTTTTAGGATCCGCATGGCGCGGCACGGAGGAATGACCAATCCATTCGCTGGTAGCTTCATACACCGCCTTGATAGTGCCGAAGCCACGCTTGTCATTCATTTTTTTCGCACGCGAGTACACCATCGCGCGCTGATTGCGGGAGAACGGCAGTTTTTCTTCGTCATTCTCGAGAAAATACTGCCGAATCTCGGGCCGAATGTATTCGAGCATGAAACGCAGATGACCCGCGACAGGATAGTTGCGAAGGATCGCATGTCGGCTCTGTCGGTAGTCATGCCAGCCGAGAATGAACAGCCCCAGACAGATGGCGGATAACAGCCAGGAAAACGGCAAGAAAACAATGACGCCCATACCCGTCAGCACCCAGGGCAAAAACCGCGAATGTTCAGCCATTCTGTGTCTCCTGAATTTTTATGTTTTAATTTTGACAGCCGCTATGCGATGTTCTAACGATACCTCAAGGGGATACCATGAAACGATTTTTTCTGCTGCTGCCACTGGCCATCGCACTGATCACACCCCAAGTCCGCGCTGATCACAAAGTAACCATGCATCTGGCCGACGAACAAGGCAGTGGCCGGGTGATCGGCAGCATCGTCATCAGCGAGTCGCGCTATGGCGTCGTGTTCACGCCCGAACTGTCCGGATTGCAGCCCGGCGTCTACGGCTTCCATGTCCATGAAAAACCCTCGTGCGCCCCGGCGGAAAAAGACGGCAAGATGGTGCCTGCTCTGGGCGCTGGCCCCCATTTCGACCCGACCGGCAGCAAAAAACACGGCACCCCTTGGGGCGATGGCCACCTCGGCGACCTGCCCGCGCTGGCCGTCTCGGCCAACGGTCATGCAGTCAATCCGGTGCTGGCCCCCCGACTCAAACTCGCCGATCTAAAAGGCCGCTCCCTGATGATTCATGCGGGGGGCGACAACCATGCCGACCATCCGGCGCCGCTGGGTGGTGGCGGTGCGCGCATGGCATGTGGCGTGATTGAGTGAGTTGAATTCTGCTAAAAGTCTGATGACCTGAAATTCGAACGACACTGGATCCCGGCCTGCGCCGCGATGACGTCTCAAGAGCGGATGACCTCAAAATCGTCATCCCGGCGCAGTCTGAGGCAGGGAATTAGCAACGCATGCGTTGCACCTGCCGAAGCGGTTTGGCTTGCAAGCCAA
>CAZXDB010000077.1:0-10961 GCA_964639465.1 uncultured Bifidobacterium sp. | reverse complement strand
GGACGGTTCGATGCACGGTACGGCAGAAAGTTATGATCAGCAGGGTCGTCGGCTGCAGCGCACGAGCTATCAGCAAGGTCTGCGCCACGGTACCAGCGAGTACTACGAAGGCGAGCGCATACAAATGCGTCAGCAATGTGAACATGGTCTACCGCACGGCCCCACGGTAATCTACGACCCCGCCGGTCATGTCGCTGCAGAATTGAATTTCGCAAAGGGTCAGTTACATGGCGATGCGTGTTATTACGCACAAGGCCGGCTGTTACGACGCGCGCACTTTAAACAAGGCAAGCTCGACGGTATCGTCGAAGATCTCGGCCCGGACGGTACCCTCGTGCAGCGCGTGGGCTATCGCGACGACCTGATGCATGGACCCGCTCTGCGCTACTGGCCTAACGGTCAGGTGATGGAACGCACGGATTTTGAGCACGGATCAGCGATGAATGCTGCAGCGCGCTTCGATCAGAACGGCAGAGCGATCGGCGACGCCGGACCAAAGCTGGTCGAGCGGGTGGAAAAGCTGTTCAGGGGGATGTCATGAGCATGCTGGTTTGTTCGGGCGCGATGCTGCAATGCTCGTTCGGTGCTGCACCCGGCACGCTCAACGTGCTGCCGCTGAACCGGGTGATGTCAGGCGCACCATCGGCCAACATCAAGGACCACGTGCCAATGATGAATATCGGCTCGTTCGGCATGTGCAGTTCGCTCGCCAACCCTGCGGTGGCTGCCGCCACTGCCGCAGCGCTGGGTGCACTCACGCCCATGCCCTGCGTGCCCGCGACTAGCGCGCCCTGGGCGCCCGGGTCACCTACCGTGCAGATTGCGAACACGCCTGCGCTGAACAACAGCTCGAAAGCGATGTGCAGCTACGGTGGCGTGATACAGATCGTGATGCCCGGTCAAATGACGGTGATGGTGGCATGAAGATCAGTTTTTCGCTCACTTCACGGCTGATGGTGATCATGGCCGTCTGTACGTTTGCGATCGTGACACTGCTGATCATGCTCGGCTTTGAACTCGGACTGCGTCAGGCGCACGAAGATGAAGAAGCACGAGCGAAAGCGCGCGGTGATGCGCAGCATGCGTCCAATCTGCCAGCGAGTGTGACAACGAAAGGCAGCCCATGATCAAGCGCATAGTGACACTCGCCGCATGGCAGCATGCGTTGAGAAATATCTTCCAGATCAGACAGGCGTTGTATCTGTTGCTACCACTGGTCTTTCTATCAACGTCTGGTTGTAGTTCGATGAAAAATTGGGTGTTACCACAGGGGAGCAAGCTGAACTGGGAATCGCTGTCAATGCACGTGGTCGCCGGTGCCAACCGCGACTTTCCGCTGGCGGTCGATGTGGTGATGGTCAGTGACGAAGCACTGGCGCAGCGACTGAGCACTATGAGCTCACGAGAATGGTTTGCGGCACGCGAGAGTCTGCGCAAGACCAACCCGGAGACGCTTGATGTCGACAGCCTGGAAATCGCGCCCGGCGAATCGCTGATGCAACCCGGTAAGCGCTGGTCGGGCCGGCGTGTTTTTGCAGCGCTGGTGTTTGCAGACTATTTCGCAGAGGGCCCTCATCTGGCACGACTGGAGTCTCTGAAGGGCCGCCTGCACTTGGAATTCGGCGTGACTGATTTTTCAGTCGTCGCCTCGGAGAAATGAATGAATAAACTAAATACCCTGCCCAGAGGCTTGTCATGAAATGTCCAGACCGTATACAGTGGCATGAAGGCATGCTGCTTTCGCCGCAGCATTTTCAGCTGGAGTCGGCGCGAATTGATGCGCTGATTAGCTGGCACACGCTCACCGGCACGCCCTACGCATGGGGCATCAAGCGTCTGAAATTCGATCTCTCGCTACTACCCTCGGGCTTGCTGCGTGTCCTGGAGCTCGAAGCCATTCTGCCCGACGGCACCGCGATTGCGCTTGATGCGCAAGACCCGTCCGCAACCGATCTGTCGCTCAAACTCGATCCGGTCAAAGACGCACTGGCCGAAGGTACTAATACGGTGTGGTTGTCGCTGCCTGTATCGCGCAATATGAAAATGCCGGAGATGGCTTCACGATTTGTGTCTGTCAAGACCGATCCGATCGAAGATGAAGTCTCTGACGCCGCCCCGGCCGATATTCCGCGCCTGATACCCAATCTGTCACTGTCTGTTGGCGATGCGCCACCCGCGCTATCGGTGAGCATGGCGATTGCGTCTGTGCTGGAAGACGATGGTGTGGTGAAGCTCGGCGATGTGCTGCCTGCACTGCTCGATGTACAAGCCGCGCCCGGCCTGTTGAATGCACTGCGCGACTTCATGCACACGCTGCGCAGCAAGGCTGCATTCGTGGCTCGGCAGGCTGCTGCGGTACCGCAATCAGAACAGCGCGGCGAGCGACTCGCACTGCTGCAGCGTCTGTCCTGTCTGGTGCCCGCGCTACCCGCACTAGAAGCCCACTTGCAAAGTGCTGTCATTCCGCCCTATCCGCTGTACCTCGCACTGTGCAACCTGCTGGGACCGATGTCACTGCTGCGACCGGGCGCACTACCGATGACACCGCCTGCGTATGTGCATGCACAGCCTCATCTTAGCTTGCTGCCTTTGCTCAAAGAGCTGCAAGAGAACCTGTCTGAAGTGAGTCAGGACTATCGAGAAGTCAGCTTCGAGTGGGTAAACGGCGCATTCGAGCTGGCGCTGCGTCCCGAGTGGGCAGGCAAACGCATGGTCGTGGGCCTCAAAGGCGGGCTTTCGGGTGACATCGAAGACTGGATGGATGCCGCACTGATCGGTCCGGCGCATGTGTTCAACGAGCTACGCGAAAAACGCGTGTTGGGCTATCGGCGTGCACGCATTTCTAGCGCGCCGGAAATGCATTTGCGCGGCCTGCCCGGCGTGGTGTTGTACGAAATCGTACCCGGCCCTGAATTACTGCGCGCCGACAGTCGTCTGGTAATAGGTCCTTCGGGCCGCGCCGGTGGCAAGCCGCGTCCGGCATCAGTCACTCTGTTCATACGCACGCAGGGCATCTGAGGAAGCACGACAGGACGCAAGCCATGGGCAAACTCTCACTCCCTTCACGCTCGACAAGCTCGACACCAGCACCAATCACGATACGAGATTTGGCGCACGGTTTGGACGAGTCTCGCGCGTCACGTGCATCGCAACAGGATGTCGCGACTGATTCGCTGCTATTACGTCAGTTTCGTCACTTCGTTGCGGAAGTCCTGAGCTTGCTCGACAGTTTCGAACACCTGAATTTGCCGGACGAAGACAGTCCCGACTCCGCACGTGGATCGGCTGCAGAGGCGTGCGAAGTGCTGGCGCGCAAGATCGATGCGCAAACCATGGATATTTCGCGCAACGGCAGCACCGCAGATCGCGCCGCTGTCGATGAGCTGCGCTATCTGAAGGCCGCCATTGCTGACGAGTTGCTGCTATCGCGCGACTGGTCTGGTCGCTCACGCTATACCGAGCATCTGGTCGAGACCCGATTATTTGGCACCAGTATCGCAGGTGATGAAATTTTCCGTCGCATTCATGCATTGCTCGCCCAGGCCGCTGGTCAGCCATCACAGATGGCACCCCTGTACCTGTTTGCGATTTCGATAGGATTCGAAGGTCGGCATCGAGGAGCCGAGGCAGCAATGGCACTGCAGCCACTACGCGATGCGCTGTTTAGATTGATCTATCGTCGCGAGCCCGAACTTGCACCCGGTCTCACCGGTCAGCCGCGCGAAGCTGATCGCGTGCTCTCGGATCAGGCTTATCACTATCCCTTGTCCAATATCGCGCCTGTTCGGTTCTTCCGCTTCAGCCGCGGGACGCTTGCCTTCATCGGCGCCATGGTGCTGCTGGTCGCGCTGTCACAGATCGCCTGGCTATGGACGTCGGCGCCGGTTCGCAAAGCGCTGGAACCCTCACCTCCCGCAAAAGTGAAGCAAATCACCTCCAGCGAGGCGCATCGTGGATAACTCGCTCACGATTGTGTGGATCGTCAGTCTGCTGGCGGTCGCTGTCACTGTGCTGCTGTTGGCACTGCGCTTTGGCGTGGATCGCGATGGCGAGAAGGCCGGCGCGCGTCGTGCCTTGCTCGACCTCGGCCAGTTACGCGCATCGTTCCGTGAGGCTGTGGCGAAAATCGAGCGCAATATCGCGGATCACGGCAAACGCTACGATATTCCCTGGGTAGTGATGCTGCATGAGGGCAGCTCGGCGACTCGTTTGGCTATTGAAGACTGCGGATTATCCCGTGTACTCGCCGGCGATGTGATAGAAGCGTCGACTCATTCACCCCGATGGCATGTGTTCGATCGTGGTGTCGTGATCGAACTCACCGCAGATCAACTCGATGATGCCATTCCCGGCGATCAGCAGGAAAAGCAATGGGAAGCATTTGTTTCGCTATGCGGTCACTACCGTCCCCAGCGTCCGCTGGACTCCATCATCGTATCTGTGCCTGCCGGCTTGTTGGCCGACCGCACTCCGGAAGGCCGTGAACGTTTGCGCTTAAAGGCCAATGCGGCCAGCCGTCGTATCTGGATCGCGCAAAACCGTTATGCGATGCGCTTTGCGGTCTATGTCGTGATCTCGGGCTGCGAGGATCTGCCCGGCTTCAGCGATTTCGCTCAGGTCTTGCCGCCGGGCATGCGCGACAGCATGATGGGCTGGTCCTCACCACATCAGCCGTCCACGATGTATCAGTCGGGCTGGGTGATGCAGGCATTCGATCAGGTCGAGCAAAACCTCGCCGACACCAGCGCCGAGCTGTTTGCATCGCAGGCCCACCTGCATTCGCCGACCGACATCTTTCTGCTGCCATCACGCGTTGCGGCGCTGCGCGCGGGAATGACTGAGTATATGGATGCGCTGATGCGGCCGAATGCCTTCCACGAGCCCTTCTTCCTGCGTGGCATGTACTTCAGCGGCAACAGCGTGCGCCCGCTGTTCCTGCGGGGGGTGATGGAAGCGAAGGTCTTTGCTGAATTCGGTCTCTCGCGCGCAGCGCATTCACAAAAACTGGCACGACCGCTAATGAGTCGTATCGGCCGTGGCATTGCCGTCGGTCTGCCGTTGGTCTATGCGTTTGGCATTATCGTCACCACGATCCAACTGCAGCGCGTACTGCCTGGACTGGCTGAGGGCCTGGAAGGTCTCAAACGCGACACCGAGTACCGTGCTCAGGCCAGCACCGCTGGCGAACGCATTGAATTCGAGTGGTACCGCAAGACAGCGCTGCAACTCATGGTCGGGCTGGAAGAGCTGCAATCACGACGCCTGACCAATATGGTGTCGATGTACGACTCGAAAATAATCAATCCTTTCATGCCGGGCTCTTGGCCAACCTTTGATGATTTACGTGATCGTGTTCGCCATCAGATAACAACCGAGTTTGCCGAACTGGGTGTTCGCACGCTGCAGCAGGCCCTCTACCGACGAACTGCGGAGCTGACAAACTCAACACTCAACCCCGTCACGAATCGTCTCACCGGAGGGGGAACGGATTGCGATGGTCCACAGGCCGATAATGCCCGTATTCCTTCGGCCGGTCTGGCTACCGTCGCTCTGGAAAACATGACTGCATTTGCTACGCTACAGCATTACGCCAACGATATCGCTCGTCTGGATGCGAACGTGGGTGCACTTCAACGCCTGGGTAGTCCGCACAAAGACAGCCAGAAAGAATTACGCATGCTGGTGCTCGATATGCTGGGCGCAGACCTACCCGGCGAACTGCATGCCAGCATCTTTCTGTTCCGCGATGCTGCTGCAAAGGAAGGTACTCTGGTCGACCGACCCGCCGTGGCGAGAGCGGCTGGCTGCGGCTTCGTCAAGGCATCACTGGCACTGAATCACCAGCTATTCAACGATAACGCGCTCTTGCGCAGCGAAGAACGTGTGGTGAGCGCCCGCAACGACGTGCTGAATCTTTTCGGTGGTAAAGAAGCACCCGACAGCGCAGAAGTTATCAGCGCGTATCGCCAGCTGCGAGATGCACTGAATGAACAAAAATCGCTGCTGTCCCATGGTCACGGCAGCTGGCTGTTGAATGACGAGCTAAAGCTAGGTGCTTCATACGATAATCTAATGCAGCAATTTGCCGACAACAAACTGGTTGGGCCCGAAATCGTCGCTGACATCGCTCGCAAATCACGAGAGGACTTCGCTCGCACAAGACAGCAATTCCTTGCGCTCTTCGGCGAAGGTAGCGACATGGCCATCACTGGGGGTGGCAAACAGGGTGGCTTAGTGATGGCACCAGAACGGCTCTCACTGTTGGCAGCATTAGATCATCTACTGACGCAGCCTTTCATGCATGCTGCTGTCGGCAACGCGCTAGAACCGACACCGCGCAACACGTTGCTGCAATGGGATACCGAACAACTATCGCGCGCCGTGAAACTGGGCGACGGACACCGCAAATATCTGACCGACGACCTGCCAAAATTTCCCACCGAGATGCAGGAAGCTGTACGCGATGTTATCGACTACCAGTATGCACTGCGACTGGTTGATCTCGCCGGCCATGCATACAGCCCGATGGATCGTGACAGCCTCTCTGCCAGTACTGTGCAGACGTCATGGCCGGCTTTTGAAATAGCCAGCGCGCACGTGAAAAAACTTGTCGCTCTACTGCGCGAACTTGGCCAGGAGGGTGAGGCAGGCACACTGCAAACCCTCCTCGCCCATGATGCATCGGCAAGGCTGAACTTCCTCAATGATGAGCTGCAGAATGCACGTCCTTATCAGGTGATGGATGAAAACGACGAGTCTCGACCTGAATCGCGCGATACGCTGCAGCTGTTTGCCAATGGCGGCGATGTGACCGAATACCTGAATCATCAGCTGGCCAAAATTCAGATGCTGTCGGCGCAGTCGCAGTTACTGCGCAGCTCATTGCCGGCCGATGCGCGAGCGGGTGTCGAGCTCACTCGCTGGAGCGGTATAGCACGCGAGCTAGAGTTATACGCGGCCAAAGATCCGAAAGGTAGCTTGATTCGCCTGGAACGTTTCCTGACCGACCTGGGACGTGAGCTGGATGGGCCCGCCTGTCTCGCCGTTTTAAAAGCGAATGAAGCACCGAAGCGTCCGACGAATTATTTTTCAGAACGCCATGCCGAGCTGCATCGCGTGGTAACGCGCCGCTGCCTAACACTGGATCGCCGTTCCTTCTTAGACCAGTGGAACACTTTCGCGGCTGATTTCAACCGCTTGCTCAAGGGACGACGTCCCTTCATCGGTAACCGCAGCAGTGTGCGCGGTATTGAGTTTGCCAGCATTCCCGCCGCTGAGTGGTCGGAAGTCGGCCCGCTACTGCAACGTCTGCCGTTGGTGTCTGCCGAAGTCTTTGCGCGCAATAACGTGCCCGAGGGCTCTGTGACACCGATTCGCGATTTTGCGGCGCAGACTGCACAGGCACGGCAGCTGCTGGCGCCGCTCTTCCCGCTGGATACGGCGCAGCCGGCCGGTCTGGATGTGGCCGTTCGATTCCGCGCCAACGTCAATGGTGAGCTGGATGGTAACAAGATCATTGACTGGGCGCTTAGCATTGGCGATCAGACGCTGAAACTGCGCGATACACCACGCGCACTGCGCTGGAAAACGGGCGACCCGGTGCGCATCACCCTGCGCTTTGCTAATGACGTGCCACTGATGCCGCGCCCCGATCCGGAAAGTCCTTATATGGAGGTCAGCCGTAAAACGGTTGCGTTCCGTTTCGATGGGCCGTGGGCCCTGCTCGACATGATGCAACTGCTGCGCGTAATGGATGTGTCGGATGCGCGTACATCCGTACTGAAACTCGATGTACCGGTACAAAGCGACAGCAAGGATGCCACGCTGCGTGCCAAGCCGGTTCGCGTATTTATCGGCATCACGCTGTCTGAACCGGGCAAGACTTCGGCGCTGCCCTGGCCTTCCGTGTTCCCTGAACGCGCACCTTTACTGGAACGATGATGGCTAACGACAGTCTCGATGTCCTCGCGCAGCAACTGCTTTCTCCGCTGGCCGGCTCTGATCCAGCCGGACGATGGATGCGCTACGAGCAGAGCTTCTCGGACATGGCGCGATTGCGCGAGGAAGATAATCCACTCCTGCCCATGGGCGAGTGGGAAAGACCACTGCTCAGAGCGGACTGGCGCAAGGTCGCTGATGCCTGCACGCGCATGCTGGCAGAAGACACCAAGGATTTTCAAGTGGTGGCTTGGCTCTGCGATGCCTGGATACGCACGGCGCATCTGGATGGTTTGTGCGCTGGATTGGACTTGATTGCCGGGATCGCAGAGCGCTACTGGATGGCTGCGTGGCCTGCGATTGAGGTAGACGATGCCGACAAACGCGTCGCGCCCTTTGTGTGGATGAATGCCCACCTGCCATTGACGCTCAGATTGAGCGTATTTCTGCTGCCATCCGCAATGCATCGCGATATGCCGATCACCTTGCTGGAATGGGAGCGTGCAACCAGCGCGGATGATGCCAGGTCGGCGAAAGGTGAACGGCTCAGTCGGCGCGAGGTCCGCGAAAGTGTGAAGCCTGTCGACGCTGAGTGGCTGCGACAAGTTGTTCTGGGTGCAGACAAAGCCTTGGACACGCTGAATAAATTGATACGCTTTCTGGATGCGCAGTTGAAAGAGGCATCGCCCTCGCTGTCGAAACTGACCGACACAATTGAAGGTCTGCGGCAAGCGGCACAAAGCCTGCTGCAAGAGCTGGAGGCATCGATGGCGGCGATAAGTGCGATGAGTACGATGAGCGCGTCCGCCGTCAACGATACGGCTACCGTTACAGGACCACCTATCGGTGCCCTATCCGCAGCAAAAAATACCAACCTATCCGCATTGGCGAATGCAGGCCCGACGTTCACGGCTACCAGCAACAACCTCGACGATCGGAAGCAGGCCTATGCGGCGCTGGTCTCCATCGCCAGCTATTTGCAAAGCGTTGATCCGCACAGCCCGACGCCCTATCTGATACAGCGTGCTGTTGAGTTGGGACAGATGAGCCTGCCGGACATGATTAAAGAGGTCAACACTTCGGCAGGTTCGCTGGATCGATTTTTTGAATTGCTGGGCATCTCGCCGCCGCGCTAAAAATGCATATACAAGCGCTGACGGAATACAAGAACCTCCAGCGTCATGTATCCCAAATCAAAGATTTTTCATTTAGCGTTCAGCGTGGCTTGAAAACATGCACGCAGGCGAATTTCAGCATATTTGCGGCGATTGACTCCGGAACAACTGCCTGCCATGCCGGATTATTAATGGCTTCAGAGTTCAGCAATCTGCCTCTACCGTCTTGCTCTGTATAAGACGTCGTCCACATCTTTCGATAGCGCTTGAAGTTACAGTCGAATTCGATTTGCTCGCGATTGAATAGGGCGCCCTGATCATCTGCCTGTGCGCGGTTGATTTGCTGCCACGCGAAGACCACATAAGCTCTTCTGGCCATGTTGTCTGTCTCTAGGTAGTAGTAATTCCCCAGATCATCGGCGCCGAAAGCTTCTCTTTTTTCAGTCTGCGCGACCACGATGATCGAAAACCCCAGAAAAAAGCTGGCGATTAAGATTTTCTTAAACAATTTTTTCTCCTGACTCCATTTAATTTCATCACGCAGATAATTTTCACGATCTCGGACAACTCAGATCGGAGAACCCAAAGTACCTGAATGCAAAAAACCCCGCAAGATGCCCGGCTTTGAGCCCCTTGCAACCCGGATGAGCGAGTTGGAAGGGTTCGAGGGGGGATTCAAATCATTGCTGGAAACGTAGTGAATCCAAGGATTTTCTTTGCGTTGAAGAATGTGGGTATCCGAAAAAATATCCGCAGAATATTTGGCGAATAATCATCATTCGTTGCCCATAAAGGGAATTTTTGGAGAAGTTTTTTTATTTCTTTACGACGTTGCTCATTTCAATACCTCGTGCTGGCTTGGTGGTTGTACCGCTCGAGTATCAAATGCCGGACAACACCGTGTCCATTGCGGACACCAAGGCACTAGCTTGCGCCACCACGTTGTCAATCGGGCGCCGGAGAGCCTTGGCAGGCAACGGGGCGGCGTAATGCGCAAGGGCATGCAGCCGCTTGCCTTTGACGATGATGACGGGACATAACGCAGTCGGCACCTTCGTCGCATTGTCAGAGACCGCAAGCGGCATGGTCATTCTCGTTGCCAAGGCATTGAGCAAGTCGCTTTGGATCACCACCACGTAGGGAATACCATCAGCTGCACTTCGGCTTGGGTTAGCGTAAACGTCATACTGGGCCATCTCAATTTACCAAGGCCGCAAATCAGCCCCCGGAATGCCGTTCGCTTCGAAGCGAGCGTTCTCCGCGGCTATCCAGTCTCCAAACTCAGCTTCAAACTTCTTCTTACGCGCGGCGCGGCTTAGCTTGGCATGATTGGTTTGCAGGGCGTGGTAATGCTCGGCAGAGATGATCACGGTATCAAGCTGGCCCGCCTTCTCTACGAACACAGGTTCGCGCTTGGCGTGGGCAGAAAGACTACCGAATCGGTTCTTGGCTTCAGTGGCAGTGACTCGCATGAGGGCCTCCAGAAATGTTTAGCCATTTTAGCCAATGACCTGTCGGCACGGCAAGCCAAATCTATCGAATCCCGCAGGCTTACAAGCCAAATCCTTCTGATCACGCTTGAGATTCAGATGATTGCTTAAACGCTTGCGACATTGAGGATTTTTTTGTTTTGAGGAATAGGGCAACGGCCACAAACCCAGTCCTTGATAATTGGCCAAGCGCATGCACACGAGCCGCGCAGCACTTAATCATCTGCTGGATGAGGCAACCGCACACTAATCTCGCGCGATGTCCGCAGGGTCATCGCTCCCTCCGCCCAAAAAAATGCCCGCTTGGCAGCGGGCATTTTTAGTGTGGAGGGTGGGATTCGAACCCACGGCGGAAACCTAGTATTTAAGCCATTTTTTGAATTCGATCTTTAACTTTTACCCGTATTTTTACCCTCAG
>CAZXDB010000076.1:0-11024 GCA_964639465.1 uncultured Bifidobacterium sp. | reverse complement strand
TGGCGGAGAGAGGGGGATTCGAACCCCCGGTAGGCTATGAACCTACACACGCTTTCCAGGCGTGCGACTTAAACCACTCATCCATCTCTCCTGAATCCGTTGCAGGTACGGCCAGCAAACGAAGCCCGCGATTATAGCAAACCTTCCCTCGCTACCCCACCCGGCTTACCCTGTCTGGGATAAAAAAAGCCGCTTCGCCCAAAAGCGAAGCGGCAATCCGGTTATAGGGCCATCGGAGTAAGCCCTACGACCTTCCCCCACAAAAACTCAGTACATTGTTCTTCATGCGATGCCTCGGATCATCCACTAGATGGCTTCTTTTAGCTGGTCCAGAATGGCTGGATTCTCCAGCGTGGAGATGTCCTGCGTGATTTCCTCGCCCTTGGCAAGCACGCGCAAGAGCCGGCGCATGATCTTGCCTGAACGGGTTTTAGGCAGATTATCGCCGAAGCGAATTTCCTTGGGCTTGGCAATCGGCCCGATTTCCTTGCCGACCCAGTCGCGCAATTCTTTGGCTATGGCCTTGGCCTCGTCACCGGTCGGGCGCGCGCCTTTCAGGACCACAAAAGCGCAGATCGATTCGCCGGTGGTCGGGTCAGGCTTGCCAACAACAGCGGCTTCGGCGACAAGGTGGTTGGCAACCAGTGCGGATTCGATTTCCATCGTACCCATGCGATGGCCGGAAACATTCAGCACATCGTCAATACGTCCTGTGATGGTGAAGTACGCAGATTTCTCGTCGCGAATGGCACCATCGCCCGCCAGATACAGCGTGCCGCCCAGCTCCGTGGGGAAGTAGCTAGTCTTGAAACGTTCCGGATCATTCCAAATGGTGCGGATCATCGAAGGCCAGGGTCGCTTCACGACCAGAATGCCGCCATGGCCATTCGGCATGTCGTTGCCGGCTTCATCAACGATGGCTGTCATGATGCCCGGCAGCGGCAGTGTGCAGGAGCCCGGCACCATCGGTGTGGCGCCCGGCAAGGGCGAGATCATGTGGCCACCGGTTTCGGTCTGCCAGAAGGTATCAACGATGGGGCAGCGGTTGTCACCGACGTTTTTGTAGTACCACATCCAGGCTTCAGGATTGATCGGTTCGCCCACTGAGCCGAGCAGACGCAGGGAAGACAGATCAAAGTGCTGGGGATGCACCTTCATGTCGGCGTCTGATGCTTTGATCAGCGAGCGAATCGCGGTCGGTGCGGTGTAAAAGATCGTGGCTTTGTGACGCGCGATCATGTCCCAGAAACGACCGGCGTTCGGATAGGTCGGTACACCTTCAAAAACAATTTGTGTCGCACCCACGGCCAGCGGGCCGTAAGCGATATAGCTGTGGCCGGTGACCCAGCCGATATCGGCGGTGCACCAGAAAACATCGCTGGGCTTGATGTCGAAGGTCCACTTCATGGTCAGCGCTGCCCACAGCAGATAGCCGCCGGAGGAGTGCTGAACGCCTTTCGGTTTGCCTGTGGAGCCCGAGGTGTAAAGAATGAACAGCGGATGTTCGGCACTCACCCACTCCGGCTCGCACTGATCGGACTGTTTGTCCATCAGTTCATGCAGCCACAAATCACGGCCGGCAGCGACATTGATCTTGCCCTGAGTGCGCTGGTAGATGATGACGTTTTTGATGGCCTCGCAACCGCCGAGGGAAAGTGCCTCGTCGACGATGGCTTTTAGGGGGAGCTGCTTGCCGCCGCGGACTTGTTCATCAGCGGTGATGACAGCAACAGCGCCGGCATCGATGATGCGTTCCTGCAGTGATTTGGCGGAGAAGCCACCAAAGACCACCGAGTGCGTTGCGCCAATGCGCGCGCAGGCCTGCATGGCGGCGACGCCTTCAACCGACATCGGCATGTAGATGATCACGCGATCACCTTTTTTGATGCCCAGTGATTTCAGACCATTGGCGAGCTTGCAGACTTTCTGATGCAGTTCGCGATAGGTGAGACGGGTGACGGTACCATCGTCGGCTTCAAAGATGATGGCAACGCGATCGGCATTGCCGTTGGTGAGGTTGCGATCGAGGCAGTTGTAAGACACATTGAGCTGACCGTCTTCGAACCACTTGTAGAACGGCGCCTGGGATTCATCCAGCACTTGGGTGAAGGGCTTGTGCCAATCCAGAGTCTCCCGGGCGAGACGGCCCCAGAAACCCTCGTAGTCTTTCTCGGCTTCGGCGCAGAGCGCACGATAGTCATCCATGCCGGAGATTGCTGCATTTTTTACAAAATTCTCGGGGGAATGGAAAATCCGATGCTCGTGCATCAGCGATTCAATTTCTGACATGAGGTCTCCTGCATCGTATTTGTTTTCGTCCAAGATAAGCCGATACCCTTACTCAGGGCTTACACAAGCACAGCAATCCGACCCCGCAGTGCGCATGTGCCCTTCGCGCGCAGGCTAATACACTGCACCACTGGGTCGCCCCACATACCCACCAGTCATGGGAGACCCCCGTGTAAAATGCCGGTCTGCATCGTTAAGTCTCGGAAACTCCTCAAACCCGCCAATTCCGCCATGACCCCTGACCAAAAATCACCGCAACAAATCTCCAGGCTTGCCAATTTCATATTCATGACGCGGTGGCTGCAGTTGCCGCTGTATATCGGTCTGATTCTGGCGCAGATTGTTTACGTTTACCATTTCTGGGTAGAGCTGGTTGATCTGGTCGGCGCACTGATGGGCAATGGCACCGCGCTGAGCCACATTCTGAGCGCCACCACTGTCGAAGGCGCCGCACCGCAAGCGCGACTGACCGAGACAACAATCATGCTAGTGGTGCTGGGCCTGATTGATGTCGTGATGATCTCCAACCTGCTGATCATGGTGATCGTGGGCGGCTACGAAACGTTTGTGTCGCGCATGCATCTGGAAAACCATCCCGACCAGCCCGAGTGGTTGTCACATGTAAATGCGTCGGTACTGAAAGTGAAACTCGCCACCGCCATCATTGGTATTTCATCCATTCACCTGCTGAAAACCTTCATCAACGCTGGTGCGCACGAAACCAAGACACTGGTAGCACAAACCGTGATTCATGTCGTCTTTCTGTTATCCGCGCTGGCAATTGCGTATGCAGATCGCATCATGGCTGCAACTTTGCATGCAGCTCAGGACCAACACTAAGTCTGCAGCCACCCCGGCACTCACTTTTATTTCTCAGAGCAATAAAGCCATGACCCTCATCAAGCAAGACGATCTGATCGAATCCGTAGCGGCGGCCCTGCAATTCATCAGCTACTACCATCCGGTGGATTACATCCGCCATCTGGCACGCGCCTACGAGCGTGAACAGAGCCCGGCAGCCAAGGATGCGATTGCGCAGATTCTGACCAATTCGCGCATGTGCGCTGAAGGCAAACGTCCGATCTGTCAGGACACCGGCATCGTGAATGTCTTTCTCAAAATCGGCATGGATGTGCGCTTCGAAGGTTTCACCGGATCGATTACGGATGCCGTGAATGAAGGTGTGCGACGCGGATATAACTTTGCCGACAACAAGCTGCGTGCCTCGGTCGTCAACGACCCGCAGTTCGAGCGCAAGAACACCAAAGACAACACGCCGGCCGTGGTGCACATGGAGCTGGTGCCCGGTAATACCGTCGATGTGCAGGTCGCTGCCAAAGGCGGTGGCTCGGAAAACAAAACCAAATTCGTGATGCTCAATCCCTCGGATTCGCTGGTGGACTGGGTGCTGAAGACAGTACCCACCATGGGCGCGGGCTGGTGCCCGCCCGGTATGCTGGGCATCGGTATTGGCGGCACCGCCGAGCATGCGATGCTGATGGCCAAGCAATCGCTGATGGGCGATATCGACATGAGCGATCTGCTCTCGCGCGGCCCGCAAGACAAGCTCGAAGAACTGCGCATCGAACTCTACGAAAAAGTGAATGCGCTGGGCATCGGCGCGCAAGGTCTCGGTGGGCTGACCACTGTGCTCGATGTGAAGATCATGATGCATGCCACCCACGCTGCATCCAAACCGGTAGCGATGATTCCGAATTGCGCAGCAACGCGTCACGCGCATTTCGTTCTCGATGGTTCGGGTCCTGCTTATATCGAGCCGCCCTCGTTGTCCGAGTGGCCGGAAGTGCATTGGACACCCGACACACAAAAATCAAAACGCATTGATCTGGATACGCTAACGGCGGCCGAAGTCGCCTCATGGCAGCCCGGACAAACCCTGCTCCTGAACGGCAAGATGCTCACCGGCCGCGATGCGGCGCACAAGCGGATTCAGGACATGCTCGCCAAAGGCGAAAGCCTGCCGGTGGACTTCAAAAACCGCGTGATCTACTACGTGGGGCCGGTTGATCCGGTGCGCGACGAAGCGGTCGGACCCGCCGGGCCAACGACGGCCACGCGGATGGACAAGTTCACCGACATGATGCTCGAGAAAACCGGCCTGATCGCCATGATCGGCAAAGCGGAGCGCGGTCCGGTGGCAATTGAATCGATTAAAAATCACAAGTCGGCTTATCTGATGGCCGTGGGCGGCGCCGCTTATCTGGTATCCAAAGCGATCAAGAGTGCGAAAGTGGTGGGCTTTGCCGATCTGGGCATGGAAGCCATTTACGAGTTTGACGTCAAGGACATGCCCGTGACGGTCGCTGTCGATTCGAACGGCACCTCGGTACACAACACCGGCCCGAAAGAATGGCAGGAGCGTATCGCCGCCACGATAGGCAAGATCCCGGTCCGCGTTGGGTAACAGTCTGTCCGCTGATCTCATGTCTGCCAACGCGCCCATCGGGATTTTTGATTCCGGTATTGGCGGTCTGTCGGTCTTGCGTCATGTGCGCGCACTGCTGCCGAACGAAGAATTGCTTTACTTCGCAGACGCTGGTTTTGCACCCTATGGCGAGAAACCGGAGGCAGTGATCGTCGAACGCGCACTCGCTATCGCCGCCTTCTTTCTCCAATTCCGCATCAAGGCGATGGTCGTGGCCTGCAATACCGCCACCGCAGCAGCCATCGCGGCATTGCGCGAGCGCTACCCGCAACTGCAGGTGGTGGGTGTGGAGCCGGGACTCAAACCAGCCGCCGCGCTGACACGCTCCGGTGTGGTTGGCGTGCTTGCCACTGCGGGAACGATCGGCAGCGACAAATTTCAAAAACTTCAGCAGCAACTGACCGCATCAACCGGCGTGACCTTTATTGTTCAGGCCTGCAATGGACTGGCGGATCAGATCGAAAAAGGCGAGCTGCAGTCACGTGACACCGGCGCACTGGTGCAGCGCTATGTTGCGCCTTTGCTTGCGCAGAAGGCCGATACCCTGGTGCTGGGTTGCACCCACTACCCTTTCGTCGGCCCACTGATTACCCGCGTGGCCGCGACGTCGGCTGAGCCGGTGCAGCTGGTGGATACTGGCGAGCCGGTGGCGCGGCAGTTGGAACGCCTGCTGAAGCAGCAAGGCCTGCTGCGCGGCGATACCCCGCCTCACAACGGACTGCGCGCCTACACGACCGGCAGCCGCACCGCACTCAGCACCGCATTCCGGGTGCTACTGGACATGAATCCGCCGGTCGAAGAAGTGGCCGGGCGCATGGGCTGAAAAATGCTGTAAGCACAATCTGCCGCTTGTGGCAGGAATTTTGTATAATTGCGAGATTGTTTCGGTGCTAGCCGGAATGACGTTGTCTCAGTGGTGGCCGTAGCTCAGTTGGTAGAGTCCAGGATTGTGATTCCTGTTGTCGTGGGTTCGAGCCCCATCGGCCACCCCAAAACACCCCTCCAAGTCTTTGATTTCTATGTAGAAGACTGCCCCTTCCGATCCGATTGAGTACAACACGCGGGTTCATTTCAAGTTACAAACCCCAAGGTCCGACCAGATCGCACATTCGAAACACGTTTGATTTTCAACAGAACTAAACCAAACCAAATTTATCCCGCAAGGCCCAACCGCCACAACGACGTCACCTCCGCTACGCGGGCACTGTGTAGCGCATCGCTAGTATCGGCCACCTTGGCATGCGTGGGTTTCGCATCAATTCTTCCCAACACACGCAAACCGGCGTTCCCTATCATCTCGAGCAACTGATCACGGCTGCGTAGCTGCAAATGCTCAGCTAGATCGGACAGGATCAACCAACCCTCACCTTTCGGCAAAAGATGGGACGCCAGTCCCTGGAGAAATCCAGCCAGCATCCGACCATCCTGATCAAACACTGCATGTTCGAGTGCAGAGCTTGGGCGGGCCGGTACCCAGGGGGGATTGCAGACCACCAGTGCGGCGCGTCCCTCGGGGAAAAGATCGGTGTCTGTCACTGCGACTTGCTTTTGCAAACCGAGTCTCTGCACATTCTCTTTCGCGCACAGAAGCGCGCGCGGATTGTTTTCTGTGGCGGTCACCTGCGCAATGCCACGTCTGGCGAGGATGACGGCCAGCACACTGGTGCCGGTGCCAATATCAAAAGCTACCGACGCTGCCGATAGCGCTGCGGGCAGGGGCGCCTGGGCGACCAGCGGCACATAGTCGGTACGTACCGGTGCAAACACGCCGTAATGTGGATGGATGCGGAATGCCTCCAGACCCGGTGATGCACTGATCTCCACACCTTTCTTGCGCCACTCATACGCGCCGATGATGCCCAGCAGCTCCCGCAAGGAACTCACATACGGCCGCTCGACGTCACCATAGGCTTCGGTGCAGGCCTGTTTCACATCAGGCGCACGACGCAAAGGCAGACTGTGGTCGCGATCAAAAGGCAGCAGCAACATGCCCAGTGTGCGGGCGCGTTGCGACTGTGAAAGACGGTGGCGGTGAAACGCATCGGGCATCGCCATCGTGGAAGCGGTGCCCTGCTTCGCAGCTTTTGCCGATTTGCGGGAGGGGCGATCCACACGTCGCGCGAGCGCTTGCAATAACTGCCGCGCATTCTGAAAATCGCCTCGCCAAAGCAAGCCGGTACCTTCACAGGCCAGCCGAAAGGCTGTATCAGCACTCATCGTATCGTCGGCAATCACCACGCGACGTGGCGGCGATATGCCGTTCTCCGAGCGCCAGTCGGCACTTTGCATCGCGTCATTCTCGGTCCATTGAATCACGGGATGGACGTCTGTTTCACGGGGGATGCTATTCATGGCGGCCTCTATGGCGGGCGGAAGAGCGCGGAGTGTAGCAGGACAGGCAGCGGCCGCGGTCCGAATGACGACGCCCCGGATTGTGATTGTCACCCTCTCGCAGTGAATGACCGTCGGGACGATCAAGGGTTTCAGGGCAGTTTTCCAAGGACGCGTGGCATTCTTTGGTACATTATTTCCTTTACCTCAACAACAGAGCACAGCCCATGCACAGCAGCGCGCGGCAAAACGTCATTGGCGTCATCGGTGGCAGTGGCATTTATGACATCGATGGCCTGGAAAATCGTCAGTGGGTCGCGGTGACCTCTCCGTTTGGCGAGCCCTCGGACGAGATACTGACAGGTGAGTTGTTCGGTCAGCCGATGGCTTTTTTACCGCGCCATGGTCGCGGCCACAAGATTCCGCCATCGGAAGTCAATTACCGCGCCAACATTGATGCACTCAAGCGGCTGGGCGTCACCGATGTGATTTCTCTCTCTGCCGTTGGCTCACTGAAAGAATCTCTGGCGCCCGGTACTTTTGTCATCGTTGATCAGTTCATTGACCGCACCTTCGCGCGCGAAAAATCTTTTTTTGGCAAAGGCATGGTTGCGCATGTGTCAGTTGCGCATCCGGTGTGTTCACGCTTGGGCGACTGGCTGCAGCAAAGTGCTGCCGAAACCGGTATTGAAGCTGTGCGCGGTGGTACTTATCTGGCGATGGAAGGCCCGCAGTTCTCCAGCCTGGCTGAATCGAATCTGTACCGGCAGTGGGGTTGCGATGTGATCGGCATGACCAATATGCCGGAAGCCAAACTCGCGCGCGAAGCCGAGCTTTGTTATGCGAGTGTGTCGATGGTCACGGATTATGACTGCTGGCATCCGGATCACGATCACGTGACAGTTGAGCAAATCGTGGGCGTGCTAATTGCCAATGCAAACAAGGGGCGTGCGCTGGTGAAGCAGGTCGTGCCTCATCTCAAAGCCGATGCGCATGCTGCCAGCTGCAGCTGCCGCAGCGCGCTGGAGCATGCACTGATCACCGCACCTGAAGCACGCGATCCTGCCATGCTGGAAAAACTCTCGGCAGTCGCCGGCCGGCTGCTGAAAGCGTAAATATGCTTTCAATGAATAGCAAGAGTGGCAGCAACGATGGCAATGACTTGCGCGCACAAATCATCACGGCATGTCGGCAGCTGGAAATCAGCGGACTCAATCGCGGTACGACCGGCAATATCAGTTGTCGTGAGGGCGATCATTTTCTGATCACGCCTTCGGGAGTGCCCGTCGATGCGATGACTGAAAACGGTATCGTTGCAATGGGTTTTGATGGCAATGTGATCGACCATGGCAAACCTTCGAGCGAGTGGCATTTTCATCGCGACATACTTCAGCAGCGGCCTGATGTACAAGCGATTGTTCATACCCATTCACCGTATGCGACTGCGCTGGCATGCCTACGCGAAGATCTACCACCGTTTCACTATATGATTGCCATTGCCGGTGGCGATTCAATACGCTGCGCGCCCTACACCCTGTTCGGCACGGACACTTTGTCGCATTATGCGCTGGCGGCGCTCACGGATCGCAAAGCCTGTTTACTCGCGAACCACGGGCTGATTGCGCTGGGCCGGGATTTAGCCGACGCCATGGCGGTCGCCACCGAAGTGGAATCACTCTGCCAGCAATACTTGATTGCCTGTCAGAGTGGCACGCCAGTGCTCTTGTCGGCTGAAGAAATGAATCAAGTCATTCAACGTTTTAAAACTTATGGCAGACATGCCGCCTCGATCGAGTAAACATGGACTTCACCCAATTCATTCGTACCATTCCTGATTATCCGAAACCGGGCATTCAGTTTCGAGACATCACCACGCTACTAAAAGACCCGGCGGGCTTTAGGGCCTGCATCGACAGTCTGATCGAACGTTATCAGAACAAGCCGATCGATAAAATCGTCGGTATCGAATCACGCGGCTTTATGTTTGCCGCCCCGCTGGCTTATGCACTGGGCATTGGTTTTATTCCGGTACGCAAACCGGGCAAGCTGCCCGGCAAAACCACCGGCCATGACTACGCACTGGAGTACGGCACGGATCGCATCGAAATTCATGATGATGCGATCGCCTCTGGCGACCGCGTGCTGATCGTTGATGATTTGCTCGCCACCGGCGGCACGGCACTCGCTGCAGCGACACTGGTGCAAAAAATGAACGGCACCGTCGTTGAATGTGCCTTCCTGGTGGACCTGCCGGATATCGGCGGTCGAAAGCGTCTCGAGAAAACAGGATTGCCGGTCTTCGCTTTGTGCGAATTCGAAGGGGACTAAGTACGTAGCAAAATTTGATTGTGAAGCGAGTGTGGAAGTCCTGCAGTCACCTGGTGCACATCGTTGAAGCAAAGACGCTGGATCCCGGCTGGGCACTGAGCCCATGATCACTACCTGAAAACAAAGCAACCATCGCGCTACTTGGGACAAGATCATGAAAACACAAGTCGCCATCATCGGCGCTGGCCCGTCAGGCCTCCTTTTGGGGCGGCTACTGGAATTGCAGGGTATAGACAACATCATCATCGAGGCCAAATCGCCCGATTACGTACTCTCGCGCATACGCGCAGGCGTGCTCGAGCAAGGCACGCAAAATCTGCTGCGCGAAGCACAAGCGGGCGATCGGATGGACCGTGAAGGTCAGGTGCATGAGGGCTTTGCGCTGTCTTTTCAGGGACGTGTTGAACGGATTGATCTCAAAGCACTCACCGGTGGCAAAACCGTCATGGTGTACGGCCAGACGGAAGTCACCAAAGACCTGATGACAGCGCGTGCCGTCTCGGGCAGCCTGAGCATTTATGAAGCTGATGACGTTGCGCTTCATGATTTTTACGGTGACCAGCCCTCGGTGACGTACACGAAAGACGGACAACGACACACGATTCGCTGCGACTACATCGCCGGATGCGACGGATTTCACGGCATCGCCCGCAAATCCGTGCCCGGGGACGCCATCCGCCTGTTCGAGCGCGTCTATCCTTTTGGCTGGCTCGGCATACTGTCCCGAACACCGCCGGTGGCGCATGAACTGATTTATGCGAATCATGAGCGCGGCTTTGCCTTATGCAGCATGCGTTCGGAAACGCTGTCACGGTATTACGTGCAATGCGGCCTGGAAGACACCGTCGGTGCATGGTCAGACGACCGCTTCTGGGATGAGTTGCGTGCACGTTTGCCGGCGGAGACAGCGCGCAATCTGGTCACTGGTCCGTCGATCGAGAAAAGCATTGCACCGCTGCGCAGCTTTGTCGCCGAGCCCATGCAATTTGGCCGCCTGTTTCTGGTCGGCGATGCAGCCCATATCGTGCCACCCACCGGTGCCAAGGGCCTCAATCTCGCTGCTTCCGATGTCTATACGCTTTATCACGTGCTGACCCGGCACTACCGGGAGGGTCGGTCGGATTTGCTGCAAAAATACTCGGAGATCTGCCTGCGCCGTATCTGGAAAGCAGAACGGTTTTCCTGGTGGATGACCTCGATTCTGCACAAGTTCTCTGACGACCCGTTCAACCAGCGCATTCAGGAAGCGGAGCTGGACTATTACACGAGCTCCATCGCCGGCCAGACCACGATCGCAGAAAACTATGTGGGCCTGCCGTTCGAAACCCTCGCGTAAGCAGGGATGACATTGGCGGCGCTCGCCAAATCGGTTAAATTCTGCGTTAAATCTCAGAAAGATCTGCAATGAGCCAGCCCGTGACCTTGGCATCAACACCAGCGACAATCAATGTGCATGCTCTGAAAGCAAGCTGCTCCGCCTGTAGCATGCATCAGCTTTGTCTGCCGATGGGACTAGGCGAGGCGGATATCAGCAAGCTCGATCAGATCATCGGGCGCCGTCGCAAGGTGCCGAAAGACAGCTTGCTGTATCGGATGGATGACCCGTTCACGAATTTGTACGCAATACGGC
>CAZXDB010000075.1:0-11036 GCA_964639465.1 uncultured Bifidobacterium sp. | reverse complement strand
TAAAAAGCCAAATTCATCAACGTCAGTTACATGTCGCTCAATACGCTTGATCGCAGAAAGTATGTGCTCCAAGTAGTCAGGCACGCGTGAGGCTTTGCTCATACCGGCGTAGCCACGATGGGCTGAGTAACGAAATTCCAGCGGCAAGATTATGGTCTTTTTTCTTGCCCTCGTACCTTTGGTGTCTGCTGTAATAGTTAAGATGAATATCGAACCCATCGAGTGGATAGTGGTCGCCGGATTAGGATTATTCGGCTTTGCCTTTGCTGTTAATTCTTCAGTACACTCTTATTTGATATTAGCCTATGCCGGATCGGAGAAAGCTGCAGAGGACGTAGGGTTCTATTACGCAGCTAATGCGCTTGGGCGTTTTTTTGGAACACTTCTCGCTGGTTTGCTCTACCAGTGGGGTGGTTTGGTTTTTTCTCTGTCAGGATCAGCATTGATGTTACTTGCCTGCTGGGCAATAACAATAACATTACCAGTAAAACTTGCTATAGAAAATTAGAGAAGTTCAAGCATTCGTTTTTTTACGTCATCTGATATTGAGTCAAACCATTCTTTTTCTTCGTCTGGGTTTGGCAAGATCTTTCCCCATTCTGCGATCTGTTTTGCTGGTACATCGATGATGTAGACTTGGATATGGCTCATGTGCATATTTGTAATTTTTGACGATGAATCTAAGATGTTAAGAATAATTTGATGCTTTACCTCTAGGTCGCGCCCAGCACGAATTTGCCCATATACAAAAAGAATATCGTCTCTCAACGGCTTGCCGGCAATGAAATAATTTTCCTTAGGAATATCATTAAAAATCACTTGTGCAAAATACGCCGGGGCGCCAGTAATTTTGCAGTGAATGTCAGTGATCGCAAAGGCTAGATCGGATTTTTGTTGCTTTGAAAGCCGTCCGACAAGTGCAGAGACCGTATAAGTAGGCATTGATTCTCCAGTTTTGATGAGGGTAAATTAATTTTTGGTGAGCCTGTAAATACCTCGGTGATTGAATTTCGACCTGGAAATTTTCTTTGACTCCTTAGTCATTTTTTCTCCGATATATCAAACAGCAAAGTAGCTAGCAGCTTTTCATTCCCGAAGAAAGCAGCTTCCATCGCTGAATACATCTCAGTTCTACCTAATTGCTATCTTTAATGTTGTTTATTGTGCAAAGACGCTGGTTGCTGTTAGCGGCTAGCCAAAAAGGCAAATGCTATGGTTAAACGGCATGGATTTCTCGGTTTCGGGTACGGCGGTAAAAAAATGAGGCTCCACAACTTATTCCATCCTACCGACACAGGCTGTGCGTGGAAAATCTAGATTATGTGTTTTGCCGGAGTTCATCGGCCATCCAATCAACTAGCAACTGAACATCAGAACGGCTACGAACGTGCGGATTGATCCACAGTACCAACTGATATTGTCCGCGATGGAAGCCGAAAGGTGCGACCAAGCGCCCCGATTCCAGTGAGTCAAGGACCAGCATGCGTGGCACAGCCGCGATACCCAGACCGCAAGCTGCGGCTTGAATTAGCAGGTAGAAATGCTCAAACTCTTCCTGCACTGACAAATCGAGATCGTTCGCACCGGCCGCCGATGCCCATTGTTGCCATGCGAGCGGACGGCTGCGAGTCGCCAGCAGCCGAGCGCGTGCCAGATCAACGGGTTCGCGAAAAGCGTTTTTCTTCAGATACTCTGGTGTGCAGACGGGTCCTACCCATTCATCCGCCAGCTCGCGCACGATAACGCCATCTGGCGGCTTGATCATGGTGTTTCGAATGGCAACGCTGATATTGTCGCGTATCGGATCAATACCGCGGTAGCTCATGTTGAACTGCAGCGGCGTATCCGGGTGCAGATGCTGAAAGCGGGCGATACGCGGCAGCAGCCAGAACATCATGATCGACTCGGAGCACGAAATGGTCACGGGTCCCGGCCGGACTTGTTCCACGCTCGCCTGAATCAGGCTGAAAGCGGCCGCGAGTCCCTCTGAAAGACGATGGCCCTCTGGAGTCGGCTCGCTGCTCTTTGCGCCGCGCTTTATCAGCAGCACGCCGAGAGAGTCCTCGAGCGCCCGCACATGGCGGCTGACCGCACCATGCGTGACCGATAGCTCATTGGCAGCTGCGCTCATGCTGCCAAGCCTGATGACGGCTTCGAAAGCACGAAGCGCGTGCAAGGATGGAAGGAGGGGCATACTTTTTTTATATCAAAGCTGTGAGCCAGACTCAACACGTGATGAGTATAAATCGATTGTTCTGACGCCCGGCTTTTTTTAGCATGCTGGCATCCTAAAAAATTACGGTGCGTCCTGACCGGATGCCCGCGACACAACAATATCGCAAGCCGATCACATTGGTTGCGCTGGGGGAGTGCAGTTGATGTTACACGACGGTGCCAGTCACCGCGAAGAGTTTCACGCGCGTTATTTCGTCGAGAGTGCGGTACCTCTGCAGCAAGCCGCAGAGGTGATCGCCGGTGAACAATCCAGCGGTACCTTTCTCTCGCTTCCCGGCGAGACGCAAGAACTCAAAGACCGTTTCCGCGCGCGTGTCACCCGAGTGGATGCTCATCCGCCATCGATGCTGCCTTCCTTGCACAGCGCGTGGGCAGCGCGGCATGCATCGGGCACGATATTCCATCGCGGTGAGATCGAGATCGCCTTCCCGATCGAAAACGTAGGAGCAAACCTCACAACGCTGATGGCCACCGTCGCCGGGAATTTGTTCGAGCTGGGTGAGCTCACTGCCGTGCGCCTGCTGGATATCGATCTACCCGAAAGCTATGCGGCGAAATTCCCCGGCCCACAGTTTGGTGTCGTCGGAACGCGCAAAAAAGCCGACGTGGAAGGTCGACCCATCATTGGTACCATTATCAAGCCCAGCATTGGTCTCTCGCCCGAGCAGACCGCAGAGCTGGTAGATTCGCTGTGCGCAGCGGGGATAGACTTCATCAAGGATGATGAATTGATGGCCGATCCGCCCTATGCGCCGTTCAACGCGCGACTGGCCGCCGTGATGCCGGTGCTGCACAAACATGCAGATCGCACTGGGCACATGCCGATGTATGCGATCAATATCTCAGGCACGATCGAGGAGATGCTCAATCGCCATGATGCCGTTCTTGCTCAGGGCGGTACGTGCGTGATGGCGAGCGCGAACTGGATCGGTCTATCGGGGCTACAGTACCTGCGAACGCATTCGCAGCTGCCCATCCATGCGCATCGAAACGGTTGGGGCGCAATGACACGCCATCCAGGCCTCGGTTATGAATTCCGGGTCTACCAGAAGATATTGCGACTGGCGGGTGCGGATCAATTGCATGTGAATGGCGTGCAGGGAAAATTCTGGGAGTCCGATGATTCGGTGATTGCATCTGCCGCAAGTTGTCTTGCACCCTTCGCTGGTGTCAGCCCCATCGTGCCGGTGTTCTCGTCAGGCCAGTGGGCTGGGCTGGCACCAGTGATCCACGGCAAATTAAGAAGCAATGACCTCATGCACCTGGCGGGTGGCGGCATCATCGGCCATCCGGATGGAATCGCCGCTGGCGTGGCCAGCATGCGCGAGGGTTGGGAGGCCGCTTGCAAAGGTATCGCCATTGAACAGTATGCAAAAACCCGTCCTGCACTGCGCGCCGCACTGCTCAAATTTGGCGGACCGACGCGATGAGCAACATATCGCATCCGCTCAAGCTTGCTTTCTATGGCGATGATTTCACCGGATCTACCGACGCACTTGAGGTCCTGGCGTTCGCCGGTTTGCAAACCGCTTTGCTGCTGAAACCACCCACACCGGGAGTTCTCGCGCATTTTCCACCACTTGATGCGGTCGGTATCGCAGGTGACAGCCGCGTCATGACGCCGCAAGAGATGGATGAACAGCTGCCATCGATCTTTCAGGTGCTTGCACAATGCGGTGCACCCATAGTTCACTACAAAGTGTGCTCAACCTTCGATAGCGCGCCCGGCATCGGCAGCATCGGACACACCATGGAGATAGCACGAAAGATTTTCAGTAATGATCTGATTCCCATTGTCGGCAGCACACCGGCATTGCAGCGCTACTGTTTGTTTGGTCATCTGTTTGCGCGCGCAGGGACCGACGGCAGGATGTACCGTATCGATCGTCATCCGATCATGAGCGTACATCCCGTCACGCCGATTGATGATAGTGATCTGATTGTTCACTTGAAACGTCAGGCTGATCTATCGATTGCTCGTATCGATTTCCCGCAGATCGAGCCCGGTCTCGATGCTGCAAAGATGGCGCTGAAGGACTGCATCAACAACAAACCGCAAGCAGTGTTGATTGATAGCGCATCGGACAGACAGCTCACCACAGTGGGCGGATTACTCGATTGGCTATCGCAGAGCAACGCACCGCTATTCACAGTCGGGCCCTCCGGTGTCGAATACGCCCTCACGCAGTGGTGGCAGCAGTATGGAGAGCTCAGTCCCAGTGGTCAGAGCTATGCATCATTTGATAGCGTCGATCAAGTGCTGGCAATATCAGGCAGTGCGTCGATGTTATCGATGCAGCAGATCGATGCGGCACTCGCTGCAGGCTTTCATGGCATCGCCGTCGACACCGTGGCCTTGCTCGATGATAGTCGCTGGCCAGTCGCGTCAAATGAATTGGTCAATCAGGTGCTCGGTTTGATGTCCAACGGCCACAGTGTGATGCTGCATACCGCGCTTGGTGTCACGGATGAACGCATCACTCAGACACTGAACGTCTTGCAAGCCCGAGGCTGGAGCAACGAGCGTGCACGGCAGGAGGGAGGCCGTCTGGTGGGACAACGCCTGGGTGAGATCGCTCGCTCAATCTTGCAACAACGTCCTCTGCGCCGACTACTGCTATCGGGCGGCGACACCTCAAGTCAGGTCACGCAGGTACTGGCACCCGCTGGCTTGGTGGTGGCAGCGCGGCTCACTCGGGGCGCGGTGTGGAAGTGGCGCTGAAAGGTGGCCAGATGGGCGATGCCAATTTTTTTGAAACCGCGCGCAAGGGTCGCCGCGTGATTGGTTAATCCAACGTGTCCTGATTTTTTTATCGCTTCTACAAGAAGCATTCAAGTCGGTCACAAGCCGACAAAACGACAGAGGAGCAAGCAATGACGAAGATTGTAATATTGGGCGCAGGTGGAAAGATGGGCTATCGTTGCTCATCAAACTTGATCGGTTCACCTTGGCAGGTATCCCATGTTGAAGTGAGCTCCGCTGGACAGGAGCGTTTGAAACCGCTTGGCATCGTCTGTCAACCGGCCGACGAAGTGTTGCCCGAGGCCGATGCCGTGATTCTCGCGATCCCGGACAACGTGATCGGCCGCGCTACGAGTCAGCTTGCTCATCTGTTCAAGCCGGGTGCCATCTTGATTGCGCTGGATGCCGCGGCACCGTTCGCCGGCGAACTGCCGGATCGTGATGACCTCTCGATCTTCGTTGCTCACCCTTGCCATCCATCGATCTTCAATGACGAGAATGATCCCGTCGCGCGACGCGATTATTTCGGCGGTCTGGCGGCCAAGCAGAGCATTGTCTGCGCGCTCATGCGCGGACCCGAGTCCCATTACGACCTGGCCGTCGCAATCGCGCGACGGATGTATTCCCCTGTCATCGAGGCGCATCGAGCGACTGTAGATCAAATGGCTATTCTCGAGCCCGTTCTGTCGGAGACGATCTGCGCAACCTGTCTGACGGTGATACGTGAGGCGACCGATGAGGCAGTGCGCAGAGGCGTGCCAAAACAAGTGGCGCATGATTTTATCCTCGGTCACTTGAACGTTGAGCTGGCTATTCTTTTTGATCAGATGCCGGGTGTTCGCATGTCCGATGCGGCGAATCGCGCCGTCGACCGCGCTAAAAATGAGATCTTCGCATCCGACTGGAAAAAAGTTTTCGAGCCAGCGGCTATTGAAGAAAGCATTCGCATGATTACGCAGGTAGAAGCCTGATCAAACACCCGATTGACTGAAATAAAGAGGACATACGATGTTAAAGAAACAGGTCGTCCAAGGTGAACTCGGCAGAGTGATCCTGATGGATTCAATTACCAAAGTATCGAAGGACGATGAGGGGCAAGTCGTGGTTTCAGCTTCCCATGGCGGCAGCAGTTCGGGTGAATTTGCGCTTGAGGTTCCCTTGAAGGCGGTGTTTTTCAATGATGCTGGCGTTGGCAAGGAGGGCGCAGGCATCGCGGCGCTGCAGATGCTGCAGGCACACTCAGTCGCTGGCGGGACGGTATCTCACCTGAGCGCCCGTATTGGGGACTCGCAGGACATGTGGGATCACGGAGTGATATCGCATCTCAATGATGCCGCGCGTTCGCTGGGGCTGCTGGAAAATCAGCGCCTTGATCATGCGCTGAGCGCGCTGGTAAGGGCCTGATTGAGTTTTGGGGAGAGTCAAATGCATCTTTTAAAACGAACGAGGGATGTGCTTTGTTTGACGACTCCCTTTCGTACACCTCAAACTAACGGAGACAACCTGTGAAATCCGCTAAAAAATTGCTCGTCCCGGCGATATTTCCACTGATGCTGACACTGATCGGCTTGCCAGCGGCACAAGCGCAAGAACGCACGCTGAAGGTCAGTTATGTCACGACTGAGGACAGCCCCTACGGCAAGGGCGTTGCCCGTTTCAATGAATTATTGAGTGAAAAAACGAAGGGTCGTATCAAGCTGCGCGGATACTCCGACGGTCGTTTGGGGGCGGAGGTACAGTCCATCTCTGCGGCGCAGGGGGGGGTGCTCGAGGTGGCATTGGTATCGACGGCGGCTGTGGTCGGCGTGGTCAAAGAGTTTGCCATCTTCGATTTTCCTTTTCTGTTCGCTGAGGAACGCGAAGCCTATGCGGTACTTGACGGCGCAGTCGGACGACAGTTGCTCGACAAGCTCACCGATAAAGGTCTGATCGGGCTTTGTTTCTGGGAGGTGGGTTTCCGCCATGTTACCAACAGCAAACGCCCCATAGCTCGGTTGGAGGATTTTGCGGGTCTGAAGATCCGTACCATCCAGAACCCGGTCTTCCTCGACGTCTTCAATACATTGGGTGCCAACGCCACGCCCATGGCTTTTACCGAGGTCTATACGGCGCTTGAAAGCAAGGCTATTGATGGCCAGGAGACACCCTACAATGTGATTTACACAAGCAAGTTTCAAGAAGTGCAGAAATACCTGAGCGCCACCAACCATATTTATGGCCCGGGCGTCGTGCTGGTATCAAAGAAAGTCTGGGACAGCCTGACGCCGGCAGATCGAAAGGCGCTTCATGATAGCTGCGACGAGTCTCGCAGTTATCAAAGAGCTGTCAGCAGGGATGCAAATGCAGCGCTGTCCGCTGTACTCACCAAGCAGGGGATGGTGTTCAACTCAATAACACCTGCAGAGCGCCAGCGCATGGTTGAGCGGGTGAAGCCTGTCATCGACAAGTACGCCAAGGTAGTTGGTGAAGAATTGGTCAAGCAGGCCTACGCCGATATTGCAAAAGTTCGAGCTGCAAAAAAATAAAAAATCGCCAATTTGCAGGTCCTGGAGGCACGGATGCAAAAGCTAATCGATCTTTACTGCCGAGGCTTGAAGCTTCTGATGGTGGTCGCGATGACACTGATGCTATTGCTCGTTTTCGGTAACGTCAGTCTTCGCTACGGCTTCAACTCAGGCATCACTGTTTCCGAGGAAATTTCCAGATGGCTTTTCGTCTGGCTGACCTTTATGGGTGCCGTGGTTGCGCTGAAGAATAACAATCATCTAGGTACTGACGTCCTGGTTTCTCGATTGCCGCTGGCCGGCAAGCGCGTTTGCGAGGTGCTAGGTCTGGTTCCCATGGTCTACGTAACGTGGCTGCTGCTCTCGGGTGCCTGGAAACAGATGCTGATTAATCTTGAGGTCAGCGCGCCGGCGAGCGGAGCCTCGGTGGCTATCCTCTACGGCAGCGGTGTGCTGTTTGGCGCGTCCGGATTGGTCATCTTGCTCAGAGACCTGTGGCGGGCTCTCAGTGGACAGATGAGCGAGAATCAGCTGTTTTCGGCGAATGACCCTGATGAAATGAACGCGGCCGACGGCCTGCATCTGAAAACCAGTCATGACGCGGCAGAACCTCCCTCGCCACGCTGAGAAAAAATTAAACTTCAATCATCGGAAATTGAAATGACCGTTTTCGTTTTCCTCGGCTCATTGCTTGGCGCGATGGCGATCGGCATTCCGATTGCCTATTCGCTGCTTCTGTCTGGTGTGGCCTTAATGTGGCATCTTGATTTGTACGATTCCCAGATTCTCGCGCAGAACGTCATCAACGGTGCTGACAGCTTCCCCTTGCTTGCGGTTCCGTTCTTCATGCTAGCCGGCGAAATCATGAACGCAGGCGGGCTCAGCCGGCGCATCGTCGCGTTGGCGATTGCTCTTGTGGGACATCTTCGTGGTGGTCTCGGGTTTGTGACCATCCTGGCTGCCGTATTGATGGCGGCGTTGTCAGGGTCAGCAGTGGCTGACACCGCGGCTCTTGCAGCACTGTTGCTGCCCATGATGATCCGCAGCGGCCACAATCCGTTGCGGGCCGCTGGATTAGTCGCCTCGGCCGGTATCATCGCACCGGTTATCCCGCCTTCGATTGGCTTCGTCATCTTTGGCGTGACTGCCAATGTATCGATCGGAAAATTATTTCTGGCCGGGATATTCCCCGGGATTATGATGGCCGTTGCCTTGGCGGTGACTTGGTACATCGTGGCGGCGCGAGAAGGCAGTACGCCCCCTCCCAAAGCGAGTAGTGCAGAACGCTGGGTCGCATTCAGGCAATCCACTTGGGCGTTGGTATTACCCGTCATCGTTCTGGCCGGTCTCAAGTTCGGCATCTTCACGCCCACTGAGGCGGCCGTCGTCGCAGCGGTGTACGCGCTGTTTGTGGCCACCATCGTTTATCGTGAGTTGACGCTGGCGCAGCTTTATGAGGTTTTTGCCAATGCGGCCAGGATCACCTCGGTGATCATGTTTTTGGTCGCTGCAGCGATGGTTTCTGCCTGGCTTGTTACGGCGGCAGATCTACCAGGTAAGATGGTTGAACTGTTACAACCACTTATAGAGCACAAGACGCTCCTGCTGTTGGCAATCATGGCATTGCTGATCGCAATCGGGATGGCGTTGGACATGACACCGACGATTTTGATCATGTCGCCGGTGCTGATGCCGGTGGTGAAGGCTGCAGGCATTGATCCGGTTTATTTCGGTGTGCTTTTCATCATCACTTGCGCCATTGGCCTGATCACGCCGCCCGTTGGCGTGGTGCTGAATGTGACCGCTGGCGTTGGTCGGATGAGTATGGATGATGTAACTCATGGCGTGCTGCCGTTCATTGCTGCGCTCTTCGCCGTGCTGCTCTTGCTCGTTCTGTTTCCCGCCTTGGTTCTCGTGCCAATGCGCTGGTTCTCAGGTTGAGCGACCGTGTTCAGCGCATTTCTTTTTGGCTTTAACCTTAGTTAAAAGCGTGCTTGATAACGGAAAAAATTTTAAAAGAGATGAATTTAGCCACTATGAAAATTTTTTCTTAATAAATATTTATTTTGCAAATGCAAGAAAGCCATGGCAGCACATTTAACTTTTAAGCAGCGTGAAAGCTTTGCGCGTCGACTGAAGGAAAGCTTGGAGAAGATAGGTTTAAATCCCAATAGCGCCACACAATTGATAAAAAAATTTTGTGAGCACTCCCTAGGCGCCACGGTTGATAAATCAACCGCATATAAATGGCTCGCCGGAGATGCGCTTCCAGATGGTCAAAACATGGAAATCGTTGCTGACTTGTGTCACGTATGCCCGTATTGGTTACGAACGGGAATTCATAAAAACGATGCTGACACTGCGCGAGGAATATCTGAGTTAAAGTGTAGTAATCGCGACTTGATCTGACAGTTACCCGATTTGATCGATGCGGCTGTCAGGTCAAATTCAGTTATTCAATGTGGCGATTTTATCGTGCCACGCCTCCTTTCCGTCAATCAGTGTTTGCATCGGTGTGCGGCCGCAGCACATCTTCCCTTGATGCGTGCGCTCGTAGTTATAGTCGTGCAGCTCGCTGATTTCACCGACGGCGTCTACTTGGCGGACTTCGAGTTCTACCCGGCACGGCAGCATGAAGGCAACGTGCCAACAGCGGTATGTCTCGTGGTTCGTCGGTGGCCATCGGGTAAGACTTGGCGCTTCTGGTCTGATGAGCTTCAGCGAATGGTGGCGGCGCCTTTTCCTGTGGGGGAGAGGGCGCTTTTCGTGGCGTACTATGCGTCGGCAGAACTCGACTGCTTTCATGCGTTGGGGTGGCAAGCACCGCAGAACATACTGGATCTATATGTCGAGTTTCGCTGCCTTACTAATGGACAGCGTCCGCTTGGTGGATATGGATTGCTCGGTGCCCTAATGCAATTCGGCTTACCGACAATTACCAGTGACAATAAAGGCTCGATGCGAGAACTGGTATTGGCCGGCGGCCCTTGGTCTGTATGGGAGCAAAAGGCAATACTCGACTACTGCGAATCGGATGTTGTAGCTCTGGACGGTCTTTTAACTGTCATGTCGCCCGATATCGATTTGCCCCGAGGGCTGCTGCGTGGAAGGTACATGAAAGCGGTCTCCTGTATGCAGTCCGTGAATCCCCGTTTTTATCAATTTATGCTTTAAGAGCGGACTGTCCATATGTTTTCGCAGCGTCACAAATCGTACGTCCAGATTAGAGTGTAAGGCGCGCCAGAGGGGCCCATTTCAGAAATGGGGGGGTGGGGGGTACGGTGGGGTTTGGCTGGCGGGAATTTGAGGGGGGGAGGGTTTCGCATTCGATACCAGGGTCCCGCTGAAAAGCACGATGTTGACTTTGATAGCTCCGCGTTGACCGGAAATGTCTACACGCTGTCTACATGGCTGCTGGAAAGCAAAAAGGGGTTAGACGATTTCTCATCTAACCCCTTGAATTTCTTGGCTCCCCGACCTGGACTCGAACCAGGGACCCGCGGATTAACAGCAACACGGGCTGCTAAAATACCTTGTAAATTCAGTATATTAAA
>CAZXDB010000074.1:0-11174 GCA_964639465.1 uncultured Bifidobacterium sp. | reverse complement strand
TGATGCATAAAGCGATTCGATTCAGGCGCTGCCGATTTGCATCAGCGAGCTACTACAGAGCAGAAAACGTCGAGCGAGCGGCGGTTACGATCAGCCAAACGGCCATGGATTGAAAGTGAAATACCCCAGGAGAAACATCCCCAGCGCGATTAAAAATTTCTTCCAGTCGTATTTCATGGTCTCGTCATCCGGTAAGTAGATCAGATCACGCCATCAGCGCGAAATTGTGCAATTTGATCGGCAGAGTAGCCCAGCGATGCCAGCACGGTCTGGTTATGCTCACCCAGCTCCGGGCCCAGCCAGCGGGTAGCGCCGGGTGTTTCCGACATCTTCGGCGTGACCGCCGGCATTTTGATCGGCAAACCATCCTTGAACGCATGCTGCTCGAACATCTGACGGGCGAGGAATTGAGGGTCCTGCAGCATGTCGCGTACCGAGTAAATTTTTGACACCGGCACATCGGCAGCTTTGAGTACTTCGAGCGCAGTATCAATCTGCTGCTGGCTGCACCAGGACTGGATCGCGCCATCAATCTCCGCCACACGTCCCGCCCGCCCGGCATTATTGGCCAGCTCTGGATCGTCCGCCAGATCCTCACGACCCATCGCGCGCATGAGCCGCTTGAAAATCGCATCACCATTGCCGGCGATAACGATGTTTTCACCGTCACCGGTAGTGTAGGTATTCGATGGCACGATGCCGGGCAAGGCACCGCCGGTGCGCTCGCGAACGACGCCGGCATGGTCGTACTCCGGCACCAGCGATTCCATCATGTTGAATACCGCTTCATACAAGGCGACATCGACCATCTGCCCCTGCCCTGCTTTGCAGTCTTCGCCGGTTTTTCCATTCCAGCGGCCACCGGTCACATCACGATGACGCAATGCCATCAGCGCGCCGATGGCGCCATGCAATGCAGCGATCGAATCGCCAATGGAAATACCGATACGTACCGGCGGTCGATCGGCATGACCGGACACATAACGTATGCCGCCCATGGATTCGCCAATGGCACCAAAACCCGGCGCATCGCGCATCGGGCCGGTTTGACCGTAGCCGGAGAGCCGCACCATGATCAGCGCGGGATTGATCGCGCGCAGCTGCTCGTAACCGAGGTTCCATTTCTCTAGAACGCCGGGCCGGTAATTCTCGATGATGATGTCGGCGTCCAGCGCCAGCTGACGCGCGATTTCCTGCGCGCGTGGATCTTTCATGTTGAGGGTGATGCTCTTCTTGTTGCGGCTCTGCACACTCCACCACAGCGAGTTACCGTCTTTGAGCACGCGCCACTGACGGATGGGGTCGCCGCCATCGGGCGATTCGACCTTGATGACTTCGGCACCGAATTCGGCCAGCATGCGCGAGCAGAACGGGCCGGCGATGAGCGTGCCCAGCTCCAGTACTTTGATGCCAGCCAGCGGGCCGGATGGTTTGGTGTTTGGGTGCATGAGTGGCTTTGCTGCGTGATTATGGCGTTCGCTTATTTTTTACGTGTGCTTGCCCGCTGCTTTTTTACTTTTCTGCCTGTTTGATGTCTGTTTGATGCGTCTCGGATCTGTCGGTGCGGCTCAGGCGCGATACATGCTCAACTCAGATGCGATTTATGCCCGGCTCAGGTCGAGCGTCGATCCAGCATCGCACGCGCGATGGTGCCGGCATCCACGTATTCAAGTTCGCCTCCGACCGGTACGCCCCGCGCCAGTCGGCTGACTTTCAGTCCGCGTGCTTTGAGTGTTTCGCTGATGTAGTGCGCTGTCGCCTCGCCTTCATTGGTAAAGTTGGTCGCCAATACCACTTCAGTCACCACGCCATCAGTCGCACGCGCTATGAGTTTATCCAGATGCAGATCTTTGGGACCAATACCATCGAGCGGAGAGAGCCTGCCCATCAATATGAAATACAAACCCTTGTAGGTGAGTGTCTGCTCGATCATCAGCTGATCACCCGGCGTTTCAACCACGCATAGCAGTGTCGCATCGCGCTCGGTGTCGAGACAGGTTTCGCAGATCTCGTTTTCCGTGAAGGTATTGCAGCTCGCACAGTGATGTACCCGCTCCACCGCCTGCGACAACGCGCGGGCCATGAGTGCGGCGCCTTCACGATCATGCTGCATCAAATGATAGGCCATGCGTTGCGCGGACTTCGGCCCGACGCCGGGCAGGCGACGCAGCGCTTCGGTCAGGAAATCCAGACTGGATGGCGTTTTCAAACGGAGCGTGTCCTCAGAAAGGCAGTTTGAAGCCGGGTGGCAGCGGCAATCCGGCGGTCATGCCCGACATTTTTTCTGATGACGTCGCTTCCGCTTTGCGTACCGCATCGTTGAAAGCAGCAGCCACGAGGTCTTCCAGCATGTCCTTGTCGTCACCCAGCAGGGAGGGGTCAATGGTGACGCGCTTGACATCGTTCTTGCAGGTCATGATGACCTTGACCATACCTGCACCCGCCTGGCCTTCGACTTCGATGGTGGCGAGTTGGTCCTGCATTTTCTTCATGTTGTCCTGCATGGCCTGTGCTTGTTTCATCAGACCGGCGAGTTGGCCCTTCATCATGATGGACTCCTTTATCAATAAAATTAAACGGGTTTGATCGAACCCGGCACGATGGTCGCGCCGAAGTCGCGCATCAGAGTTTGCACAAACGGATCGTCATTGAGCGTCTGCTCCGCCTGCTGTTGTCGTCGTGCCTGCTCGGCCACCGACTCGGCATGCGCGGTGTGCGTGACGTGACCAATTTCAGTCACCAGACGCACGGTCTTCTCAAAATGCTGACCCAGTGCAGCGGCGAGCTTGTCAGCGCTGCCGGCCGACAGCAGCGTTTCAACCGGTACGCGCAGTTGGATGACGAGCACCTGCCCCTCTTCTTCATGGCTCAGCAATTCGCTCTGGGTTGCCAGCTGCTGTGCCACACCCTTGAGCGGCAGTTGCTTGACCAGTGCGGGCCAATCAATGGCGGTGGCAGTGGCACCAGCAGCATTCAGTGCGGTCCGGGCTGGCTGCTCAGTTTTTTTTTGAGCGGCGTCCGACTCGGCGTTGGATTGCATCGAACTGTCAGCGACAGGTTCGGACAAAAAATCTTCTTGCAGCGGCGCGGCTGTCGTTGAGGTGTCCTGCGTTGGTGTGGCTTGCGCAGGCAACGCTTTGGCTGCCGCCTTGCCACCACGTGCCGCTGCCAGCGCCGCCATTGCCGGGCTGACGGGCTTTTTGTCCGAACTTGCCGAGCTGACCATGGGCTCCGAAGACGCCGCGGATTTGGCCGTCGTAAAGACCGGTGCGGTTGAGCTGGCTGCTAACGAGCGTTTGCTTGCTGCTGCTGAGGATGGACTGCCTGAACTGCCTGCTGCTGATCCGGTGGCAGTGCCCGAGGGATCACCCGATGTGATTGGTGAAAATGCCAGCATGCGCAGCAGTGTCATGGTGAACCCGGCGTATTCATCGGGTGCCAGACCTAGTTCATTACGACCATGCACGACGATCTGGTAGCAGAGCTGAATATCTTCCGGCGTAAACACAGAGGCCAGACGCAACACATCGTCACGCTCGGGCAATTCATCGGGCACCGCTGCCGGTACCGTTTGTGCAATCGCAATACGATTGAGCAGCGTGCCAAGATCTTGCAAGGCATTGCTGAACGACAGACTCCGTGTGGCCATGTCATCAGCCACCGCGAGCAAGGCGGCACCGTCCTGCACTGACAGCGCGTCGAGCAAACCGACCAGATAACTGTGATCGAGCGCACCGAGCATGCCTTGCACGGCATCGAGTGTGACTTGCCCCGCCGCATAGGCAATGGCCTGATCGGTCAGAGACAACGCATCACGCATCGATCCCTGCGCACCTTGCGCTAGCAACCGCAGTGCGGGTGCTTCGTAGCTGATCTGCTCTTGCGCGAGTATGTTTTCCAGATGACTGACAATGCCCGCCGGCGCCATTTGTTTCAGATTGAACTGCAGGCAGCGCGAGAGTACCGTGACCGGAATTTTTTGCGGATCGGTGGTGGCGAGAATGAATTTGACGTACTCGGGTGGCTCTTCCAGTGTCTTGAGCATTGAATTGAACGCGTGACTGGTGAGCATGTGCACCTCGTCGATCATGTAGACCTTGAAGCGTGCATTCGATGGCGCATAGACCGCCTGCTCAAGCAGCTGGGCCATCTCATCGACACCGCGGTTAGATGCGGCGTCCATTTCAATATAGTCAACGAAGCGTCCAGCATCGATGGCGACGCAAGCGTCGCAGGTGCCACAGGGATGCGCGGTAATGTCGCCTTGCCCGTCCGTGCCCTGACAATTGAGCGATTTGGCGAGAATGCGCGAGAGCGTTGTCTTGCCGACGCCGCGGGTGCCCGTGAACAGATAGGCGTGGTGCAGGCGCTTTTGCTCGAGCGCATGCGTCAGCGCGCGCACGACGTGCTCCTGCCCGACCAGACTGTCGAAATTTTTCGGGCGGTATTTACGTGCTAGAACCTGATAAGACATGTCCGGCGCCATCATGGATAAGTCAGGCATTTTACCCGAGAGGCCGCAGGTGAAGCCGGGACTACGAGCAGGGATCTCAGCTTGCAGGGCACCCGGGGGAAGTCAATCGACATGACGCGGCGTAGCACTCGGTTTAGCACCGAATGAAACCGAAGGAAAATGAGGCGAGCCTTGTCTGCGGCACTTGCGGGGAATGGCTGTGGCTGCTTCGTTCCCGACCTGACCAGGTTGACCAAGCCACAATGCGCAGGGGCCCGCCGGGTGCGATTTTATCAGCAATCGTCGTGCTGAAACCGGACCCGGACGGAACAGAAGCCGCAATCAGCCAGCGTTACGATACGCAAGGCCCGAAATTCAGACGCACGGTTTCAAAAGCCCAGCTCCGCCCACAAGACATCAACGCGCGCTTTGACGTCAGCGTCCATCATGATCGTGCGTCCCCACTCGCGTGTTGTTTCACCGGGCCATTTGTTGGTGGCATCGATCCCCATCTTGCTGCCCAAACCACTCACAGGCGAAGCAAAATCCAGATAATCGATCGGCGTGTTGTCTACCAGCGTGGTGTCGCGCACCGGATCGACACGCGTTGTGATGGCCCAGATCACTTCTTTCCAGTCCCGAATGTTCACATCTTCATCGACCACCACAATAAACTTGGTGTACATGAACTGCCGCAGGAAACTCCAGACACCAAACATCACACGCTTGGCATGCCCGGGGTAAGACTTTTTCATCTGCACGATCGCCATACGGTAACTGCAGCCCTCGGGCGGCAGATAGAAGTCAGTAATCTCAGTAAATTGTTTTTGCAGCAGCGGCACGAACACTTCATTGAGTGCCACACCCAATATCGCCGGTTCATCCGGCGGCTTGCCGGTATAGGTCGAGTGATAAATCGGATCACGTCGCATCGTAATGCGATCAACCGTGAACACCGGAAACCAGTCCTGCTCGTTGTAATAACCCGTATGGTCACCAAAAGGACCTTCCAGCGCATGCTCATAACCGGTACGCGGGCGGGGAGGCGCGACTTCGGGCAGCGGTCCGATCTGGCTGACGTCTTCTGGGTAAATATGTCCCTCGAGGACGATCTCGGCTGACGCTGGTACTCTCAGCTCGCTGCCTATCGCCTTGACCAGCTCAGTTCGACTGCCCCGCAAAAGGCCGGCGAACTGATATTCAGACAGGCTGTCGGGCACCGGCGTGACTGCACCTAATATAGTGGCCGGGTCAGCGCCCAATGCCACTGCAATCGGGTACGGCTTGCCGGGGTTCTGCAGGCAGTGCTCCCGAAAATCCAGCGCGCCACCCCGGTGGGCCAGCCAGCGCATGATGAGTTTGTTCGGCCCGATCACTTGCTGACGGTAGATGCCCAGGTTTTGCCGCTTCTTATTAGGGCCCCGGGTAATGACCAGTCCCCAGGTAATCAGCGGCGCAATATCGCCCGGCCAGCAATGCTGAATTGGCAATCCGGCCAGATCGACCTCACTGCCTTCCCAGATAATGTCCTGACAGGGGGCAGAGCGCAGCTCGCGCGGCGCCATATCCCAGACCGACTTGATGAGCGAACCCAGACCCAGCACATCCCGCAAGCCTTTCGGCGGTTCGGGTTCTTTTAGTGCGGCGAGCAAATGGCCAATGCGACGCAACTCGCTCACATCATCCGCACCCATGCCCAGCGCGACCCGTTGGGGTGTTCCAAACAGGTTGCCCAGCACCGGCATCGTGTGTCCGACAGGCTGGCGAAACAATAAAGCAGGCCCGCCCGCACGCAGGGTTCGGTCGCACAACTCGGTCATTTCAAGATAGGGGGAGACCGGCTGAGCGACTTCTTTTAGTTCGCCAGATTGTTTCAACTTGGCAATAAAATCCCGTAAATCGGAATATTTCATCGGTAATTGACTTTTTTTGATGTGGAAGGTGATGGCTTAGCTAACGACCCCAAGCTGCTGATTTTACAAGGTATTGCTGCGGCGCAACCAAGTTTTCATAAGAATTAGTTATAGAAATTCATTTTTATAGTATTGACTCGATATAACCAGCTACCTACAATCCGCTCAAATTTTAAGGCAGCCCTGCTGGAGCAAATCCAGACCATACGGGGGAAATAGTCTGGCTGCCTGTCGTAGCGGAGTTGTGACCCAGGGGGCGATTGTAAAGCGCCTCAGCAAAAGGGGCACGCGCTGAACTCCGAACAAGATTGCTTGCGCCACCCTGTCCGAGGGGGCAAACAAAGCAACACCGGCGTTTGCAAGTCCGAAGTCTGGCGGCAAACGATTTTTTGTATCGCGGTGAATTGAAGCACGAAGCACGAAACACGCTTGCAATTTGGCCTCATCTCAGAGTGCCTGACAAAACGTGACTGGTTACTTGCCATGCTTGCAACGAAGATTGCAACACGGTCGGGTTTGACACCAGGCGGGTTTTGCCAGGCGCTTTGAGGGCCGCGAAGATTCAGGAGGTACTATGAATAATCGACACGAAGTCGCAGTGTTGGTCGGTGCAGGACAAGCTTCAATGCAGTTTGCACAAGAACGCGGCAATTCAATTGCCGCTCTGGACAGGGTGGTCTCCACCGCCCGCCTCGTACTGATGGTCCTCGGCCTGGCTTCCATGACGGCCTTGACCGTGATGTTCTTCCGGCCCGAATTGACCGATCAGATCAAGATTCTTTCGCCCTTCTGGACCGAACCGGCCGCCGGGCGCACCACGACGCTGGACGGGAGACATTTGAACGCCAGCATGGTGACTGCAGGTACTACGGCCATCGAACCTTTCAGTGCGGGCGCCGCACCTGCCGCTTTTTCTACGCCCTCGCTCGCAGCGCAGCAGCGCTTGACCGGCTGGTTATCCAAGCGGCACCGTGTTGCTGGCGCTGCCAGCAAAATGCTGGTGGACGCGGCTTTCACCACAGCGAAAGCAACTGATATTGATGCACTACTGATCTTGTCCGTCATGAGTGTTCAGGCGCGCCTCAATCCGTTCGCTGAAAACACGAGCGGTGCGCATGGACTGATGCAAGTCATGACTCATGTTCACCGCAATACATTCGACGACCACGGCGGTTTGAAAGCAGTGCAGGATCCGACCGCCAATCTGCGTGTTGGCGCGGTACTACTCAAAGAATCGATTCGCAACACGGGCTCGATTGAAGCGGGACTGAAGCGCTATATTGGCGCTGATGATCCGCGCGGGGACGGTGGTTATTCGGCCCGCGTGCTCGGTGAGTACGCACGGCTGCAAGCGGTGGCCAACGGTCGCTATGTTGCAGCGACCAAAGCGCCCGCCGCACCGTCTAACGCCACCGCACGCCGCGCTGCGGACAAATTGAAAGTCATTGATCAGCCTGCCTGAAACATGTTCAGTCTGCATGACTGCTCGCTGAATGCCAGCCTGCGTCAGATGCAGGCTAAGCAGCTAAATATTTTTCATTGCCAAATTGCTCTGGTACACAATGAAAGACACTGGATCCCGGCCTGCGCCGGGATGACTTTTGAAGAACTGTTGACCTAAAATTGTGATCCCGGCGCAGGCCGGGATCCAGCGTCGTGATTTAACGCTGCTCCAGATAAGCCTCCAGCCGACGCACCGCCTCCTGCAAATTCTCCATCGATGTCGCATACGACACCCGTATATAACGCTGTACATCCTGCCGTCCGAAATCAAGCCCCGGTGTCATCACCACACCGGTCTCCTGCAGAATGTCACGCGTGAGCGAATCGGCATCATCGGAAAAACGACTGCAATCCACGTACACATAAAAAGCGCCGTCGGGCAGCACCGGTATGCCGAACCCCAGACGCAGCAGTTCAGGCACCAGATAATCTCGACGCCGCTGAAATTCGCTTTTGCGTTCCTCGAAAATGCGCGTCGCTTCCGGCGTGAAGCAAGCCAGTGCGGCTTGCTGAGCCAGGGTGGAGGCGCAAATGAAAAAATTCTGTGCCAGCTTCTCAACCGCAGCCATCATGAACGGTGGCACCACCAGCCAGCCCAGACGCCAGCCGGTCATGTTGAAGTACTTTGAAAAACTATTGATCACGACGACATCCTCACCCAGCGAGAGCGCAGAAAACGGCGGCGCATCGTACGACAGGCCCTGATAGATTTCATCCACCAGCGTAAAACCGCCCTGCTCCCGAACAAAAGCGGCGATCTCGCGTAACTCGCTGGTCGCAATGGATGTGCCGGTGGGATTCGATGGCGAGGCCAGCAAGACGCCTCGGGTCGACGAGTGCCAGTGCTCACGCACCATCGCCGCCGACAGCTGAAAGCGTTGTTCCGGCCCGCTGGGGATCAAGCGCGCCTTGCCTTCGAAGGCTGTGACGAAATGCCGGTTGCAGGGATAGCTGGGATCGGGCATCAGCACTTCATCATCGCGCCCGACAAGGGCTGCACAAGCCAGCAGCAAGGCGCCTGACGCACCAGCCGTGACAACAATGCGCTCGGCGGCGACATCCAATCCAAAACGATCGCGGTAATGAGAAGAGATCGCCTCGCGCAATGCGGGCAAACCGACCGCCGGGGTATAGCGCATCGTGCCGGCGGCAATCGCTTTCGCAGCTGCATCCAGCACCGGCTGTGCAGCGGGAAAATCAGGCTCGCCGATGCCCATGTGAATGACGGATCGACCCGCCTGCTCCAGGACCGCCGCCATCTTCAGCAGCTCCATGACATGAAAAGGCGCGATCTCGTCGAGCCGGGTAGCGAGCGGGAAATTCATGCGTACAGGGGCCGCAGTGAGGATCAGCGTTGAGTGTTGAACAGTATCAGCGGCTGGCAGCCACTTCGGTGGCGCGCAGGCTGGCAGCCAGCTTGTCGAGTACGCCGTTGACGTATTTGTGCCCGTCGATCCCGCCAAAAGATTTGGTCAACTCTACAGCTTCGTTGATCACGACCTTGTAAGGGATTTCGATATGGTGCTTGAGCTCGAATACACCGATCAGCATTGCTGCATGCTCGATCGGCGACAGCTGATCGATGGGCCGATCGATCAGAGGCACGATTTCAGCGCGAAGATCATTCACGTCGCGTATGGTTCCGTGCAAAAGCAGATCAAAGTGTTCAGCGTCGGCCTTGTCAAAACCATGGGCATTGCGAATGTGGGCATCGATGGCACCAGCATCTTCCTTGTTCATCAGCCACTGATACAAGCCCTGCAACGCGAATTCGCGTGCGCGATGGCGTGGGGTGCGACTTTTATGTGGATTGGCGTGCTGCGATTTGCTACTCATGACATCCGGCCTCATTCATCATCTGCTTCATCGACCAGCTCTTCCATCGCCGCGACCAGATTGGCCATCTCGACGGCGACGCGCGCAGCATCTGCTCCCTTGCCGGCCATGCGTTCTTCTGCCTGTTCTTCATTCTCGGTCGTCAGCACCGCATTGGCCACCGGCAGACCAAAGTCGAGACCGACGCGTGTGATACCGGCACCCGATTCATTCGACACCAGCTCAAAGTGATAAGTCTCGCCGCGCACCACAGCACCTAAGGCAATCAGCGCATCGAACTGGCCGGACTCGGCCAGCTTTTGCAAAGCCAGCGGAATTTCCAGCGCGCCCGGCACGGTAACCATCAGCACGTCTTCATCCTCCACGCCCAGATGCTTGAGCTCGGCCAGACAAGCAGCAGCGAGGCCGTGGCAGATATCTTCGTTAAATCGCGCCTGAACAATGCCGATACGCAGGCCCGTGCCTTCAAAATCCGGTTGGTAAGTTCCTACGGTCATGATGCCTCCTGCTTCAGTGATCGGGACTGGTCTGGTAGCCTACGACTTCGAGATTGAACCCGGTCATCGATGGCATCTTGCGTGGGTTGGCCAGCAATTTCATTTTTCCTACGCCGAGCTCGCGCAGTATTTGCGCCCCAATGCCGTAGGTACGCAAATCCATGCGCGCTGCCTTCGGCGGCGTGACTGGCGTCGGGCTGCTCAGTGCGCTGAATTGCGCAAACATCTGCTCGGCCGATTCTTCGCAATTGAGCAAAACGATCACGCCCCGCTCGGCGGCCTGAATAGCCGCCATCGCTGACGCCATATTCCAGGAATGCGTGGTTGCGCGGGTTTCGAGCAAATCCAATATCGAGACCGGCTGGTGCACACGCACCAGAGTTTCCTTGTCGGCGTCGATCGCGCCATGCACCAGCGCGAGGTGCGCGCCGCTGCTGGGCTTGTCGCGAAACGCAATCGCGTGGAAAGTGCCGTGCGCCGTATGCATGTCCCGTTCGGCGACACGCTCGACAATACTCTCATTCTGGCTGCGGTAATGAATGAGGTCGGCAATCGTGCCGATCTTGAGCTGATGCAGCTGCGCGAACTCCATCAGATCGGGCAGGCGTGCCATGGTGCCGTCATCCTTGAGGATTTCGCAAATCACGGCTGCCGGCGTTAGTCCCGCGAGCTCGGCAAGGTCACAACCGGCTTCCGTATGACCGGCACGCATCAGCACCCCCCCCCGTTGCGCGCGCAGCGGAAAAATGTGACCGGGCTGCACGATGTCGGCGGGCTTCGCATGACGAGCGACGGCCACTTCGATCGTGCGCGAGCGGTCTGCGGCGGAAATGCCTGTCGTCACGCCCTCGGCGGCTTCGATCGATACGGTGAAGTTGGTGCCATACGATGTGCCGTTACGCGTCGTCATCATCGGCAGATTGAGCTGATCGCAACGTTCTTCGGTCAGGGTCAGGCAAATCAGACCCCGGC
>CAZXDB010000073.1:0-11470 GCA_964639465.1 uncultured Bifidobacterium sp. | reverse complement strand
CAATTGCAAAACTACCCGAACCCCCTAATACCGCTACTTTATGAATGGGTTTTGTCACGAATCAGCGCCAGCAGAATATCGAGCGCGCCTGACGCGCGCAGCACACCCACGGCGCACAACATCGCCACCAGATAGGGCAGCAGATTTTTCGCGACCTCGAAACCTTCGCGCGCACCAGTGACAAAGGCTTCATAGACGGCCACCTTGCGCAGCATGCCTGCCAGCAGAAATACAAGAATGAGGCCGAACAGCACCGCATTGCCGAGCGCCGATGAAAGACTGGCCAAGGCAACTGATGAGAGCGTCGACAACAGTGCAATGAAACTTCCGAGCACCAGCGCCGTACCGAGCAGCCATCCAAGCACTACCGGATCGCGCCAGCGCAGGCGCTGCATGAAGACCACCGCAAAAAATCCGGCCAATGTGGAAGCGGATGTCGCCAAAAGGATAGGCAGGAAAACCAACGTCGGATCGGGCGCACCCTGCTGCGCACGATACATGAAAATTGATACCGGCAAGAGCGTCAGCGATGACGCATTCAGCACCAGAAAAAGGATTTGCGCATTGCTGGCGCGCTCGGGTTCCGGATTGAGCGACTGCAGCTCGCGCATCGCTTTCAAGCCGATCGGTGTGGCGGCATTGTCCAGACCGAGCGCATTGGCTGCGAAGTTCATCGTGATCAGCCCCAGCGCCGGATGACCGGCAGGCACGTCGGGCATGAGTCGCATAAACAGCGGCGACAGCCAACCGGCGAGGCGTTCGACCAGTCCGGCTTTTTCGGCAATATGCAAAAAACCCAGCCACAGCGTGAGCGTGCCGAACAGCAGGATCATGACCTCGACAGAGAGGCGAGCCATGGAGAACAAGCTGTCGACCATCGCAGCAAAAACTGCCGGATCGCCCACAATCAGCCAGCGCCAGAGCGCGCTGGCGGCGGCCAGAAAAAAGAAACTTAGCCAGAGAACATTGAGCATCGTGGCATCGCGATCATCCGGCTTAGCCGGTCACGCCCTTCGTTTCCTTTGCTTCCTTGGCTTCCTCTGCTTCCTTGATATCGTCTGGCGCAGCGGGCGTATTCCAGGGGGCGATCTTGGGCAATAGCAGCATGCCCGGCAAGGCCAGTGCGAAGCAGATCAGGAAAAACTCGAACCAGCCGGTGTGCGCGACGATAAAGCCGGTGAGCGCGTTGAAGAAAGTACGCGGCACGGCCGCCAAACTGGTGAAGAGTGCAAACTGCGTGGCGGTATAACGTGAATCTGTCGCCGTGGCGATGTACGCGGTGAATGCTGCCGTGCCGAGCCCAACGGCAAAGGCTTCCAAACCAATGACCAGCCCCAGCATAAACGTGTCAGGCGTGGCATTGACAACGCCAGAAGCACTAATACCGGTATAAGCCAGCAGTGCGAAACCCAAAATCGCAACCGCCTGTAGCACACCGAAAATCCAGAGGCCGCGATTGACGCCGGTTTTTTGCAGCCACACTGCACCCAGAATGCCGCCAGCCAGACTGGCCCACAAACCGGCGTTCTTGGCCACCAGTCCGATCTGGGTACGCGAAAACCCGAGATCCATGTAGAAAGGTGTCGCCAGCGCGGTGGCCATCGAATCACCGAGCTTGTAAAGAAAAATGAAGGCAAGAATCATCGCAGCATGCGACCAGCCGCTGCGCTCGATGAATTCTTTGAAAGGCAGCACAACTGCATCGCGCAATGTGCGCGGCGGCTCGCCGTAAATTTTAGGTTCGCGGATGAGCAAGGTGGTCAGCACGCCGGGCAGCATGAACAGTGCCGTGATCGAGAACACCAGCTGCCAACTGAGAAAGTCGGACAAAATCAGCGACAGCGAGCCGGGTATCAGGGTCGACATCTTGTACGCATTGACGAACAGTGCGGTACCGGATCCCTGCTCGCTATCAGACAACATCTCGCGGCGGTATGCATCGATCACGATGTCCTGACTGGCCGATAGAAAGGCGACCAGCCCTGCCAGGAAGACAATCATCGTCAATTCCGTCGCAGGCGAGTAAAAGCCCATGCTTCCTATGGAGGCCATCAGCGCGAGCTGGGTGAAAAACATCCAGCCACGCCGCCGCCCGAGCATCGGAAAACGGAAGCGATCCATCAGCGGCGACCAGAGGAATTTCCAGGTGTAGGGGAAGCCGACGAGTGCAAACAGTCCGATGGATTTCAGGTCAACCTGCTCCGCCTTTAGCCAAGCAGAAAGCAGGTTGTACAAAATGAAAAGTGGCAACCCGGAGGTAAAACCAAGCATCACGCAAATCAGCATGTGCCGGCTGAAGTAATGCCGCCAGCCGCGAGCCTGCGCCTGCCCGGCGGCAGAAATATCCTGAGTCATGCGTCGTCTTTAAAAGGAGGGCAACAGCGTCCGTGAGAACAAAATTATCGTTTGCGTAGACGGAAAACAGCCAGACTGCCACGCCAGTTGGAGAGAAAAGTCACCGGCGTGCCGTCATCGCGCAGTGCGACGCACTCGAGTACTTCGAGGCCGACCTCTTCAGCAAGTTCCTCAAAATCACTAATTGTCGCGCAGCGCAGATTAGGTGTGTCGTACCACTGGTAGGGCAGACTCTCGGAAACCGGCATACGGCCAGTCAGCAGCGCGAGGCGGTGCGGCCAGTGAGCAAAGTTGGGAAAAGAGACAATCGCTTCACGGCCCACGCGCGCGATATCGCGCAGGACACCCTCGACGTTCTTCGTCATCTGCAGCGCAGACAGGCACAAGACGGTGTCAAAAGCATCATCGGCAAACATCGCCAGACCGCCTTCCATATCCTGCTGAATGACTGAGACGCCGCGCTGCAGGCAGCGGGGTATGCGCGCATCATCGATTTCAACGCCATAGCCGCTACACCGCTTGTCGACTTGCAGATATTCGAGCATCGCACCATCGCCGCAACCAAGATCCAGCACACGCGATGAAGGCGTCACCCAATGTGCAATGAAAGCCAGGTCGGCACGCAGTCCGGCGAAGCGCTGGGTAATCATGCCGCCTCCTTCTGCACGGCAGGTAGCTTCGCGGGCAGTCCCTGCCAGATGCGGTCGTAATAGGCGCGCACCACGGCCATGTAGCGAGGATCATCCAGCAAGAAGGCATCGTGGCCATGCGGCGCATCGATTTCAGCATAAGTTACGCGACTGTCATTCTTGACCAGCGCCTGAACGAGTTCACGACTGCGCTCTGGCGCAAACCGCCAGTCGGTCGTGAACGAGACCAGCAGAAACTCGGCCTGGGTCTTGGCCAGTGCGGCCGAAAGATCGCCTTCGAAAGCACGGGCTGGATCAAAGTAATCGAGTGCCTTGGTAATCAGCAGATAAGTATTTGCATCAAAGTACTCGGAAAACTTGTCGCCCTGATAGCGCAGATACGACTCGATCTCGAAATCAATGCCGTAGCCGAACTGGTAGTCGTCTCCTCTGAGATCGCGACCAAATTTTTCGGCCATGTCATCATCGGACAGATAGGTGATGTGACCAATCATGCGCGCGACACGCAAACCCCGTTTGGGTACGACACCATGGGCATAAAAATCACCGTCATGAAAATCCGGGTCGGTGAGGATGGCCTGACGAGCGACATCATTGAAAGCGATATTCTGCGCGCTGAGTTTGGGTGTCGAAGCAATGACCAGACAATGCCCGACACGTGCTGGATACAACATGCTCCAGGACAGTGCCTGCATGCCGCCTAGCGACCCACCCATGACGGCAGCAAACCGGCGTATGCCCAGTGCGTCGGCCAGACGTGCTTGTGCGTGCACCCAGTCTTCGACGGTCACGACCGGAAAAGCAGCGCCATAGGGTTTGCCGGTGGCGGGATTGGTGTGCATCGGCCCGGTCGATCCAAAACAGGAGCCCAGGTTGTTGACACCGATGACAAAAAACCGATCGGTGTCGAGCGGCTTGCCAGGGCCGACCATGTTGTCCCACCAGCCCGTGCTTTTGGGCTGACCTTCGTACATGCCGGCGACATGATGCGACGCATTGAGTGCATGACACACCAGCACTGCGTTGGAGGCATCGGCATTGAGCGTGCCGTAGGTTTCGTAGACGAGCGTGTAATCGGACAGCACAGCACCGCTTTGCAGCGGCAGCGGCTGCGCGAAGTGCATGGACTGTGGACTGACGACACCTATAGATTTCATCTGGAACCGGAAATAAAAAAAGCCCGAGAGCATCTGGCTGGTCGGGCTGGATTCGGGATTCGATTCGAGCTCGCTTTAGCCGTATTTATCAGGGAACGTCCCTTGCGCCCGCAAGCTAAGGTCAAATCGGCGCATGCGCGCAAGGATAACGAAGTCGGAGCCCAGCGTCAAACGAGGGATCAGCAGATCTTTCGGGCAGACAGGCTTACAAAACTTTCAGACGGTCCACGGCTTCGGCTATCGCCGCCGGCTCATAGTTGCGCAGGATTCTTTTGACGTGAGGCTCCAGCAGCGTGATGTCGCTATTGAGAATTTCCTGCTTCACCGACAGCAGCTGTGCCGGATGCATCGAAAATTCGCGCAGGCCCAGACCCAGCAGCAGGCGGGTCAGCTTGATGTCACCGGCAATCTCGCCGCACACGGCGACCGGGACACCTGCTTTGACACCAGCCGAAATCGTCATGGATAGCAGCTGCAGCACCGCCGGATGGAGCGGATTGTACAAATGGGCGACTTCGTGATCGACACGGTCGATCGCCAGCGTGTACTGAATCAGGTCATTGGTGCCGATAGAGAGGAAATTCAGACGCTTGATAAATAGCGGCAGGGTCAGCGCGGCGGCCGGGATTTCAATCATCGCGCCCACCGGTATCTGCGGATCGAATTTCTTTTTGGCGTCGCGCAGCTGCGCCTTCGCCTGCGCAATCAGTGAGAGCGTCTGATCAATTTCGAATGCATGCGCGAGCATGGGAATGAGCAGATTAATCGGTCCGTACGCGGAGGCGCGCAGAATCGCGCGCAGCTGCGTGAGGAACATCTGCGGCTCAGACAGGCAGTAGCGTATCGCGCGCAGACCGAGCGCGGGATTGAGCGCTGTTTCCTCATCCTTGTCGAGCGGCTTGTCGGCGCCAACATCGAGCGTGCGTATCGTGACCGGTCTGCCTTTCATTGCAACGACGGCTTTGCGATAGGACTCGAACTGTTCATCCTCGGAGGGCAGTCTGGCGGTCTGACCGGTACGACCCATGAACAGGAATTCGGAGCGGAACAGCCCGACACCAACCGCACCGGCATCAAGGGCGCCTGCGCAGTCTTCCGGCAATTCGATATTGGCCAGCAAATGAATGAGTGTGCCATCGCGGGTGACTGCCGGTGTCTTGCGCAGCTTGCCGAGCTTTTTTCGCTCGCGCATGAGCTGGCTCTGGCTTTCGCGGTAATGCTCGAGTACCAGCGGCGCGGGATCGACGATGACGATGCCGGCATCGCCATCAATGATGAGCCAGTCATCTTCGGCAATCAACGCTGATGCATTAGCCATGCCGACGGCAGCCGGTATATCCAGACTGCGGGCGACAATGGCCGTGTGCGAGTTCTGGCCACCCAGATCGGTGACAAAACCGACGAAGGCCCGGTCGCGGAATTGCAGCATGTCTGCCGGCGAAATATCGTGAGCCACCACGATCATCTGCGCACTGGCTTCCTCGCGTCCGGTCGCCGGGGGCAGTGCGCCTGCGCTGCCGGTCAGCCGCTTGAGTATGCGCTCACCAACTTGCAAGATGTCATTCTTGCGTTCCCGCAGATAGTCATCTTCAATTTCATCAAACTGCGCGGACAATTCATCAATCTGCGTGAGCAAGGCCCACTCGGCGTTGTAATGCCGGCTGCGAATGATTTTGAGCGGATTCTCGGCGATGATGGGGTCAGCCAGAATCAAGGCATGTACATCAATGAAGGCCGCCAGCTCGGAAGGCGCATCCGGCGGGAGATCGCGTCGTACCGTTTGCAGCTCCTGATTGACCGCATCAATTGCGACAGTAAGGCGCGCGACTTCGGCTTCAACCTTTTCTTCGGCGACCAGATAGTGCTTGACGTCCCGGGCAGCCGGACGCAGCAAATGCGCGCGGCCAATCGCGATGCCACGCGATACCGGAATACCATGCAAAGTAAAAGAAGCCATTAGGTCGTTGATTTATAAAAGTTCACACGGTCGCACGGAGTTCTACAAAAGTGATACTGAGAGGCTTTGACAAAAACGGCCGGCCAGGTTGCAGCGGGGACTTCGTGCAGCTTGCTACGCACCCGCAAAATGGTGCTGGCTTGCGAGCCAGTACGCGCCCTGCACGGGGCGCAACAACATGAGCGGTCTCTTATTCGCTCTCGCCAAAACGGGATTCAATCAGCTGTAACAGCGCATCGAAACATGCCAGTTCATCCGGTCCGTCAACCTCCAGTGTCACGATCGCGCCTTTTCCGGCCGCCAGCATCATTACACCCATGATGGATTTTGCGTTCACCCGGCGCTGATTGCGAGACATCCAGACCTCGCTCTGATATTTGGCAGCGAGCTGAGTGAGCTTGGCGGAGGCGCGCGCATGGAGGCCGAGCTTGTTGATGATTTCGATGTCTTTACTAATCATTTTTTCAGGCGATGCAAATTTAATTAGGCGCGAAGCGCACGGGGTTGTCGACCCGACATGCACCACTTTGTCCACCCGCGAGTGCCATCTCGACCATCACATCCAGCGCATTATGACGATACGTGATCGCCCGCAGCAGCATGGGCAGACTGATACCGGCGATGATTTCAACTTCACCCGGAACGCGTAGCTGCAGGGTGCAGTTCGAAGGCGTGCCGCCCATCACATCGGTAATCACCAGCACACCTGCGCCGTCATTGATGCGCGCAATCGCCTCGCAGGCCAGCCGACGCACCTCTTCCGGCTCCTGATCGGCGACGACGTCGACAGCCTCCACCTGGGCCGGCGGGCTGCGAAAGACATGCGTGGCCGCTTCAATGAAAGCCTTGCCCAGCGGCGCATGCGTCAGTAGAAGAATGCCAACCATTGCGTATGAGGGTTTCTGCAGTGCGTTTGTGTCGAACGTTAATCTGTGCGGCTCAGACCGATTTTTCCAGCGCATCAATAAACATGCCGGCAACATTAAAACCGGTTTGCTGCATGATTTCCTGAAAACAGGTCGGGCTGGTGACGTTAATCTCGGTCAGGTAAGGGCCAATGACGTCCAATCCTACCAGCAATAATCCGCGCGAATGCAATTCCGACGCGAGCGTTTCAGCGATTTCGCGCTCGCGATCCGTCAAGGGCATCGCAATCCCGGTACCACCTGCGGCCAGATTACCGCGCACTTCACCCGCCTGCGGCACCCGAGCCAGCGTGTAGGGAACGACTTGCCCACCGACCAGCAATACGCGCTTGTCACCGTGAATAATCTCGGGGATATAGCGCTGAACCATGATTGTGCGTGCGCCATACTCGGTCAGTGTTTCGATGATAGAGCCGAGATTCATGCCATCGATCCCAACACGGAAAACGCCCGTGCCGCCCATGCCATCAAGCGGCTTGAGGATGATGTCGCGATGCTGCTGATGAAAGGCACGTATCGGCGCCGTTTCGCTGGTCACCAGCGTGGGCGAGATGAGCTGAGGAAATTCTGTAATCGCCAGCTTTTCATTGTGATCACGAATGGCTTGCGGGCGGTTGAATACGCGCGCGCCCTCGGCCTCGGCACGCTGCAGCAGATACGTCGCGTAGATGTACTGCATGTCGAACGGCGGGTCGGTGCGCTCGATGACAGCATCGAAAGCATTCAGCGGCTGCAGTACCGGATCTTCGGCGCGATACCAGGCGCCACTTTCACCGGTGAGATTGACTCGCGCCACGGCGGCTTTGATGCCTGCGCCGTCGAACATCAAATCGGCGTGACTGAACGCGTGAATCTCATGCCCGCGCGCAGCGGCCTCGACCATCATCGCATAGGTTGAGTCCTTGGCGATCTTAAAGCCGGATAATGCGTCTGCCGCGAATGCGATTTTCATGAAGGCGACTCAGTATTCTTCCGGATTGGGATCGGTTTTTTCCAGCTCCACCGATGCAGCAAGCAACGCCAGACGCGCCACAACGCCGTACATGTAAAAACGGTTGGGCGCGGCGGTACCGGGCTTGGCGGCCAGATCCGGCAACGCATGCTGCTGCTCGAAAGCGAGCGGCACAAAATGTGCGCCCGGAGAGTTGAGGTTTTCGTCAATGCCGCGCTCGGCATGGACGCGATAAAAACCGCCGACGACATAGCGGTCGATCATGTACACCACCGGCTCGGCGACTGCGTCATTGATGTGCTCGAAAGTGTGCACGCCTTCCTGGATGATGACATCGGAGACTTCAACGCCTTCCTTGATGACTGACATCTTGTTACGCTGCTTGCGATTGAGATCGACCACCTCGCTGGCGTCGCGTACCGTCATGATGCCCATACCGTAGGTGCCGGCATCGGCCTTGACGATGACAAAAGGCGTTTCCTTGATACCGTATTCCTTGTACTTCTTGCGAATTTTGGCAAGCACCGTGTCGACGTTCGTGGCCAGGCAATCTTCGCCGGTGCGCTCATGGAAATTGATGCCGGTGCATTTGCCGAAGTAAGGATTGAGCATCCAGGGATCGATATCGATGAGCTTGCAGAATTTCTTGCAGACTTCATCATAGGCCGCAAAGTGCTGGGTCTTGCGACGCACCGCCCAGCCGGCATGCAGCGGGGGCAGCAGTGTCTGCTCATGCAGGTTTTCGAGGACGGCCGGTATGCCTGACGACAAATCGTTATTGAGCAAGATGGTACAGGGATCGAAATTCTTCAGGCCGAGACGACGGCCATTGTTGATCCGCTCCAGCGGCTCCAGGGTGATGCTACTGCCATCGGGCAGTTCGATCGGTGTGGGCTCTTTCACCTCCTCCGACAGACTGCCCAGACGGACATTCAGGCCGGTCTGACGGAAAATCTGCATCAGCCGAGCGACGTTTTGCAGATAGAAGGTATTACGCGTGTGTCGCTCTGGAATCAGCAGCAGATTTTTTGCATCAGGGCAGTACTTGTCGATGGCCGCCATGGCCGCCTGCACGGCCAGCGGCAGCATTTCGGTCGCGAGATTATTGAATCCGCCGGGGAACAGATTGGTATCGACCGGCGCGAGCTTGAAGCCGGAATTGCGCAGATCGACCGAGCAGTAAAAAGGCGGCGTGTGTTCCTGCCATTCAAGGCGGAACCAGCGCTCGATGGCGGGCGTCGCCGCAAGTATTTTCTTCTCGAGCTCGAGCAACGGGCCGTTCAGGGCCGTGACTAAATGGGGAACCATCGAAAACCTTCCAGAAAGACAGTGAAACCTGCGCACGGACTTGCGAGGGCGATCAGGCTAAGCGCTTGTTTCCTCAAGCAGCTGGCAAATACGCGACGAAGCGAACAGCAGCCTAAGGAAACAGGCTTCCAAGGTCGGATTTTAACGGGAATCCGGGGTGATCACTCCGAAACGGTGCAGCTCTCGGGCAAACCACGCCAGACAGATCGGTGTCAAACCGAGAATTTACAGGCGGCCGGCAAGAAAAAACGCCCCCGTGAGGAGGCGTTTTCAAGCACAACAGCGGGCGGATAGTGGCATCCGCCTGCTTATCAAAGGTGATAAGCCGTTTCGCCGTGACTGGTGATGTCCAGACCTTCGCGCTCTTCTTCCTCGGGTACACGCAGACCGACGACCATGTCGACCAACTTGTAGGCGATGACCGAGACGACGGCCGAAACCACGATGGTGATAATGACGCCTTCGATCTGAATCGCCACCTGAGAAGCAACTGAAAATTCCGCGTCACCCGTACCACCCAAACCGGGCGCGGTAAACACCCCGGTTAGGACCGCACCGATGATGCCGCCAACGCCGTGGACACCGAACACGTCGAGCGAGTCATCGGCGCCCATCATGCGCTTGAGGCCGCTGACCGCCCACAAGCAGACGAAGCCACAGACCAGACCAATCACGATCGCACCCATCGGGCCGACCGAGCCGCAAGCGGGCGTGATGCCAACCAAACCAGCCACCGCACCCGAAGCCGCACCCAGCATCGACGCTTTGCCTTTGAACAGGGCTTCACCGAGGCACCACGCGAGCACCGCAGCCGCTGGTGCCAGCAAGGTGTTCACGAAGGCCAGCGCCGCACCCGACGTGGCTTCGAGATTGGAGCCCGCATTGAAGCCAAACCAGCCTACCCACAGCATGGATGCACCGACCATAGTCAGCGTCAGGCTATGCGGCGTCATGGCTTCACGGCCGTAGCCGAGTCGCTTGCCCAGCATGTACGCACCCACCAGACCGGCCACACCGGCATTGATGTGCACCACGGTACCGCCGGCAAAGTCCAGCGCGCCCTTGTCAAGCAGATAGCCGCCTGCGCCCCAGACCATATGAGCAACGGGCAGATACGCGAAGGTGAACCACAGCACCGAGAACAGCAGTACCGCAGAAAACTTCATGCGCTCGGCGAAAGAACCGACGATCAGCGCGCAAGTAATGCCTGCAAACGTGGCCTGGAAAGCAATGAATACGAACTCAGGCAGTTTGACCGCCGGCGTAAATGTATCTGCCAGCGAATTGGTATCGACGCCCGTCAGGAACCACTTGGACAGGTTGCCAATGATCGCACCCTCGCCACCAAAGGCCAGCGAGTAGCCATAAACGGCCCACAGCACCGAGATGAGCGAAAACACCATCATTACCTGCATCAACACCGACAGCATGTTTTTGCTGCGAACGAGGCCACCGTAGAAAAGCGCGAGACCCGGAATGGCCATCATGATGACCAGCAGCGTGGACACCATCATCCAGGCGACGTCACCCTTTTCGACGATCGGTGCCGGCTCATCGGTTGCTGCGGCAGCAGCCGGTTCAGCAGGCGCCTCGGCGGCCGGCGCAGCATCGGTGGCCGCCACAGCCGGTGCGGCAGCAGCAGACTCTTCAGCGTGACTAAAAGACGCGAAACCCAGTCCGATCAGGAGCAGGAAAGCGCCCAGCATACGAATAAAACTTGTCTTCATGAGGATCCCCTTACAGTGCTTCTTTACCAGTTTCGCCGGTGCGGATCCGTACGACTTGCTGCAGGTCGTAGACGAAGATCTTGCCGTCACCAATCTTGCCGGTGCGGGCCGCGTTTTCGATTGCCTCGATGGCACGTTCGACGATTGCGTCATCAACGGCTGCCTCGATTTTGGTCTTGGGCAGAAAGTCGACCACATACTCGGCACCTCGATACAGCTCGGTGTGACCTTTTTGACGCCCGAATCCCTTGACCTCGGTGACGGTGATGCCTTGCACACCGATGGTCGACAGGGCTTCGCGCACTTCATCGAGCTTGAATGGCTTGATGATGGCAGTGATGAGTTTCATGTCAGCCTCGTGGGGGTTGATTAGAAGGTTTTGGTGAGGGATACGATACCTTTGGTGTCGCCGAGGTAGCCGGTGGAATTGAAGTTCCA
>CAZXDB010000072.1:0-12195 GCA_964639465.1 uncultured Bifidobacterium sp. | reverse complement strand
CGGTCTTTGATGCGCTGGTATCACTGCTGCTGGAGGGCATCGCAGCGGTCGTGGCCTGATCTGCGTTGGCGTCGGATGAGACGCTGGTCGGTTTGCGGCTCTCGAGGGGTGCGGCTTCATCCAGCTTGACGGTAGAGCATGCCGACAGCAGCATGACGAGTGCAGCCATTGCTGCGGTGAGTCGGGTTAAGCGCATGTTTTTTCTCCCTGATTTTAAAACAATTGATCCAAGAAACTCTGTCCTGATGACGCAGTAGTCATCTCACCACACGGTGGCACGGGTGCGGACGCAGTCGCCGACCCGTTGGCTATTATGGCCCTGCCCGGCCGCAGATCCCGACTGGATTGTGTACAACGGCGATTATTTTGTAAATGGTCCCCATGCCGGCTCTCTGATGTTCGACGCTCTTGTGCTCAGGTTGTAACGCGTATTGCCGTCCGTGGACACCACGGTGAGCGAACCTCTGCCGCCGGCATTACTCGAATAAACGATGTAACGGTTGTTCGGCGCGAAGCTCGGTGATTCATCATGCGGTGCCGTCGATAAAGCCCGTTCTGCCCCTGTTGTCAGGTCGTGCAAGTAAAGCTGGTAGCCTTTGCCTCGCCCAGAAATATAGGCCAGCATTTTACCGTCAGCCGACACATTTGGGCTGATACTGTAATCGCTGCGGAAGGTCACCCGGCGCACGTCCGAGCCATCGGCTGACATGCGATAAATCTGCGGACTGCCGCCCCGGTCGCTGGTGAAGTAAATAGTCTGGCCATCAGGCGAGAAGCAGGGTTCGGTGTCGATTCCGTTGCTTTTCGTCAAGCGCTTGATATCGGATCCATCGGCGTTGATCAGGTAAATCTGGGTGAGTGATTCGCTAGACCATGCAATGGCGAGTTTCTTGCCATCGGGTGACCAGGCAGGCGCAGAGTTATTACCTTTGTGATTGGCGACAGGAATGCGGCGGCCGGTTTCCAGATCCTGGACGTAAATAATGGGTTTCTTGTTGTCAAAAGAGACGTAAGCCAGTTTTTTGCCGTCCGGCGACCAAGTGGGCGAGATGATCGGCTCCGGGGATCGGTAGGGGACGAACTGATTCTCGCCATCGGAATCGGTGACTTCAAGCCGGAATTCCCCCCCCGATTTGGCGACATAGGCGATGCGGGTTGCAAATACACCGCGCACGCCGATCAGTGCGGCGAAGACATCATCGGCCACATGATGTGCTGCCTTGCGCAAAAGCCGGGCCTGGGTTTTCACATCGAGCTGTGAGATGTCGCCGGTTTTTGTGACGTCCCGGAGCCTGTACCTAACTTCAATGCGGCCGTCGGCGCCTTTCACCACACTGCCGGTCACAACGGCATCGGCGCCGCGTGCCTTCCAGGCGGCCCTATCCAGCGGTGCGCTGTCTGCGCTAACTTCATTACTCTCGATGATGCGGAAAAGTCCGCTGCGCGCGAGATCGGCACGAATAATCGCACTGACGGACTGCTCCCCTGCCAGATCATCGGCAAAACCCGCAACGCCGATAGGTATCTGGTCAGAGCCTACGCCAGTCACTTCGATCTTGAGCTGCGCATGAGCCATCAACCCGATAACAAAGAGAGAGGTAAGCGCGATAAATTGCAGGCAATATCTTTTCATGCGATCCGTCTTATCGAGGTTTCAAATAATGCGAGTACGTAAACTTCTCGGGGCATTCTGCCGGAAACTGAACAGATTTTCGGAGGCCCCGCTCTACTTGCCTGTCAAATGCCGGATGTTCTGACGGAGATATTACTTTCACGTCCTCCAGCATCCGGGTCGCACTCAGCCTGATTTCTACAGTAACGACTGGAGTGCCAGGCATGTCCGGGAAACTAGTGTTGGATTTTACCGTCTTCCCAATGTAAAGCTCGCAGGCGCTGCCCGGCGCACCGGATTTTTTCTCCGCCGTGCCCGCCTCGCCGTCGCCGGCCTGCCCGAGAATTCTGTCCATGTCTTCACTGCTGCGAATTTTTCTCGCTTTCTCGGCTGCCTGCTCCTGTTTGCGTTTCTGCTCCTCGGCCACCGCGGCTTCCTGTTTGCGCTTTTGCTCTTCCTCAAGTTTTTTCTGCTCTTTCAGCGCTTGTTCTTCTTTTTGACGCTTTTGATCTTCGGCAACTTGTTTTTTCTCTTGGTCCTCGCGTTTTTGTTTTTCCTCGGACAACTTTTCTTTTTCTTGCTTGCGCTTTTTCTCCTGCTCAAGCGCGATATCAGGATCGGCCATTTTGGCTTTGGGCGGTTCAGGAGCGACGGCCGGCGCAGGCGGTTTGGGTTCTGGTGCGGGTTTCGGCGGTTCTGGCTCAGGCAGAGGCTCGGGGCGCGGCGGGGCCGCATCGCGCGGGCTGGCATCCCATATTTCTGCTTCGACGGTGGTGGGGGTCAGGCTTTGCCATGACACCCCGATCCACAAAAAGGCCAGCAAAGCCAGATGCACCAGGAGCGACAACAGCACCGAGCGCCAGTGACCGGGCTCGGTTGGGATGGTGTAAGGAATGACCTGCTGGCTCAACGCAGCATCACCGTGCAGATAAGCCAACGCGCGCGATACCTGCCTTGTTGGCTTGCGCAATCGTCTGGACCACTTCGTCGTACTTGATGCTCTTGTCGGCGGAGATCATCAGAGGCAGGTCGGGGTGCTTGCTGTGAATCGCAACCAGGCGCTTCATCAGATCGTCGCGCTGACTCGCCTGAACATACGACGGGCTGCTGGCCTGATCTCCGTACTCGCCATGAATGCCGATGCTGGCTGATCCGTCCGCCTTGAGCTCAATCTCAATGTAATCGGACGGCGGCTGGGTCGAGCGGCCTGCCTTGGGCAGGTCGATGGTGCTGGGTGTCGTCAGAGGGGCAACGACCATGAAAATGATCAGCAGCACCAGCATGACATCAATGTAGGGTACGACATTGATATCGGATTTGAATTTGCGGCCGCGCGTGCCACGCAGGTTCGAAGTGGTCATCAATGTGCCTGACGGGTGAGCGTGTTGGAGAACTCTTCGATGAAACTTTCAAAGCGTATCGCCAGACGATCAATGTCATGCGAGTAGCGGTTGTAGGCGACCACCGCGGGAATCGCGGCGAACAAGCCGATCGCCGTGGCAATCAGTGCTTCGGCAATGCCTGGTGCTACCGCAGCCAGTGTTGTCTGCTGCAAATTGCTGAGTCCGCGGAAGGAATTCATGATGCCCCAGACTGTGCCGAACAAGCCCACATAGGGCGATACCGACCCCACCGATGCCAGGAAGGCCAGATGGGTTTCCAGGGCATCCATCTCTCTCTGGTAAGCGGCACGCATTGCGCGGCGGGCACCTTCCAGGGGCGCACTCGGATTGACGGGTCTCCCCGGCGTGCTGCTGTGAGGCTTGCGAAACTCTTTCATGCCGGCTTCAAAAATCCGCTCAAGCGCGCCACTTTTGCCGCTCTCTTTACGGCGAATTGACGTTACCTCCGCGTACAGTGCGCTCATATCGACGTTCAGAAAAGCTTTTTCGAATTCTGCCGTTTGAGATTGTGCGTTGCGTATGGCCGAGAGCTTGCGAAAAATATAGGTCCAGCTCATCGCTGAAACGATGACCAGCAGCGCCATCACTGCCTGCACGGGTGCAGATGCACTGGCGATGAGTGTCACGAAGGAAAGGTCTTGGGTAACTGTCATGGCAAATTGTCGAGTGAAGATTGGGTGGTGCCGTGATGGGCCGGCGCATAGGGCATGGCCGAGGAACTCGCCGCACTGATTTTATGAAATACGTCAGCCGGCATCTGTACCGGGCGCAGGGAGCTCGCGTGAACGCATCCGACGCGAACGCTGCCGGTGCAGAGACGTACCGGCTCAGGGTGGTTCATGCACCAGGCTTCCTGGATAAATTCAATCGAGGCGCGCCCTAGCTTTTTTACCTGCACGCTGATCTCCAGACAATCGTCGAGTTTCGCTGGCGCATGGTAATCGATGGATGAATTTTTTACTACAAAGATGCAGCCCGTTTCAGCCGACAGTTGCTGTTGGCCGATGCCGGCAGTGCGCAGCCATTCCGTGCGCGCCCGCTCGAAAAATTTCAGGTAGTTGGCATAGAAGACAATGCCGCCGGCATCCGTGTCTTCGTAGTAGACACGCAGGGGCCAGCGGAATGCGCTGTTCATCGCTTAGCTGTTGCGTTTTATGGTGAACGGCGAAAAGCCCTGACAAGTGGGCATCATTTCGATGCCGTTGATGTTCACATGCGCCGGCAGCGACGCGACCCACCAGGCGGCTTCGGCAATATCTTCGGGGGTCAGTGCCATCGCGCCCTGATAAACCTTGGCTGCCGCCGTGTCGTCGCCCTTGAAGCGTACATTGGAAAACTCGGTGCCGCCCGACATGCCGGGGGCGATGTTGGTCGCCCGCACGCCGGTGCCGACCAGATCGGCCCGCAGATTGAGCGTGAACTGGTCCACAAAGGCTTTGGTCGCGCCGTAGACATTGCCGCCGGGGTAAGGGTAGGCGCCCGCCACGGATCCCAGATTGATTACCAGACCGGCACCGCGCGCGACCATGCGCGGTAGCAGCGCGCGGGTGATCGTGACCAGACCGGTGCAGTTGGTGGCGATCATGGTGTCCCAGTCGCTCAGGTGGGCTTCATGCGCGGGTTCCAGACCCAGTGCCAGCCCGGCGTTATTAATTAACACATCGACATCCTGCCAGTCGGGTGGCAGCGAGCCCAGCGCCTGATCGATGGAGGCCTTGCTGGTCACGTCGAGCGCGAGCGGCAGCAGATCCTTGCCTAATTCCGTTGCCAGCGCGTCCAGGCGCTCGGTGCGGCGCGCTGCGGCAATAACCCTATGGCCGGTGTGGATGAATTTGCGCGCCATGGCAGCGCCAAAACCAGCACTGGCGCCGGTAATCATTACGATCATGAAAAGGCTCCGAAGAAGAAAATTAACCAAAGGGCTTGCACTGGTCTGGATTTTATCTGAATTAGGCCTGTTCTCCGGGCCCGTCCTTGATGAAACACGGGCTGTCAACTAGAATCTGGGACTCTTTTGACCAGTGTTCCTGGCGGAACCCGACCCGACCCGGGTCGGCTCACCGGATCGGACCGGAGCGCTGGAAGTCTTACCGTCGTCCACCCTGGCAGTCCCGCTTTGCCGCTCGCCTGACGTTGCTGTCGTTTTTGGAGCAGCAATGCACGATCGGGCCCCAACGCATTCCCCCAACTAATTGGAGTGATTCATGTTTTCCAGAGACCATACCATTGCCCGCATCGACCCTGATTTGTGGTCGGCGATACAGAAAGAAAATAAGCGCCAGCAGGACCACATCGAGCTGATCGCTTCCGAAAATTATGCATCGCCTGCTGTGATGGAAGCGCAGGGTTCGCAGCTGACGAACAAGTATGCGGAAGGTTATCCCGGCAAGCGCTATTACGGTGGCTGCGAATTTGTCGATATTGCCGAATCTCTGGCGATTGACCGGCTCAAGCAACTGTACGGCGCCAATTTCGCGAACGTGCAGGCAAACTCGGGTTCCCAGGCCAATCAGGCGGTTTTCCTGGCGCTGCTGAACCCCGGTGACACCATCATGGGCATGTCGCTGGCCGAAGGTGGTCACCTGACCCACGGCATGCACCTGAACATGAGCGGCAAATGGTTCAAGGTGGTCAGCTACGGCCTGAACGACAAAGAAGAAATCGATTACGACGCGATGGAGCGCACCGCGCACGAACACAAACCCAAACTGATCATCGCTGGTGCTTCAGCTTACTCGCTGAAGATTGACTGGGCGCGTTTTGCGAAAGTCGCCAAAGACATCGGTGCCTATTTGCTGGTGGATATGGCGCACTACTCGGGCCTGATAGCCGGTGGTGCGTATCCCAACCCGGTGCCGCATGCCCATATCGTGACCTCGACCACCCACAAGAGTCTGCGCGGACCGCGCGGCGGTATCATTCTGATGAATGATGAAGAGATCGCGAAGAAAATCAACAGCGCGATTTTCCCTGGTCTGCAGGGTGGTCCGTTGATGCATGTAATCGCAGCCAAGGCGGTAGCTTTCCATGAGGCGCTGCAGCCTTCCTTCAAAACGTATCAGCAGCAAGTGCTGAAAAATGCCGATGCTCTGGCCAAGGCGCTGATCGAGCGCGGTCTGCGTATTGTCAGTGGCCGTACCGAGTCACATGTGATGCTGGTCGATTTGCGTGCCAAAAAAATGACGGGCAAGGAAGCCGAAGCCGTACTCGGTTCGGCGCACATTACCTGCAACAAGAACGGTATTCCGAATGATCCGGAGAAGCCGATGGTCACCAGTGGCATTCGTCTGGGTTCACCCGCGATGACTACACGGGGTTTTGGCGAGGCCGAAGCCACACGTGTGGGCCACCTGATTGCAGACGTCCTCGATAATCCGCATGACGCCGCCAATCTCGAGTGCGTCAGAGCCGGTGTCAAAGAGCTGACAGACGCATTTCCTGTGTATCAGGCTTAAGCGCCACCGACTGAGCGACAGAAGGGAAACTGCCGGATGCATTGTCCTTTCTGTCATCACGAAGATACGCAGGTCATTGATACGCGCACCTCGGAGGAAGGCGACATCACACGTCGCCGCCGCCGCTGCAGTCATTGTGACAAGCGTTTTACCACCTACGAACGCATCGAGCTCGCGATGCCTGTCATTGTCAAAAAAAATGGCAGTCGGACAGAGTTCGAGTCCTCCAAGCTGCGCGGTAGTCTGATGCTGGCTCTGCGCAAGCGCCCAGTGTCTGCCGATGCCGTTGATGCCGCGCTCCAGCGCATCGAAGAAAAACTGCGTTCCTCCGGTGAGCGCGAAATTCTTTCCGGCCAGATTGGCGAATTAGTCATGCGTGAACTCAAGCGCCTCGACAAGATTGCCTACATTCGTTTTGCCTCCGTTTATCGCAGCTTCGAAGACATCGCCGAGTTCCGTGATGCGATTGACGAAGTCGATCTCGATCCCAAGCTGATCAAAAATCCGGATAAACGTTAACGGACCTGTTAACGCATCTGTCAACGCAACCGCCGACCATTTCTCAACTCAGCGCCTGTCTCCTCAGACCGCTTGCAGCGCTGCCAGTATGTTGTCGTGTCGACGCGGTGTGGCTCAACTAGCCGCTTCTGCCCGTTCTTTTTTCAATAATTAGTTACGTAATAATTCTACGAGCCGGCGATTCGCCCTGACTTCAATATTCGGTCATTGATCACGCTCAGCGTCATGATGATGAATACTTGTTTCAATTCAAGATTTCATTCAACACCTTCGTTTGTAACGCCCTATGTTGCCATCGCTTCGCCATCTTGTCGTCGATACTCAGATCGTCATCGGGGATTTTCATTGCCTGAAGTGATGGTCGCGTTATTACTGGTGATGTTGGGTGCGAGTACGCTGATCTCGACGATGGCGGCGGCTCGCAGCAGAGCAGCCAGCAACATTAAATTTTCTGTCGCCTTTCGTCTGGCCACTGAATTGTCGGAGTGGACAAGGCAGGGTGGCCTGCGCGCGTTGGCCGCTGAAACAGAGAACTCGTTTGATCTGCTTATTGCATCCCACAGCGAGCTGAATTGTTTCAGTAAGCCTTGTAATGCGGAAGAGGCTTCAATTTTTTATTTGTATCACTGGCGGCGCCGGCTATTGCTCGAGGTGCACGATGCGCGTGTCGTCATCTGCCAGGGCTTGCCTGCAGCCCGCGCGAATCAATACAAGTGGGAATGTGAGGAAGTCGAATCGGGCAGTCACTCGCGTGTGATCAAGATCGGCTGGGGTCAGGGAAGCCGGCCCGGCGTTCACAACTTCCCGCCTCGTCTGATTCTTGCGCTGGGTTAGGGCGTGAATCTGCCGGGTCTGATGATTGCGATCAGCGTCTCCTCCGGCGTCCTGCTGATTTCCGTGTCATTACTGCAGCTGGCAAGAGAGGATTTTTTATACCATCATCAGGCGGCTGTGCTCGAAGACAGTGCCGCGTACGGTTTGCAAATCATCCACCGCACTGTGAAGCAAGCCACTCGGGATGGCAGCTTATCGCCACCAGCACAGTCATCAGAATCATTACCATTCGATCCTGCTGATGGGCCCGTGCAGGGTATCGATAATGCACGCATCAGTGGTACCGGCACGACGGTAAACCCGGGCATTAATGGAAGTGATGTACTGATCATCCAACTGGGTTCGGCGTGGGGTGAGGTGATCGATTGCGCGGGTTTTGTTATACCCAAAGCATCAACAGCTTCAACCGACACCGGTTGGGTAATGTTTTACATCGCCCCCGGACCAGATGGAGAGCCCGAACTGTACTGCAGATATAAAGGGCAGAAACAATGGGATGCGCAAGCCATCGTGTCCGGTGTCGAATGTTTTCAGGTGTTGTTCGGGCTGGACGACGACGGTGATGGATTGCCTAATCAGTTTCTGAGCGCTTCGGCAATCAAACAACAGGCCGACCAGGCCCCCGGTGATGGGTCTTCAGTACGCCGGGTGGTGGCAGTCCAGGTGGCACTCGTACTGCGCTCTGCCGTCGCGGGCAGCAAGCCGCCGTTTTTTCCGGCAGCCGATCTATTTGGTCATACTTACACTCAAACAAATAGCGCGACCGATGTGGGTACGGCCCATTGTCCGGTGAGCCTGAGCGCCTCCCTGAGCAGTAGGGGCCGTCGTCGCGTTGAGAGCATCATTTTTTCGTCAGATCGAGAGTCGCTCAAATGACGCGCGATGTACTGCGAACCGCAGCGATCCCATCGTCGCCACTATCGTCCGCCCAGTCGCCTAGCCAATCCGGAGCGACCCTGATCGCCTGCGCACTGATGATATTCGGTGTGGCAATGCTGACGAGTGCAGCGCTGCGCTCGCTTGAAGACGGTATCAGCCTCACGCACAACGCGGTCGATCGCGGGCTCGCGCATGAGGCAGCGGATACGGCCTTGCACGATGCTGCCATGACGCTGGCGATGATTCCTGATCGGCTGACAGTGGCCGAGGTACAGGGCACGCACCGTATCGGCGAGCTGACCGGTGAAACTTATGCCTATGGCGGTTATTTACAACCTGGCGCACCGCCGACCTATGTTGTTGAAATGATCTCGCAGTCGGGTACCGTCAATCACTCACCCGCAGGCAGCACGCCGCCTGACATGTATCGTGTGACCGCGTATGGCCAAGGTCGCAGCGATTCGACCAGCATCATTCTGCAGGCGGACTTCGCAGTGCAACTTTGCAATTCCGATAGGGATGCGTTGCAGAACCCGGTACAAGAACCAGAGCAGGGTGCCGAACAGAATGCAGGGAAGAGCACGGCGGAAAACGCAGCACAAAACACACCACACAACGCAGGACATGGCGCTGTGCAGAGTACAGGGCAAAGCGCAGGCGAGGACGCAGATTTAAAGCGCGCAGTGTGCGTGCCCGGGGTGCGCCGTCTGGCATGGCGTATGTTGCAGTCGAACTGAATCATTCTCAATCTTCATGATGCATATCCGAACTCACTGGCAGACAGGTGTCACCCTGATGGAATTGCTGATCGCACTGGGTATTGTGTCGCTGCTTGCCGCGATCGCAGTACCCGGTTTCGGTGCCATCTTGGACCGCTTGCGCGTGACTACGGCAGCTGCTCAGTTTCAGGAGGCGATCAGCCTGGCACGCGCTGAGGCGCTGCGCCGGCACACTCGGGTCGATCTGATACCGCTGCGTGATGCCAACTGGGCGAGCGGCTGGCAGGTACTGATCGATGCGGACAATGATCATCAAGCGGACGCCGCGGAGATCGTTTTGCACCGCGGGCCAACACTCCCGCCGGGTTTGCGTATTGAAGCACGACTGCGCGACCCCAAAGCCTACCTGGCCTTTGATGTCAGCGGCCGCCCGCGCAGTGCTGGCAGCAGTGCCGTGCCCCAGATAGGTTCGGTGGTTTTCGTGGCAGGTAATGAGCAGCGGAAAATCATCATCAGTTTTCTTGGACGCGTTCGAAGCTGTGATCCGGTGCGGGACAAGACGGCTTGTTAAAATGTTGCTTGATCCGTGCTCTGACAGACTCCGTGCCCCTAATTAACCCACCCCTCGATGACATCGCCGCCATGCGCGCTGCGCTCGACCAGGCCGCCAAAGGCCTGTTCCTGACCAGCCCGAATCCGCGTGTCGGTTGTGTGATTGGCCGTGATGGCCAAATCCTTGCGGCTGGTCATACTCAGCGAGCCGGCGAAGCACATGCCGAAATCGATGCGCTGCGCGACGCGGCATCGCGCGGTGTGGATGTGCGCGGCGCGACCGTGTACGTCACGCTCGAGCCCTGCAGCCATCACGGCCGCACGCCGCCCTGTACTGGCGCGCTGATTGCCGCTGGCGTTAGCCGCGTGGTGGCGGCCATCGAAGACCCGAACCCGCTGGTTGCGGGCAAAGGCGTTGCGCAACTGCGCGCGGCCGGCATCGTGGTGGAGACTGGTGTGCTAGCGGATGAAGCACGCGAAATGAATATCGGTTTTTTCCATCGGATGCAGCAGGGACGCCCTTGGGTGCGGCTGAAAATTGCGGCCAGCCTGGATGGTGGTACTGCGCTGCCCAATGGCCAGAGCCAGTGGATTACGTCTTCGGCGGCGCGTGATGATGGTCATGCATGGCGCGCGCGCGCTTGCGCGATCATGACCGGCATTGGTACCGTGCAGCAGGACAATCCTCAGCTCACGGTACGTGCACTTGAAACGCCGCGACAGCCGCAGCGCATCGTGGTCGACAGTCAGCTTGATATCGATCCGGCCGCACGCGTGCTCGAAGGCGGTGGCACTTGGATCATCACGACAGAGGCGCATTCGGAACAGCGCGCGCGTCGCCTGCGCGATGCCGGTGCTGAAGTGATGGTCTTGCCCACTGAGGGCGTCAAAGTGGACCTGAAGGCGTTGATGCAGGAGTTGGGACGCCGGGAGGTCAATGAACTGCATGTCGAGGCGGGCTACAAGCTCAACGGTTCACTGCTGCGCATGGGTTGCGTTGATGAGATGCTGATGTATTTCGCACCGTGTCTGCTGGGTCCGGCCCAAGGCATCGCGCGTTTGCCCGAACTGCAACAACTGTCTGATCGCGTTCCCATGCGTTTTCATCGCATCGAGGCGGTCGGTGATGATCTGCGTGTGATCACGCGACTGAATAATCTCTAACACGGACTTCCTACACATATGTTTACAGGTATCGTTGCGGCGGTCGGCCACATCCATTCGATTGAACCACTGGGTACCGATGGTGACGCTGGTGTGCGCCTCGAAATCAATGCCGGTGGTCTCCCGCTGGATGACGTCGGCATCGGCGACTCGATCGCTATTAATGGCGCCTGCATGACGGTCACGCACAAGACTGCCGACAGCTTTATAGTCGATGTCTCGCGCGAGAGCCTCAACTGTACCGTTGGTCTGGAACGTCCGGGTGAAGTCAATCTTGAGAAAGCATTGACACTGGCCGAGCGTCTGGGTGGCCATCTGGTGTCGGGTCATGTGGACGGTCTGGGTCATGTGGTGCTGTTTGAACCGGTCGGTGAATCATGGCGGCTGGATATTCTTGCGCCGTCTTCACTGGCGAAATACCTCGCGCATAAAGGCTCGGTGGTGGTCAATGGTGTGTCGCTGACCGTTAACAGCGTCAGCGACAGCGCAGCCGGTTGCACGATCTCGATCAATCTGATTCCGCATACCATCGAAGTCACCACGCTCCGGCATCTGAAGGCCGGGTATCAGGTCAACCTGGAAATCGATCTGATCGCCCGCTATGTCGAGCGCATGCTGAGCCTGATGCGTTAAGAGGCTCTGACAAAAAGCCGCCAGCGTCGTTGCACCGTCTTGCTCTGCAGGTGTACCGTCTGCGAAGCTGCGTCTTGCCAGCGACACTTTGGTAAAGCCTCCGGTAAGACAGGTACTTGCCAATCAGGCACCATGGTTGACGGGAAGATTCCCCGTCACCCGGCGGTCTATGGCCACTGAAATCCTATAAAATGGCCGGCCTTTCCGGAAGCATTCATGTCACTTTCAAGCACAAAAGAGATCATTGCCGAGCTGCGCGCCGGCCGCATGGTTATCCTCGTTGACGAGGAAGACCGTGAAAACGAAGGCGACCTGGTCCTGGCCGCCGAATTTGTCACGCCCGAGGCCATCAATTTCATGGCCAAGCACGGCCGGGGTCTGATTTGCCTGACCCTGACCGAAGAACGTTGCGATCAGCTCAATCT
>CAZXDB010000071.1:0-12324 GCA_964639465.1 uncultured Bifidobacterium sp. | reverse complement strand
CCCATCATTGATCCTAGCTCGTGATCACATTCTATAGCGGACCAAAGCAATTTCATTTTTATCGATGAGATCAGATAGTAACTTGCTGGTGATGCCCATCACCCCGGCATCATGAATCGTATCAATTGATTTCATCGTGGACCTATCCCAAAACCTTGCGCTGTCTGCTTTGAGCGTTACATCTGAAGCTCACGCACAGCCTTTACCCAAGCAGCCAGACATTCCCCATCCAACCCGAACGACGCTAGATGCCTTGCTGATCCCTCAGCCTGCATCGACAGTCATCTTTCCTGTGCGTGACGCAACTCCAGAATATGGGCTAAACATTGGTGATTTGCTGATCGTAGACAGTCTGCGATTAGCAAATCTTCTAGGCCGGCCACAGCGGGCCGGCATCGTTTTAGCGAGCGATGAAGATGTCGTACTTCACATAAGCCTCGGTACTGGTGCGCTTGAGTTCGATCATTTTGCCTATCCCCTGCACCTTGTTCAGCCAGCCGTATTTTTCTGCCGATGTCTGGAACAGTGGCGTGTTGATGAAATAGGGCACACTCTTATCGGTCAAGACCTCACCGCGACCCATTGTTTCGGCCGCTTCTTTATTGATTGCGACCACGCCGACATAGCTCATATGAATGAAAGCACCATCATCGGTTTCAATCGTCAGCTTAGCTTCCTGACGCAATGCACCCGAAGGCAGCGTGCGTATCCAGTCTCCGCCGGGTGCGATGACCTTGCCATTGATGCCGGGTCCTTTTACCCAGCCTCCGGGCAGGATATTGACGATAGTAAGCGTGGGATCGATCGCTTTGCGCTCTGTGGGCAAGTAGATCGTCATCAGGTACTCAGTGCTTACCCGTGTGGATTGCGCATGACTCGTGAGCGGCATTGCGAACAACGACAGCAGAAGAGCAAGGGCGGTGGTGAAGGTTTTCATTTTGATGGCTCGTGGTTGATTTATGAACTGGGCATCTAGGGCTTTCTCGCGATGCGCAAGGCCTAGTGACAACATGGGTCGGCTTCGCGGGTTATCGCAGACTCTGGCACCTGAGGCAAGGAAAATACCTGCAGTATTATTGAAATGAAAACTTCAGGTCTGGCCAGCAGATGCTTGTCCTCCCGATGGTGTCTGCCTTGAGTAGGTCCGACACTGCGCGCGGCATTTTGTTGGCGCTTCGCAGGCACGGTAGTACAGTGCGAATCACAGCCCCTGATCGCAGGAGACATACATGCCTTCCATTTTTGGTTCCGTCCAGCGTGCCGCGTTCGAGCGTGATGGTTTTGTGCTGGTGCCCTCATTGTTTAGTGTGAAAGAAATTGCGCTATTGAGCGCGGCGATCGAGACTGATCCTCAATTGAAGGCCAGCCTCTACGACCGACATGATGCCAGCGGCAAGAGCACACGCATGGCGACATGGAATCATCCGGGTGACAGCGTCTACGGTTTGGCCGCGCGCTCGCGACGTGTGGTCGACACAATGGAAGACATGCTCGGTGGTGAGGTCTATCACTATCACTCCAAGCTCACTGCCAAGGAGCCGCTTGAGGGCGGTGCGTGGGAATGGCATCAGGACTACGGCTATTGGTATCACAATGGCTGTGTGTATCCGTTCATGGCCAGTGTGATGGTCGCGCTGGACAAGACCACTCGCGACAATGGTTGCCTGCAATTGATACGCGGCTCTCATCATGCCGGTCGCGTTGAGCATGGCATTCTGCCTGGCGAGCAGGTGGGTGCTGATCCTCGGCGAGTGGAAGAAATGCTCAAGCAACTCGAGCTGGTATACGCCGAGATGGCGCCGGGTGATGGTTTGTTTTTTCATGCGAACGTGATGCATCGCTCTGATCAGAATCGTTCACCAAGTCGACGCTGGACGGTGCTGTTTTGCTATAACGCGGCGCGCAACAATCCTTACATTGAACATCATCATCCGCAATACACTCCTTTACATAAGGTCGATGACGACGCCATCCTGCAAGCGGGCATGCGTCACGCGCCCGAGTCTGATGACTTTTTTCGCAAAAATTTTTCAAATCCACCAGAATTAAAGAAGCGTCTCTGACCAACCCCGTATTTGTGCAGATACTGATGCAATCAATCCCCGATGACATTACCAGCCTGACTGCGCGAGCGCTATCGGCTGCGATACACGCGCGCACGCTATCGTGTCGTGAGGTGATGCAGGCCTATCTGGCTCGTATTCATCGTTTGAATCCACGTTACAACGCGCTGATCCATCTGGCCGACGATGATGATTTGCTTCGACAAGCTGATAGGCGTGACGCGCAGTTGGCAAGCGGTGAATCCAAGGGCTGGTTGCACGGCATACCGCATGCGATTAAAAACACTGCGCATGTGATTGGTTTTCCGAGCGACTTTGGATGTCCTCTGCTGCAAGGGGTTATGCCACAACACGACCAGATCATCGCTGAGCGTATCAAGGCGGCTGGCGCGATCATCATCGGCAAGACCAACATTCCCGAACTGGGTCTGGGCTCGCATACCTTCAACAAGATTCATGGCACGACCCGCAATGCCTGGGACACCAGCGTGAGCGCGGGCGGCAGTAGTGGCGGCGCGGCGGTAGCGCTGGCGCATCACATGCTGCCCGTGGCGGATGGTTCGGATTTCATGGGAAGCCTGCGTAATCCCGCAGGCTGGAACAATGTATTTGGCCTGCGCCCCAGTCAGGCGCTGGTGCCGCGCTGGCCGCGGACTGAATTCTGGTTGCATCAGCTAGCGATCGAAGGCCCGATGGCTCGTAACGTGCGCGATCTGGCGCAACTGCTGGCCACACAGTCAGGCGCTGATCCACGTGATCCCATGTCGCTCAGCAATGGCTACGCTTTGCCCGAGCGCTGGCCGGACGTATCTTCACTCTCAGGATTGCGCATTGGCTGGCTGGGCAGTTTGAATGCTCATCTGGCGCTTGAACCCGGCGTGCTGGAGGTGTGTGAACAAGGGCTGAGCAGGATGACAGCGGCCGGAGCGGTGGTCGAGCCTTTGTCGTCCGGCTTGGGCTTCGATCCGGAAGCCGTTTGGGAGGCGTGGTTGGTGTGGCGGCGCGCACTTACCGCCGCCAATGTGCGTGGCCTGATCAAGTTACCGCGTGCGCGTGAGCTGCTTGAGAGTAAAACACTCTGGGAATATGATCAGGCCGAAGGTTTGCTCTACACCGAGTTCGAAATGGCGAGCGAGGTACGCAGTACGTTTTACAACGCGATGTTGAGTCTGTTGTCGCGATTTGATGTGTTGGCTCTGCCGGTGACCCAAGTCTGGCCTTTCCCTGTCGAGCAGGCATGGCCAACACAGATTGCGGGTCGGGTTATGGATACTTACCACCGATGGATGGAGTGCACGATCTATGCAACGATGGCGGGCTTGCCGGCGATCAGTGTACCTGCTGGCTTTGATGCATCAGGCCGTTGGCCCATGGGCTTGCAGTTGATTGGCCAGCCCAAAGGGGATGGTGTTTTATTAGAAGTGGCGGCCGCCTATGAAACGATGGTGAAGGATCTCCTGGGACAGCGGCCCCCCATGCCGGACCTGTGATTCAGTGAACATGTCTCGTTTTTTTATCAGCGGTTCGTCATATTAAAGTCAAGAATTTTTAGCTTGGCAGTAGACAGCGCTGTTCCAATCGTCGCGAACTTGCTATGAGCAAGCGTTGGACTTAACCTCGTAATTGCTCCCTCAAATAATCTGCACACAATCGAACGGCCGTATTGGCCTCATCAATGACACCGCCCATGCCAATAAATCCATGGATCTGCCGCTCGAAGCAAACATACTGGACCCTATTGCCAGCCACCGAAAGAGCGTCCGCATAAGCCCGTCCCTCATCGCGTAGTGGATCAAATCCTGCTGTCAATACCAGTGCCGGCGGCAAATGGCTTAAATCGTCAAACAGCAACGGTGAGGCACGCGGATCCGAAATTGCCTGTTCATCTGGCAAATACTGCTCTCTGAAATAACGCATCGCTGATGCTGTCAGCAAGTATCCGGTCGCATAGCGATAGATCGATTCCGTATTGAAGTGCATATCGGTGGCCGGGTAAATCAGCAACTGACAGGCTAACGATAATCCGGCCTTGCCGCGCAAAGTGTGTGCTACCACGGTGGCCAGATTGGCCCCGGCGCTGTCGCCGCCGACCGCGATTCTTTCCGGGTCAATCCCGCGTTGCGCTGCATGTTCCAGAATATGGCTCGTTGCAATAATCGCGTCGCCTACGGCAGCTGGAAACGGATGTTCAGGCGCCTTGCGGTAATTCACCGAAAACACCATAACGTCAGAAAAATTGGCCAGTTGCCTGCATAGCGTGTCGTGGGTATCCACGTCGCCCATTAACCAGCCACCACCATGAAAATAAACCAGCGCAGGTAGTGCGGCTTGATCGTCGGCACCCAGGGGACGGTATTCCCGCACAATGAAGCTGGCGTTTCCCTGACCAAGAACAAAATCACTGACTGACCCCACTTCCGGTTTATCCGGTTGCAGTCGGCCGCGGGATTTTTTATATAACTCCCGGGCCTCGTCGGGCGTCACCTGTTCCGGCCCCGGAATGTTTTTACTGGCGATCAGATCGATTAGTGCCTTGGCCTGTTGATCAAGCATAATGGACCCCTTCTCAAAAAGACTTATGAATGCGCATTTTCAGCCTGAGAATAATAATGAATCAAACCGAAAATGAGGTCGACAACACTGTAAGATAACTTATGCTTTTTCCGAATTTTCAAAATAACAAGGAGACAACAGCATGAGCCTGAAAGAGGACTCCCATCTCTCCCATCCCAAGCGTCGCACGGTACTGCAAGGTGCGACTGCGCTGGCAGGCGCCGCTGCCCTTGGTACGCTGGGTTTTCCGGCCATTTCGCTGGCACAGAACAAGCCCATCCGTATTGGCATGCCGACCATTTTGTCGGGGCGGGTTGCGATGCTGGGCCAGGCCTCAAGCAACGCGGCCATCATGGAAGTCGAAAAATTCAATGCGATCGGCGGGCTGGGTGGTCGCAAGATCGAGCTCATTATTCGCGACTCCAAAGGTCAGCCACAAGAGGCGGCGCGGGTCGCGCGCGAGCTCGTTACCTCGGACGGCTGTGAAATCCTGATCGACGCCGAGGCTTCGTCAGGTGCCTTTGCGGTTCATGAAGTCGCGCGTGATCTGGGGGCGCTGGTTATGCACACCTGCTCGGAGACATCGGCGCTGACGGCCGATCCGAAACTGCGCACCGCCATGTCCTTCCGCTGCGCCAGGCAAGGTGTGCACGACGCTATCATCGGTGGCGCCTACGCGGCCAAAGTCGCCAAGGAAAAAAATCTGCGTCGCTGGATGACGTGCTCGCCAGATTATGCATACGGACGCGACACCACCGCTGAATTTATCGAATATTTAAAACAGTTCAATAAAGATATCGAAGTCGTCGGTGACGCGTGGCCCAAACTGTTTCAGGCCGATTACAGTGAAGTCATCACGCGTCTGCTGCAAGGCAAGCCGCAAGCGGTCTATTCATGTCTGTGGGGGGGGGACCTGACCTCATTCATCGATCAGTCCAACATCTACGCACTTTTCAAAGACAAGCAATTTTTTGCTGTCAATATGGCTGACTATGCAGTACTGCACAACGTCAAAAACGTGCCGCCCGGACTACACTCCGGCAATCGCTACCTGAAGAGCTTTCCGACCGCGGCTGCGAATTTTTCCTGGGCCAATGCCTACCAGTCCAAGTACAAGGAAATGCCGCTCAATTGGGCCTGGCAAAATGCGGCTGGCATGCAGTTTCTGACAGCAGCCATCAAAAAAGCCAACAGCGCTGACGGTAAAAAAATAGCTGAGGTGTTGCGTGGCATGACCATCGACTCGCCCTTTGGAGCCAATGGCAAGCTCACCCTGCGCGCAGACGATCATACGCTGGTCGATTACGCTTTGGGCTGGGGCGAACTCAGTGGTAAAGAGCCCTTCATGGCGAATCCTCTTCCCGGCAACTGGAAGCAGATCGCTGCGCTGGAAGTCGAGTGGAAAAAACGTAAAGGCTTTGCCTGATCGCTGGACCGCCTGCGGAGAGATGATTGAACCCCACTGCGCTATTTGAATGCCTGAGCTCGACGTCATGCATCGTGACTCAGCTAGGAACCGGCCTGATTGTCGGCGCGCTGCTTTTTCTGGTTGCGGCCGGATTGACGCTCATCTTCGGCGTGCTGGGGGTGGTCAATTTTGCGCATGGCTCGTTTTACATGCTGGGTGCCTATGTGGCCCTGACGGCCTACCAGCTCTCCGGCAGTTTTACGATCGCGGTAATCGCAGCCGGTCTGGGGGTCAGTTTGTTCGGCTTGCTGTTCGAGCGTTTGCTGATGCGCCGTGTCTACAACGCCGACGTGCTCATGCAGCTGCTGGTCTGCTACGCCATCGTGCTGATCATGGACGATGTGGTGAAAATTTTTTGGGGCGCCGAATTTCTGTCAATGGGCATGCCAGATACATTTCAGTTGCCACCCCTGTTTATCGCCGGCGGTATCGTGCCGGTCTACTATGCCCACCTGATTGTCGCGGCTCTGTCGATTGCGCTGGTCTTGTGGGCACTACTGACCCAAACCCGCATCGGCAAAATCGTGCGCGCTGCTGCACAAAACCCGATCATGACCTCGGCGCTTGGTATTAACACCAGCCTGATCTATGCCGGCGTGTTTGCGTTCGGCGGCATGCTCGCTGGTTTGGCTGGCGGGTTGGCCGCGCCGGTGCGCTCCATGTCGCCGGGTATGGGCTTTTCGATTTTGATTGAATCCTTCATCGTCACCGTAATCGGTGGCATGGGCTCGGTGAGCGGCGCGCTGGTGGGTGCCTTGCTGATCGGTCTGATTCGCTCGTTCGGGACGATCGGCTTCCCGCTCTTTGTCGAAGGGCTGATGTTTCTGGCGATGGTGCTGATTTTGATTTTGCGGCCCAACGGTTTGCTCGGCAAGGCGTCCCGAGCATGAAATCAATGAGCACCTTGCGTACGGATGTGTTTTGGGCCGTGGGCGCGCTCTCTGTTTTGGCGGCGCTGCCCTTTCTGACCCAGTCCCGGGTTGCGCTTGATTTCGTGATCCGTCTGGCCTCGCTCGGGATCTTTGCGACCTCGCTCAACATTCTTGTCGGTTATGGTGGGCTGGTGTCGTTTGGTCATGCCATGTTTTTCGGCGGTGGTGCGTATGTCTTCGGCTTGCTGATGCAAAACAAGGGCGTACCGATTCCGGTTGCCATGCTTGGCGCGATCGGATTTTGCGGTTTGCTTGGGCTCGTTGTTGGCGCCATCTGCGTCCGGCTGAAAGAGATCTATTTTTCTTTTTTGACGCTGGCGTTCCAGATGCTTCTCCATAGCGTGATCCTGACCTGGACTTCGCTGACGGGCGGCGATCAGGGATTAACGGGTGGCATTCCACGGCCCCCGTTTTTGGGTATCAACCTGTCCGACCACACCACGCTGTACTGGTTTGCCTGCGTCCTCGGCGTACTCTGTCTGCTACTTATTCGCACCATCCTGCAGTCGCCGTTCGGCTTGACCTTGCGCATGGTGCGCGACAGCGCCGAACGCGCAGCCTTTCTGGGTATTGATGTCTGGCGCATCAAACTTTATGCATTCATTCTGGCAAGCTGCATGGCGAGTGTCGGCGGCGTTCTGATGGCACTTTTCGTTTCGGGCGCGTTTCCGGATTTCGGCTACTGGACGATGTCCGGTGATGCGATTTTCATGATCATGATGGGTGGCTTGCATGTCTTCATCGGCCCGGTTGTCGGCGCCTCACTGCTACTGCTATTTAACGACATCATTACCCGCACGACTGAATACCATGGGCTTGCGCTCGGGGTTGTGGTGCTGCTGTTTGCGCTGGGCTTCAAGCGCGGCATCACGGATTTTGCCATCGACCTGTTTCACAAAATAAAGAAAAGCGGAGATCTGCGATGAAAAACAAAGCCATCAGTGTCGTCACCGGCGGCGCGAGCGGCATTGGTGCGGCGTGTGTGCAGCATTTGGTGCAGCGTGGCGATACCGTGATCGTGCTCGACTTGGCAGGTATCTGGTCGGACGAGAAAACGAAAACAACCGGCATTGCCGCGTTTTATCCCTGCGACGTGCTGGAAGAAAAAATGGTGCGCGAAGTTGCCGCGCTGATCGAAACCAACCATGGTCCGGTCACGGGTTTGGTCAATAGCGCCGGCATCCTGCAACGCAGGCTGCCGCCTGAGCAGCTGGGCATGGCCGAATGGGACAAGGTCATCGCGGTGGACCAGCGCGGCACTTATCTGGCCTGCGCCGTGTTCGGCGCGCGCATGGCCGAACACGGCCATGGGGCCATCGTCAACATTGCGTCCATTACCGGATGGCGATCGGTTCCGCTGCATGCCTATGCGCCAGCCAAGGCAGCCGTGATCTCGATCACCGCGTGCCTGGCCGCCGAGTGGGGTCGCTCCGGGGTACGGGTCAATGCCATTTCGCCCGGCTATACCTTGACCGAAGCACTGCAGGCGGCGATTGATCGGGGTGACCGCAACCCGGAAGACCTTAACTCACAAGCCGCCATGGGTCGCATGGTCATGCCGGCCGAAGTCGCCGATGCCGTGGGCTTTCTGCTCTCACCGGCTGCCACGGCCATAACCGGCATTAACCTGCCGGTCGATTGCGGCTGGCTGGCGGGCTCGACCTGGCAAACCTATGGCGGCCTGCCACCCGCACGCCCCCTGACTGCCAGCGCCTCCGGTGGCCCCTGATGCTGCGCATTGAACATCTCTGCAAATCCTTCGGCGGTGTCACGGCGACCTCGGATGTGTCGATGCATTTTCCGGCGGGCTCGCTGTCGGCCGTGATCGGTCCCAACGGCGCCGGCAAGACGACATTCTTCAATCTGATCTCGGGCGCGTTGCCCGCAGACTCAGGACGTATTTTGCTGGACGGCGAAGATATTGTCGGCCTGCCCAGCAGCGAAATCATCCGCAAGGGAATAGGGCGGGCCTTTCAGGTCGCCAAATTATTTAAAACACTCACCGTCGAAGAATCGCTGCGCGGCGCGCTGCAATCACCACTGGGCAAGTCGGCGCAAATGCATGGCCGCTTCCCACTGGCGCAAACGCGCGATCGGGCAAGAGAAGTCATGGAGCAGCTCGGGCTGCAGCACAAGGCTGATGTTGTCAGCGGCAATTTGTCCCATGGCGATCAGAAGCTGCTCGATATTGCACTTGCGCTGGTGCTCCAACCCAAAGTATTGCTGCTGGATGAACCGGTCGCCGGCATGGGCCCGGAAGAGCGCACGCAAATGATCGACACCGTCTACGCGCTCTGGAAAAAAGGCGGACTGACCATTGTCCTCATCGAACATGATATGGAGATCGTGTTTCGTATTGCGCAGCATATTCATGTTCTGTCGTATGGCAAGGTGCTCACCGAAGGCACGCCCGAACAAATCCGCACCAACCCGGCTGTGATTGAAGCCTATCTGGGCACGCCGAAAGAGGTGACAGCATGACGGCGATGTTGGAAGTCAACGGACTAGAGGTGCAATACGGCAGCAGTCAGGTTTTGTTTGGGCTCGGGCTGCAAGTGCGCCAGGGCGAGACGCTCGCCATCCTCGGACGTAACGGTGCTGGCAAGAGCACGACCATGAAAGCCATTGCCGGCATCATCCCGGTCCGCGCAGGCAGCGTCCGCTTTAACGGCCAAACCATGACGGGCCTGCCGTCTCACCGGATCGCGCGCGCCGGCATTGGCTTTGTGCCGGAAGATCGTCAGATCTTTACGGATCTATCGGTCGAAGACAATTTGCTGATTGCCACCAAGCGCGGCGCTCAGGGTCAGCAGGACTGGAATCTTGAGCGGGTCTATCAGATGCTGCCGCTCCTGCAACCGTTACGTCAACGTCTGGGCGGATTGCTGTCGGGCGGCGAGCAGCAGATGCTTACGATCGGCCGTTCGCTCATGGGCAATCCTGCCATGCTGCTGCTTGACGAACCGAGTGAAGGTCTCGCACCCATCATGGTGCAGAAAATTGGTGCCTTGATTAACAGCTTGCGCCAGCAAGGTACCACCATCTTACTGGCTGAGCAAAATCTGCATTTTTGCCTGGAGCTCGCCGACCGTGCGGTCGTCATTGATAGGGGTACCGATGTCTTCGCAGGCAGCATCACCGAACTTAATGCCAGTGCCGACGTCAAGCAGCGTTATTTGTCGTTCTGAGCACGCTTATTTTTCAATGCCATGAGCTGCCTTCTGTTTGCGACTCAGGCGAAAGCCCGCATAACCCTTGCTGACGACCTCAGCGCAAATCTGGCGATAACGCAGAAAACCGCCCGGGTAGGGCATGAAGACCCGAGGCTTACCCGGCACATTGGCGCCCAGATACCACGAGTGCGTCGCACTTGGCAGCAGAGTCTCCTTCGCGGCGGCGTTGACGGTGGCGACCCAGTCATCGCTGGCCTCGCCGCTGGCTTCGATACGATCAAAACCTTCGGCGCGCAGGTGCGTGATGCAATCGGTGATCCATTCCACATGTTGCTCAATGGCCGGTGGCATATTGCACAGCACAGACGGGCTGCCGGGACCGGTAATGGTGAACATATTCGGAAAGCCCGGCACTTGCAAACCCAGATAATTGCGCGGCCCGGCTCGCCAGGCGTCTTTCAACAGCAAGCCATTACGTCCTTGGATATCGATCTTGAGCAAAGAGCCGGTCATCGCATCAAAGCCGGTGGCAAACACGATAATGTCGAGCGCGAATTCCTGCGCACTGGTCTGGATGCCTTTGGGCGTGATGCGCTCGATCGGGGTGGTGCGCAAATTGACCAAATCAACATGTGAGCAGTTAAAGGTCTCAAAGTAATAGCTGTCAATTGGCGGTCGTTTTGCAGCGAACGGATGATCGATGTCAGCCAGCAGATCGGCCTTCACCGGATCGGTGACGGTCTCACGAATTTTTTTGCGGATGAAATCAGCTGCTGTCTTGTTGGCTTGCTCGTTGAGCAGCAAATCCTGAAATGACGCCCGAAACTGCAACCCGCCTTTTTGCCAGGCCGCTTCGTAAATCGCCTCGCGTTCCGCGTCGGTGCAGTCCAGTGCCGAGCGCTCCGAGAGCCGGAACGGATGAGCATTGGTATTGGTCGTCATGACCTCAAGAAATGCGTCCGCATTGTCTTTTGCATAGCGTTTGAAGGCTGCATCCAATGGCGCATTGCGAGCCGGTACGCTGTAATTGGCGGTGCGCTGGAATACGGTCACGTGGGCTGCCTGCTCGGCAATCACCGGAATAGCCTGTATGCCGGTTGAGCCGGTGCCGACCACGCCGACACGCTTGCCCTGAAAGTCAACGCCTTCATGCGGCCATTGACCGGTATGTACCCACTGTCCGGCAAACTCCTCCAGACCGGGAATGTCAGGCACATTGGTCGAGGAAAGACACCCCACCGCAGTGATGAAATACGTCGCCGCGTAGGCTTGGCCATCTTCGGTGGTGACGTGCCAGCGATTATCTATCTCGCTGTAGCGGGCTTGCCGCACCCGGGTGTTGAGTACAATGTCTGAGCGCAATGCAAACCGGTCGGCCACGTGATTGAGGTAACGCAGAATCTCTGGCTGCTGCGGATAGCGCTCCGACCAATCCCATTCCTCCAGTAGCTCTTTTGAAAAATAATAGGAATACGAATGACTCTCCGAGTCGCAGCGCGCACCCGGATACCGATTCCAGTACCAAGTACCGCCGACCCCGTCGGCGGCTTCCAGCACCTTGACGGACAAACCAAGTTTGTCACGCAGTCGCAGCAACTGGAACATGCCGGAAAAGCCGGCGCCGACGATAAGCGCGTCAAGCTGCAGGGGCTGGTCTGTGGAGGGATTCAACGCATTCACCGGATTATTTCGCAGGGCTGTTTTGCTTTTACATCCCTGACTATAACAATAATTAAAAGCTGACCATTATTCGCATCTTGGCACAAATCTTTAGATGACTCCTTTGGCTATACAATGTCTCAAAACGATACATAAATCTGAGGCGATGATTGTCACTCGGTTGGTTTCATTCGGCATCCAGCTTGATGTCCTTGCAAAGTAAATGGTAGACAGAATTTTTTACGCCATCGTCGTTAACAGCCATACACTCCATGTAGGGTTCTTGTACTACATGGAGATCGACTCTTCCCATTTGCGTTAAATCTGTCGAGGCAAGCAATCGAACCTTGTCGGATTTGCAGTTTGCCTCCCATAAAAATTTGGTTGCACGCCAGGCGAATTGTGGTTTTGATTTTGAAAAAATCACCAGCACTGATACCTTGGGGATTTTTTAATCCATGGGCACCATGAGTAGG
>CAZXDB010000070.1:9470-12893 GCA_964639465.1 uncultured Bifidobacterium sp. | reverse complement strand
CTGTCTATGCTGCTTCAGCTGTTTTCAGCAGCACCTGCGCTGGCTGGTCCGCCTGCATTTTCATCCGTCGTGCCCGGCAAGTCGCTGAACTTTCCACGCGACTTTGGTGCTCATCCCGACTTTCGCACTGAGTGGTGGTACGCCACCGGCTGGTTGCAAACGCCGGACGGTAAACCGATAGGCTTTCAGGTGACCTTCTTTCGTTCGGCGACTGAGCATGACGCGAATAATCCCAGCCGCTTTGCGCCGAAACAGCTGATCGTCGCGCACGCCGCGCTCTCTGATCCTGCGCTGGGCAAACTGGTGCATGATCAGAAGATAGCGCGCGCCGGCTTTGGTCTGGCGAAAGCGAGCGAAGCGACGACCAATCTGAAGCTGCATCAGTGGACCATGCGACGCGAAGCGGACGGACGCTACCAGATCGCCATCCCGGCGCGCGACTTTACGCTGTCGCTGACCCTCAAGCCCACCCAGCCCGTGCTGCTGCAGGGCGAACAGGGCTATTCACGCAAGGGTCCCGAGGCCGGGCAAGCAAGCTACTACTACAGCGAACCTCAGTTGAAGGTCAGTGGGCAAATCACGCGCAAAGGCAAGGCAATGACTGTGAATGGCAACGCCTGGCTGGATCATGAATGGTCGTCGACCGTGCTAGACCCGCGAGCAGTTGGCTGGGACTGGGTCGGCGCCAATCTTGATGATGGCAGCGCCCTGATGGCCTTTCGCATTCGAACTGCCGATGGTCAGGCTTTGTGGCAGCATGCGACACTGCGCGATGCCGCCGGCCGGCTGCGTCAGTTCAGCAGCGATGCGATACGCTTCACGCCGCAACGTGAATGGCGATCGCCGCGCACCGGCGCGCGCTATCCGGTGGCGATGCAAATCGACACAGGCGATAGCCGATGGCAGCTCGTGCCCCTGCAGGACGACCAGGAACTCGATTCGCGCCAGTCGACCGGCGCGGTGTACTGGGAAGGTGCGGTGCGCATTGAACGCAATGGCAAGCCGGCAGGACGAGGCTATTTTGAAATGACCGGCTATCTGAAAGCCCTGAAACTATGACAAAAAATACTGACCGCCCGAAATCCAAGAGCGGCCTCAAAACTCTGGCGGGGCTGTTACCGTTTCTGTCGCCTTATCGTCGTCGCATCATCGCCGCTGGCATTGCGCTGGTGATCGCGGCTTCGGCGACGCTGGCCATTCCGTATGGCTTTCGCCAGCTGATCGATCTGGGCTTTACCTCTGCCGATACGCAAAAAGCAGCGCAGGTGAATATTTATTTCCTCGCCCTGTTTGCGGTGGCCTGCGTGCTGGCCGCTGCGACTGCCGCGCGTTTTTATCTGGTGTCCTGGCTGGGCGAACGTGTGACAGCCGATATACGAAGTGCGGTGTATGCGCACGTACTGCGACAAAGCCCGGAATTTTTTGAAGTCACGCAGACCGGCGAAGTGCTCTCGCGGCTGACCACCGACACCACGCTGATACAAACGGTCGTTGGCACCAGTATCTCGATGGCGCTGCGTAATGTGCTACTGCTGATCGGCGGCTTGCTGATGATGTTCATCACCAGCGTCAAGCTCTCGGCCATCATCATGGTGATGCTGCTGGCGGTCATTTTGCCGATTGTGATGATAGGACGACGCGTCAGAAAACTCTCGCGCGCATCACAAGACCGCATCGCCGATGCCTCCGGTCTGGCGGGCGAGCGCATGAATGCCATCGCGGTCGTGCAAGCATTTGCGCATGAAGATCACGAAGCACGTGAGTTTGGCAACGCCGTTGAACGCGCATTTGGCACCGCAATTGACCGTGTGCGTGCGCGTGCGCTGCTGACCGTGACCGCCATCCTGCTGGTGTTCGGCGCGATTGTCTTTGTGCTGTGGCTGGGTGCGCATGCTGTCATCGAAGGACAAATGAGCGCCGGCGAGCTGGGGCAGTTCATTCTGTATGCGGCGATCGTTTCGGGCGCCATCGGTGCCTTGTCCGAAACCCTGGGCGATGCGCAGCGTGCTGCCGGCGCAAGCGAGCGCTTGCTGGAATTGCTGGCAGAACGCTCGCCGATTGCATCGCCCGAACATCCGCAAGCTCTGCCCGCGCGGGCGGCGAATGGCGCACGTCTGGAACTTGAACATCTGAATTTCCATTACCCGTCACGCCCCGACCAGTCCGCGCTGACTGATCTGTCGCTCAACATTTCGCCCGGCGAGACGGTGGCAGTCGTTGGTCCGTCAGGCGGAGGCAAGACCACGCTGTTCCAGCTGCTACTGCGCTTCTACGATCCGCAAACCGGCAGCATACGCCTCGACGGTATCGATATTCGTTCGCTGGAACTGCAGGATCTGCGCAATGCGATAGGCATCGTTCCCCAAGACACGGTGGTGTTTTCGGCCAATGCGATGGAAAACATTCGCTACGGCCGACCCGAAGCCAGCGATGAAGAAGTGATCGCAGCAGCAAAGCTGGCTGCTGCGCATGAATTCATCGAGCGTCTGCCCGAGGGCTATCAATCGTTTCTGGGTGAGCGTGGCGTTCGATTGTCCGGTGGACAAAGACAGCGCATCGCCATCGCCCGAGCTTTGCTGAAAAATCCGCCACTGCTGTTACTGGATGAAGCCACCAGTGCGCTGGATGCCGAATCAGAGCGACTGGTACAGCGCGCGCTGGAAGCCGCGATGGTCGGCAGAACCACGCTGGTAATTGCGCACCGGCTGGCAACCGTGCAACGGGCGTCAAAAATCGTGGTGATGGAGCAGGGTCGCATCGTGGAAACGGGAACGCATGCGTCGCTGGTGGCAGCAGGCGGCCTGTACGCGCAACTCGCCGCGCTGCAGTTCAATACGCACTGAGGCCCTGAAACCCCCGAATCCTTTGCGCGGCCAGCATCAAGGCGGGTGGTGAGCTGGCGCCGAAATGAAAGTTGCAAGCAGACGTGCGCGGGAAGCCCGAGCCGGGGCTCACGCTACAATACGCCCTTCCCTGGAGTCCATTCATGCGCCAATACCTCGATTTCATGCGCCATGTGTATGAGCATGGCACGACCAAAACCGACCGTACCGGCACCGGCACGCGCTCGGTTTTCGGTTACCAGATGCGTTTTGATTTGCAGGAAGGCTTCCCGCTGGTCACGACCAAGAAGCTGCATCTCAAATCCATCATTCATGAGCTGATCTGGTTTCTGGCCGGCTCGACCAATATCGCTTATCTGAAGGAAAACGGCGTCTCGATCTGGGATGAGTGGGCCGACCCGAATGGCGACCTGGGCCCGATCTATGGCTATCAGTGGCGCAGCTGGCCGACACCGGACGGCGGCCATGTCGACCAGATCGCGCAGCTGATCGGTCAGATCCAATCCAATCCTGATTCGCGACGGCTCATCGTGTCTGCCTGGAATGTGGGCGACATACCGCAGATGAAGCTGCCGCCCTG
>CAZXDB010000070.1:0-9370 GCA_964639465.1 uncultured Bifidobacterium sp. | reverse complement strand
CATCCGGCAATCAAAGCACCGGTCGCAGTGTAAGTCGCGGGTATCGACTATCATCCCATCATCATGCCCGCAACCCTTACCCTGATTGTCGCCACCGAACGTCACAACGGCATCGGCATCAACAATGCCCTGCCTTGGCGTTTGCCGGAAGATCTGGCGTTTTTCAAGCGCACCACCACTGGCCACCCCATCCTGATGGGCCGGAAAACCTTTGAATCAATAGGACGGCCGCTGCCGAACCGGCGCAATATCGTCATCACGCGCAATCCAGACTGGGGGCATGAAGGCACAGACACCGCCGGCTCGCTGCAGCAGGCAGCCGAGCTGGCCGGCGATGGCGAGGCCTTCGTCATTGGCGGCGCCCAGATCTATATTGAGGCCCTGCCCCTCGCGTCCCGGCTGATCGTGACCGAAATTGCCGCCGACTTTGCCTGCGACGCCTTCTTCCCGACAATCGACCCGGCCGTATGGGAAGAGGTCTCACGCGAGCCGCATCAATCAGCCGGGCACGGATTTGCTTACGCTTTTGTTATCTATCGCCGCCGTTGACGCAAGGCTGCAAAAATCGGGGCCTCGTTTTCTACCAACGGGCCTCCATATCTGAGAGAATCCCGCTTTATTTTTTTGCCGACCACCCCGCCGGGGCAATCGGGTCGCATCAGGAGCATCCATGAAATTCCGCTTCCCCATCGTCATCATCGACGAAGACTTCCGCTCCGAGAACACCTCGGGTCTCGGTATCCGTGCGCTGGCCGATGCACTGGAAAAAGAAGGCATGGAAGTGCTGGGTGTGACCAGTTACGGCGACCTGTCGCAGTTCGCGCAGCAGCAGTCGCGTGCTTCGGCCTTCATCCTGTCCATCGACGATGAAGAGTTCGGCGGTGGCTCCCACGAAGAAACCGAGCATGCGCTCAAATCGCTGCGCGCCTTCGTTCAAGAGATCCGTTACAAGAATTCCGATATTCCGCTCTACATTTATGGTGAAACCCGGACCTCGCGTCATATCCCCAACGATGTGCTGCGCGAGCTGCACGGCTTCATTCACATGTTCGAGGACACGCCCGAGTTCGTCGCGCGCCACATTATTCGCGAAGCACGCTCTTACCTCGACAGCCTCGCGCCACCGTTTTTCCGGGCGATGGTGCATTACGCGCAGGATGGTTCCTATTCATGGCACTGCCCCGGCCACTCGGGCGGGGTCGCTTTCCTGAAGTCGCCCATCGGGCAGATGTTCCACCAATTCTTCGGCGAGAACATGCTGCGCGCCGATGTCTGCAATGCCGTAGAAGAACTCGGCCAGCTGCTCGACCATACCGGGCCGGTCGCTGCCAGCGAACGCAATGCTGCACGGATTTTCAATGCAGACCACTGCTATTTCGTCACCAACGGCACCTCGACCTCGAACAAGATGGTCTGGCATTCTACTGTTGCACCGGGTGATGTGGTCGTGGTCGATCGTAACTGCCACAAGTCTGTGCTGCACTCGATCATCATGTGCGGCGCGATTCCGGTGTTCCTGATGCCGACACGTAATCACTTGGGCATCATTGGCCCCATTCCAGTCGAAGAATTTCGGATGGAAAACATTATGAAAAAGGTAGAAGCCAATCCCTTCGCCCGCGAAGCAAAGAACAAAATACCGCGCATCCTGACGATTACGCAGTCCACCTACGATGGTGTGATCTACAACGTCGAGACTATCAAAGAAATGCTTGATGGCGAGATCGAAACCCTGCATTTTGATGAGGCTTGGCTGCCGCACGCGAGCTTCCATGATTTTTACAAAGACATGCACGCGATCGGCAAGGACCGGCCACGCGCGAAGAAGTCCATGATTTTTTCAACGCAGTCGACGCACAAATTGCTGGCAGGTCTGTCACAGGCCTCGCAAATTCTGGTGCAGGAATCAGAGACAGTGAAGCTGGATCGGGACAGCTTTAATGAAGCCTATCTGATGCACATCTCGACCTCGCCACAGTACGCCATCATCGCTTCCTGCGACATCGCTGCGGCGATGATGGAGCCGCCGGGCGGTACTGCACTGGTACAGGAAAGTATTCTCGAAGCGCTCGACTTCCGTCGCGCGATGAAAAAAGTCGATGAGGAATGGGGTCAGGACTGGTGGTTCCAGGTGTGGGGTCCGGATAAATTTTCCGCCGATGGCATCGGTGACCGCGACGACTGGATGATCAATGGCAAGGATGACTGGCATGGTTTCGGCAAGATCGAATCCGGCTTCAATATGCTCGACCCGATCAAGGCCACGATTGTCACGCCCGGCCTGTCACTGGAGGGCAAATTTTCCGACACCGGAATTCCCGCTTCCATCGTGACCAAGTATCTTGCCGAACACGGCGTCATCGTCGAAAAAGCCGGTCTGTATTCATTCTTCATCATGTTCACTATCGGCATCACCAAAGGCCGCTGGAACACGCTACTGACCGCACTGCAGCAGTTCAAGGATGACTACGATAAAAACCAGCCGATGTGGCGCATCCTGCCCGAATTCGCCGCCGCCAATCCACGCTATGAACGTACTGGTCTGAAAGATCTCTGTCATCAGATTCATGGCATGTACAAGGCCCATGACATCGCCCGTCTGACGACAGAAATGTATCTGTCCGATATGCAGCCGGCGATGAAGCCTTCAGATGCGTTTGCAAAGATGGCGCACCGTGAAATTGATCGGGTGCCGATCGAAGAGCTCGAAGGCCGAGTGACGGCCATCCTGCTGACGCCCTACCCGCCCGGCATCCCGCTCTTGATTCCTGGCGAACGCTTCAACAAAACCATCGTTGATTACCTGCGTTTTGCGCGGGACTTCAATGAAAAGTTTCCGGGCTTCGAGACAGACGTGCACGGGCTGGTGAAGCTCGAAGGCGAAGGTGATGCAGGGTATTACGTGGATTGCGTGAGGCAGTCCGATACCTGACAAGAAGGCACCAGCAGTTTTCCCCGCTTAAAAAAATACCGGAGCGCCGGCTTTCACCGGGCTCCGGCCATATCCAGATAAGAGTTCAGGTCTTGGGCAGGGTCACGCCCCGCTGCCCCTGATACTTCCCGCCGCGATCCTTGTACGAGGTCTCGCATACCTCATCGCTCTCGAAAAACAAGACCTGCGCGCAACCTTCGCCAGCGTAAATCTTCGCAGGCAGCGGCGTGGTATTCGAAAACTCCAGCGTCACATAACCTTCCCATTCCGGCTCGAACGGTGTCACGTTCACGATGATGCCGCAGCGGGCATAGGTCGATTTACCCAAACAGATCGTCAGCACATTGCGCGGGATGCGAAAATATTCGATGGTGCGTGCCAGCGCGAACGAGTTTGGCGGAATGATGCAGACATCGCTTTTCAGATCAACGAACGAGTTTTCATCGAAATTTTTCGGATCGACGATGGTGCTGTTGATGTTGGTGAAAATCTTGAATTCGTCGGCACAGCGAATATCGTAGCCATAGGAGGACGTGCCGTAGGAAACGATTTTCTGGCCCTTGGCCTCGCGCACCTGACCGGGCTCGAAGGGCTCGATCATGCCGTGAGATTCGGCCATGCGGCGTATCCATTTGTCGGATTTTATGGTCATGTTGGCAAAATAAAGTTAAGCGAATTGGCGCAGATTTTACGCTAAGAACCTATCTGCTGACCGGAGGGCCGCCCAGAGACAGCAGCATTCCGGCAGCACCCGATCTGAGAACCTGCATCGTGAGATCGGTCGTCAGGGTAAGGCAGGGCGTTGCCCGCAGCGTGGTCAGCGCTGCATTGACTCCCACACCTTCTGTAGGCGCTTGACCGACACGGGCATCGGCGTCTTCAATTCCTGCGCAAATAGCGACACGCGCAACTCCTCAAGCATCCAGCGGAACTCTTGCATTTTCGGGTCACCTTGAGCACCACCCTTCATCGCGCGTTGCCAAGGTGCGGCAGCCTGCTGCCATTCCGCCATCAGCCGGGCATCGCGCGCGGGGTCGGTCCTGAGTTTGTCCATCCTGACCTGCGTGGCTTTCAAATAGCGTGGGAAATGCGCCAGCTGAGTATGCTCGGTTTCTGCCACGAAGCGTTTATGTATCAGCACCTGCAGTTGCGACTGCATATCGGCTTGGGCCGCCGCATGGGCTTTGAGTCCCTGCAGCTTCTTGGGCAGCGAGTGGTATTCGCCAAGAATCTGCCCGATCAGCCGCGCAATTTCATTCACCAGCAAATTCAGCCGGGCCTTGCCTTCATCGCGCCGTGTATTGAATTCGGCCGCATTGGACGGCAGTGGCAATTGCAGACAGGCGCGTGACAGACCGGCCTGAATGATCTGATCGCGCAATTCTTCCTGCGAGCCCAGCGCCATGAATTGCATGCCCATTTGCTGCAAGCCGGGGACATTTTTTTCAAGATACTTGAGCTGTTCCTTTAGCTGCAGCGCAAACAAACGGCGCAGACCCGCCAAATGAATGACAGCGGCCTCATTGGGATCGTCGAATACTTCGAGATCACAATGCGTCGCTCGGTCCACCAGCGCCGGGAATCCGATCAGGGTTTGTTTGCCGCGCTGGATTTCCAGCAATTCAGGCAAGGCGTCAAACGACCAGGTGCTGAGGTTCTGATAACCCGCCGGACCTGCAGCGCTGCGATTCGCGCCAGACACAGTGGCGGCGAGGGTTGCAGAAACTGCAGCCGAACCTGCAATCGATCCGGCAGTCTGCCCTGTTGTCAGTCCTGTCATCAAGCTTGCCGCCGATCCTGCCATCGCATCAACCGGCGCTGCCTGCTCGGCGATTTTTTGAAACTGCTCGCGCGCCTGCGTGCCAAACTCCGCCTGCAGGGCCGCGAGGTTACGGCCCATGTCGAGCTGCCGGCCGTGTTCATCAATGATTTTAAAGTTCATGAAATGATGTGCTGGCAGGGTTTCAATCTTGAAGTCGGCTGCTTTCACCATGACGGTCGTTTGGATACGCACATCCGCCATCACCGCATCAAGCAAACTACCCAGACCAAATTTTTTCGCCACATGAACTCGATCACAAAACCCGGCCGCATAATCCGGCAGCGGCACGCAATGCCGGCGCAGCTTTTGCGGCAGTGATTTCAGCAGCAAATGGACTTTCTCTTTCAGCATACCCGGCACCAGCCACTCGCAACGTGCGGCCGATATCTGATTCAGCGCATACAGCGGCACTGCCAGTGTGACGCCGTCGCGCAAGGAACCAGGCTCGAAATGATAGGTAAGGGTCATTTCAATACCGGCATGGCGCATCAGCTTGGGAAACAAATCCGTGGTGACACCAGCGGCCTCATGACGCATCAGATCATCGCGACTGAGATACAAAATTTTCGGTTCGCTCACGCTGGCTTTACGCAGCCATTGCTCGAAACCGACTGCATGGTGAATATCGGCTGGAATCTGCTGCTCATAAAACGCGGCGATCAGTTCCTCATCGACCAGCACATCCAGACGACGCGACTTGTGCTCTAGATTTTCGATCTCGCGAATTAATTTCTGGTTGTGCGCAAAGAATGACGCGCGGGTTTCGAAATCACCATCGACCAGCGCACTGCGGATGAAAATCTCGCGCGCCTCTACGGGGTTGATTTTGCCGTAGTCAATACGTCGCTGGCTGTAGACCACCAGTCCGTAGAGCGTTGCGCGCTCGTAGGCAGATACCTGACCACTTTTCTTTTCCCAGCGCGGATCACCGTAAGATTTTTTCAGCAGATGGCTGCCCACCTTCTCCAGCCACTCGGGCTGGATCTGGGCAAGGGTTCTTGCATACAAACGAGAGGTCTCCACCAGTTCAGCGGACATCACCCAGCGCCCGGCTTTTTTAATGAGCGACGAACCCGGCCACAAATGAAATTTGATCCCGCGCGCCCCAAGGTAATGCGCTTCATCGTCGGGCTTGTAACCGATATTGCCCAGCAATCCGGTCAGCAGTGCCAGATGCAATGGCTCATAAGTCGCCGGAATCTCACTGAGACGCCAGCCCTGCTCGCGAACCAAAGTAAACAGCTGAGAGTGCACATCGCGCCATTCGCGCAAGCGTAGTTGCGACAGAAAATTAGCGCGGCAATGTTCAGCCAGCTGGCGATTAGATTTTTTTTGTGCGATGGCCTCTTCAAACCATGCCCAGATTTTCAGATAACTGATGAATTCAGATTTTTCATCGGCAAATTTCTTGTGGGCTGCGTCTGCAGCTCCCTGCGCATCAATCGGCCGATCACGCGGATCCTGGACTGACAACGCGGCGGCGATGATCAGCATCTCTTTAAGGCAATGATGATCGCGCCCGGCCAGAATCATTCGGCCCACACGAGGGTCCAGCGGCAGACGCGCCAGCTCACGGCCAAGTGCGGTCAGTTCGCGCGCCTCGTCAACCGCGCCCAGCTCCTGCAGCAGCTGGTAACCATCCGCAATCGCGCGTCCCTGCGGTGGCTCGATGAAGGGAAACTGCTCGACATCGCCCAGCTTCAGTGACTTCATGCGCAGAATGACCGCGGCCAGTGAAGAGCGCAGAATTTCCGGCTCGGTGAATTTCGGTCGCTGCAGATAATCCAGCTCTTCATACAAACGAATGCAGACACCGGCGGCCACCCGGCCGCAGCGCCCTGCACGCTGATTGGCCGCCGACTGGGCAATCGGCTCGATCTGCAACTGCTCGACCTTGTTACGGTAGCTGTAACGCTTGACGCGTGCCGTACCGGCATCGACTACATAACGTATGCCCGGCACGGTCAGCGAGGTTTCAGCGACATTGGTGGCGAGCACGATTCGTCGGACATTGGTGGTTTTGAAGACGCGCTCCTGCTCCTGCGCCGACAATCGAGCGAACAGCGGCAGGATCTCGACATGGGGCGGATGATGCTTGCGCAAGGCTTCGGCGGCGTCACGGATTTCACGCTCGCCGGGCAGGAAGACCAGAATGTCGCCGGGACCGATCAGGGCCAGCTCATCGACAGCGTCCACGATAGCGTCCATCAGATCGCGCTGTTCGCGGTTACGCTGATGACCTGAAGTGGCTCCAGCCGAAGGTCCCGACGATCCCGCCTTCGCCGCTCTGGCTTGCACATCCTGCTCCACCGGTCGGTAACGCACTTCGACCGGATACATGCGTCCTGACACTTCAATCACCGGCGCGGGTTGCCCGGTGCTTTCAAAATGTCTCGCAAAGCGATCCGCATCAATCGTGGCCGAGGTAATAATGAGTTTCAGGTCTGGCCGACGCGGCAGCAATTGCTTCAGATAGCCCAGCAGAAAATCAATGTTCAGACTGCGCTCATGGGCTTCATCAAGGATCAGCGTGTCATATTGGCGAAGCAGCGAATCACCCTGGGTTTCAGCGAGCAGAATACCGTCCGTCATCAGCTTGACCCACGCGCCTTCGGACAAGGTGTCATTGAAACGTACCTTGTAACCGACATGCATGCCCGGGGGGGTGCCGAGTTCCTGAGCGATACGTTTCGCGGTGGACGACGCGGCGATCCGGCGCGGCTGGGTGTGACCGATCAGGCCGCGCTCTCCGCGACCGATGGACAGACAGATTTTCGGCAGCTGGGTGGTTTTGCCCGAACCTGTCTCGCCACTCACGATGATCACCTGATGACGCTGCAAGGCAGCGACGATCTCGTCGCGCCGACCCGACACCGGCAGCTCCTCGGGAAAACTAATCGCCGGGAGGGGATGACGGAGGGGAACCGGTACTGTGCGGGAGGCATTGCGCGCTGGCGGCGCGGATTGCGCTGGCCGCGCTTTTTTGGGGGTGTCGGGTGCGGACATGTCGGAGCGAATTATAATGCGCCCCATGGATAACCTTACCCAGTTCGTCGCGTGGCTGCGCTCGGTCGCGCCCTACATTCACGCATTCCGCGGAAAGACCTTTGTGGTCGCCTTCCCGGGCGAGCTGGTCAGGTCGGGCGCACTGCCGGTGCTCGCGCATGACCTATCGTTGCTGCATGCACTGGGCATCAAGGTCGTGATCGTCTATGGTTCACGACCGCAGGTCGAAGAACAGCTGGCTTTGCGCCAGCAGCAATCACGGTTTCACAATGGTTTACGTATCACCGATGCGGTAGCGCTTGAGTGCGCCAAAGAGGCGGCGGGCGAGATGCGGCTCGATATCGAAGCCGCGTTCAGCCAGGGGCTTCCCAATACACCGATGGCGAATGCAGCCATACGCGTCATTTCAGGCAATTTTGTCGTTGCCCGTCCGATGGGCATTATTGATGGTGTCGATCTGGAACACACCGGTCTGGCACGCAAAATCGCTTATGAAACAATCCATCCGATTCTAGGCAATGGTGGCTTGGTGCTGCTGTCACCACTGGGCTTCTCGCCGACCGGCGAAGTTTTCAATCTGGCGATGGAAGATGTGGCGGTGGCAGCAGCGATATCGCTGCGGGCTGACAAGCTGATCTTCATTACTGAAACAGCGATGATGACGGATGCTGGCGGCACACCCATCCACGAAGTGTCGGTGCATCAGGCACAGGCGGTGATTGCATCCGATTGCCTGCCCGCCGATGTCTCGTACTATTTTTCCAATGCGATCCGTGCCTGCCAGTCGGGTGTGCCCCGTGCGCACATCGTGCCGTTTTCGACCGATGGCTCGGTGCTGCTCGAGATATTTACGCACGACGGCGTCGGGACGATGATCTCGGCCGAGAATCTGGAAAGCCTGCGCGAGGCAACGATTGAAGATGTTGGCGGCATTCTCAGGCTGATCGAACCGCTGGAGGCCGACGGCACGCTCGTCAAACGGGGCCGCGAACTGATTGAACGCGAGGTCGATTATTTCTCTGTCATCGAGCATGACGGTGTCATTTTCGGTTGCGCCGCGCTCTATCCCTTCCCTGCTGAAAAAATGGCCGAGATGGCTTGCCTGACGGTGAGCCCCGACTCGCAGGCCCAGGGCGATGGTGAACGCCTGCTCAAGCATCTGGAAAACCGCGCCCGTGCGGCAGGTTTCAAAAAACTTTTCGTGCTGACGACACGTGCTGCCCACTGGTTCCTCAAGCGTGGGTTTGTTAACGCCAGTCTGGATGACCTGCCCAAAGACCGGCAAAACATGTACAACTGGCAGCGCAAATCGCTTGTACTGATCAAGAATCTTTAAACCGGATTTCACTGGAGACCCACATGACACGGATGGTTCACTGCATCAAGCTCGACAAGGAAGCCGAAGGGCTGGATTTCCCGCCCTACCCTGGCGAGTTGGGCAAAAAAATTTGGGAAGGCGTATCCAAGGAAGCCTGGGGCGCCTGGCTGAAACATCAGACCATGCTGGTCAATGAAAACCGGCTGAATCTGGCGGACGTGCGCGCGCGCAAATATCTAGCGACGCAAATGGAGAAGCATTTCTTTGGCGAGGGTGCGGATGCGGCGCAGGG
>CAZXDB010000069.1:0-12925 GCA_964639465.1 uncultured Bifidobacterium sp. | reverse complement strand
TTGGGGCCGAATGAGTTCAGCTGGCTGTTCGTACCCTCAGTCGCCGGGATCTTTCTGGGCGCGCTGGCGGCAAACCGAATGGCGGGGGTGGCCCCTCCGGGCCGGCAGGTAATGATCGGCTTCATTTTGTTGATGACTGCATGTACGGCAAATGTTGGCTATCATCTGTTTTTCTCGGCGGCACTCCCCTGGACGGTCGCGCCGCTGTTTCTGTATACAATGGGCATGTCGATGGTAGCGCCCGGCCTGACGCTGTTGGTGCTGGATCTGTTCCCCCACATTCGGGGTACCGTTGCTTCCTGTCAGTCCTTCACCATGACCATGTTGTCGGCTCTGGTGGCTGGCGTGATTTCGCCACTGCTGAGCGCGTCGGTGCTGTCGCTGGCGGCAGGACAACTGGCTTTTGTTTTAGCCGGATATGTTCTCTGGAGAATGGCAGGTCGCAGGCAACCCGCTTTGCCCTGAAAAACAAGGAAAACGTGTTGAAAAATTTTCTGCATCTGATGGTTGCCGCGATGATCGGCCTGACGACATTGTCTGCGCAAGCTGAGAACTGGGTTGAAATTACGTCATCGCCCGATGGCGGCATCAAACAGTATCTGGATATCGACAGTATCGATCGCAATCTGGGCTCGGTCGTGATGTGGCGGGTGTTTGAATATCAGTCACCGTATATGCGTCAGGTGAATCAGAAAGCCTACAAGTCACAACGTATTCAGACCGAATTCGACTGCCAGAGCCGCGCCATGCGGCAGGTTTACTTTGCCTGGCATCAGGAATCTTTAGGTAAAGGCAAAATACACGACGAAGGCAGTTCGGCCGAGTGGGAAATCGATTCGTTCGACGAATTCACCGAGCCTCTGTGGAAAATGGCTTGCGAGTAAATTTTCGCACTGCGCGAATCAATTAATGCGCCGGTTTTCCCGAAAAATAACGCGACACAGCCTTGTCCAGTGCCCGGGCAAACTGAAATCGAAATGGAGCAGTATTAATCCGGGCTTCATCTTCTACATCGATAATATTTCCTACCTCAATCAGCACCGCTGGCATTTGAGCCTGCCGCAGAACATAGAGTTGTTGATGCCATATACCCAGCTCGCGTATCACTGGCCGGCAAGAACGACAATCATCTTCCGGGAAATAATGATACGTGGACGGTTCTCTGCCGAGCGCGAGCAACTCCTCGCTTACTAATTTTGCAAACCGCAGACTGTCAGGATAATGAGGATTGTTTGCCTCCTGATGAACAAACACATTAAAACCGATTGCATGTTTTTTTCTGAATTCAGGCGCGATTTTATGTCCGCCTTTACCGCCGCAAAGTTTTTTATCGAACACAATAAAACGTCTAGCGACGGAATCGTGGTGAATTGAAATAAGCAAATCACCGTTATTCGAATTGGCTAACTCAGTACGGGCCTGCAGAGAAGTCTTCAGCGTTTGTCGGTTGCCGCTGAACGTGTTCCCTGCTCCGGGCAGAGCGGGCGGATTACCCAGCTCTCTGGTGAGCAGAACATGCGCTGAGGTAGTTTTCAAAAAGTCAGCGACAATCCTGTCGTTATACACATACTCGAACTCTCCGCAAACAGCCCGCGCACCGGGGTGGAGCGGATCATGTCCTGAATCTAGGATAATGAGCGGGGACGCAGCAAAAAGCACTGTGGGCAGGACTGAAAGCGCCACCATCATCAGAAAATATCCACGGATGCGCTTTTTCATTTTTTCTGACTTTGAGCCATGATCCTTGTTATTCGCTATTTATTAATGGTGCTGCTGATTGCAAACCTCACCGGCTGCGCGGTCGCTTACCGGCATCCGAATTATGAATTCAATTCTCCGGAAGATCAGCTGAATTTCGACAAGGACCGTTTGGACTGCGAATCACTGGCCAGTCGGCAACAGTGCGTCGATCTGAAAGAAAAAACATCGATGATCTGTGAAAGCAACGGAACCGGCGGTCACGACTGCCGCGAGGTGATACCGAAACAATGCACCGTCGCGACACCGGAACAATGCCTGCGCCGCAAAGGCTGGCGCAAGGCAGACGTGAATGGCAATTATCTCGAGTAAGCGAGAGTCAGCGCGGTTTAAAAATTCAGGGGCAGACGCCCATCACCTGCCTCACAATCGCTGATTTCTGTTCGCAATACTGACCCCACCAGACATCGGTCGACCCCACGTAATGTTCCAACAAGGTCCACTGATTCGCCTTTTTGCGCAACACTGCCGTCAGCGTCAGGCCGTCCATGTGTTCCCAGTGCTCACCATAGATTTTCTTGCCGTCGAGCTTTTTACCGTCCTTCCTCTGCGGCCGTGCCATGACGAAAGCCCAGTCGGCGCTGGCGCGAATATCCGACACCACAAAAACCAGCTCCGCCTTCAATTCCGCTTCGAGCTTCGGGCGAAGTGCATCGAGGATGACTTTGCGCTCGGGCGTGCCCTGGGCCGGACTGACTACCTTGTCTTGCGCGATTGCCATATTCGCAATAAAGGCGAAAGGCAGACACCACTTTATAAAATGTTTCAATTTTGACTCCATCGTGTATAAATCACATTAATAAGCAAACGCATTTTCAAAGAACGGAAACATTCTGCAATGATTGCGCCCTGAATTATTGAGTTCCATATTTTATAATGGAACTCGCTGATTATTTCTAGTCCGGAAAATCCGCCACTTCACAGCGTTTAAAAGCTTTATTTATTCATTTTTCCCAACCGGAGCTTGCATTGCAGGTACCACTTGTCATCGCCTTATCTTTGGTCAGCTTTTGCGTTCTGGCACAGGAACCAGGAAAATCCTCCTCAGGTCCCTTGGCTGAATTCAACACGGCCATCACATCGGTGATGAAAACACCGGTAGTGATTAACTCAAAAGGCAAAAAAACCGAGAGTTTTTGCAAGCGGCCTGACCCGCTGGGGGAAGATGAAATAAGAAAATTACAACGATCCTGCGAAAAAATATTCAACGATACCGCCGTGCCGGAGATTCAACGGATCGCTGCAAAATATATTTTGGGAAAAACAAAAACACAATACAACGCCCGAGATCATGCCACTCGCTACTGCGATGAAGCCTTGCCATTACTGAACGCTGTCGCGGATTTTTATGACCAAAAAAAAATCCCGGGCAATGGCCCCCATGAAGCCATAGCCAGCTGCCTGATTTCAACCGAACGATATGAACCTGCGCTCGTATGGATAGAGCGCGGCATCAAACGAAAAGAAACGGCACAAATTCAGTACCTCGCCGGTGTGGTTTGGCAAATGACAAATGAATCCGTGCTGGCTAAAAATGCGTTTGAAAGATCACTGGCACTGGACGCCAACCATGAGGCCGCTAAAAAATCACTGGCCCGGATTGAGGCGCTCGATGAGCAACCGCAGCAAACAGACCAAACGATCGAAACTTTTGAAGATACAAGCGCCAAAGACAGTGACGAATGTCAGGCATGGAAATCGGCCATCATCAGTAATCGCACGATCTGCGACGCACTCATGGAAAAATCGTTTGATGAGTTTTTTACCTGCATGGATGTAGGCATGACCGTTAGTGGTTATGGCCCGCGTTCGGACGATCAGACGCAGGAGTTCTACAAGATTTGCGGCCTATCCAGCTGGACCGATGAATCGCTGCAACCAGAGAAAGTACCTGATAAATAAATCTTTGTACCGTTTTCCGAAATCAACAAATCCTTACCTACAAGATGTAAAACTATTTTCCTAAATACGAGTATCCCATGCATAAAAATATGAATTCAATTGGCGCCGTTCTGTTTTTTTCCGTGCTGTCTTTCTTCTCACAAAATGTATTCGCGCAGTTCTGCGAAGAGAAATATTTTTCCTGCAAAGTCGGAGGCAAAGAAATAAGCCTATGCGGGGCCCAGCTCGGTGATAATTTCAATATCATGTTCAATATAGGAACAGAAACCGTGGCGGAATTTATCCAAGGAGAAAAATTATCCCTCACAAACTACGCTGAAGGGAAAATGCTGCTTACGTCAATTCACTTCAAAAGGAACGGGACGGTTTATGCACTGACTAAATGTGACGGCATGGAGTGCAATACCGACAAAGACAGCTGGCTGTCCATCGTCAAAGGTAACAAGAAACTTAAAGGCAGCGGTTTTTGTGAAGCGGGATCAACTGAAGGGTTTACCAACTTACCAATCACCGTCGATAAAAAAGGTAATAATGTTCTGAACAAGAAAAATTTTCTCGCCAATTATTTTTCGATCAATAAAAACCCCAAAGAGACCTTCCTGACTGAAAATATCGGTTGGTCCGATTGAATTTGAAATGGTCGGATTTTTAAAATTCTTTCAAAATTCCGACCTTTTTCAGCCGGCATTTTTTAAAGTACCCCGACCAGGAGCAGCGGCGGCTCTACAAAAACCGCCGCGCCTGTCATCCAATATCGGAACCTGTTCACCTCCGGTAAAATGCTCGCTCCCGCGGGTGTAGTTCAATGGCAGAACGGCAGCTTCCCAAGCTGCATACGAGGGTTCGATTCCCTTCACCCGCTCCATCTGCGCACACACCAGCATAGAAGACTGCATGCTTTACGACCCGACTGACCACCGTATCAAAAGTTTCGTTACTCGCGCAGGCAGGCTATCTCCAGCCCAAGAACGAGCGATTCAGACGCTGGGACCGGCGTTTTGTCTGCCATATGAAAAAGCCCTGCTGAATAACGAAGCAGCATTCGGGCGAGCTGCACCCCTGATTCTGGAAATCGGCACTGGCATGGGCGAAACCACCGCACACATTGCCACACTGATGCCCGAAAAAAATTTTCTTGGGGTGGAAGTACATACGCCCGGTGTGGGTAGTCTGCTCAAGCGCATCGGCGAACAGTCACTGAGTAACCTGCGATTGATACAGCATGACGCCTTTGAAGTGGTGACGCACATGCTCGCGCCTGCCTCGCTTGCTGGGGTGCATGTGTTCTTTCCGGACCCCTGGCACAAAGCGCGTCACAACAAGCGGCGACTGATTCAGTCAGCTTTTGTGTCCCTGCTCAGCTCGCGGATTGTCTCGGGTGGCTATTTGCACTGCGCCACTGACTGGGAGGACTACGCGGAGCAAATGCTGGCCGTGCTGGGTACCGAAACTTCTTTGCAAAATACGACCGACGGCTATGCACCACGACCAGACTACCGGCCGGTGACCAAGTTTGAAAACCGCGGCCTGAAATTAGGGCACGGCGTATGGGATTTAGTGTTTACGAAACGCTAAAACAAGCTAGCATTTCACTCAATGCCTGCAAGTCAGGTGAGCTGGGCCACACTGAGACTTTCCGGCGTCAGGCAGCCGCCTGCTCCTGCACCAGCGCCATGATCTGGTCGCCGTGACTCTCGAGCTTTTTCTCACCGACGCCGGAGACCTGTCGCAGTTCTTCCAAGGTCGCCGGCGCTGCGCGCGCAATTTCACGCAGCGTGTTGTCATGAAAAATCACATAGGCGGGTAAATTGTGTGAGCGCGCAGTCTCCATGCGCCACCAGCGCAGCTTTTCGAACAACTGCTGCTGTGGTGCTGACAAATCGCTTTCGGTATAGCCACTGGCGCGTACCGGCGCACGTTTTTGTCGTACCGGTTTTTGATACCGCCGCATGGCGACCTGACGCTCGCCGCGGAGTACCGAGCGCGCTGCTTCGGGCAGGCGCAGAGATCCATAATTCTCATGGTCGATCTCAACCAATCCCAACGCAAAGGCCTGCCTCAGGATAGCGCGCCATTCGGCTTCGCTTTTATCAGAACCAATTCCAAACGTGGAGAGCTCGTGATGACGCCACTGCCGCACTTTTTCCGAATCACTGCCGCGCAAGACTTCGAGCACGTGCATGGCGCCAAAGCGCTGCCCGACCCGATAAATCGTTGACAGTAATTTCTGTGTCGCCTCGGTGGCATCAAAAGATACGGGCGGGTTCAGGCAAGTGTCGCAGTTGCCGCAGGCTTCCGAGGTCTGATCGAAATAGGCCAGCAGCCGAACGCGGCGGCAACTCAGGGTTTCGCACAGGCCGAGCATGGCATCAAGGCGCCCTGATTGCATACGCTTGAAGCTCACATCCGCTTCGGATTCTTCAATCATTCGCCGCTGCTGCACCACATCTTGCAAGCCATAGGCCATCCATGCGTCTGCGGGCAAACCATCGCGTCCTGCGCGTCCGGTCTCCTGATAATAGCCTTCGATACTGCGCGGCAGATCGAGGTGAGCGACAAATCGTACGTCCGGTTTATCAATACCCATGCCAAAGGCAATCGTTGCCACCATGATGATGCTGTCTTCACGAAGAAAACGCGACTGATGACAGCTGCGGGTCGGCGTGTCCATACCGGCATGGTAAGCAAGTGCATTGAGGCCGTTCTCGCGCAAAAATTCAGCGGTCTCTTCGACTTTTTTACGCGACAGGCAATAGACAATGCCGGCTTCGCCGGCATGCTCGGTCGTGATGAAATCCAACAGCTGACGACGAACATTTTCTTTTTCAACAATCTGATAGCGAATGTTCGGCCGATCAAATGACGAGATAAATTGCCGCGCCTCGCCCAGTTGCAGTCGCTCGATAATCTCACTGCGGGTTTGCACATCAGCCGTGGCGGTCAGCGCAATGCGGGGCACCGTCGGATAGCGCTCATGCAACACTGACAGACGGATATATTCAGGTCGGAAATCATGACCCCATTGGGAGACGCAATGCGCCTCATCAATAGCGAACAAGGCTATCGGCACGCCATCGAGCATCTCCAGGCAGCGCTGAGTCAGCAACCGTTCAGGTGCCACATAGAGCAGATCGAGTTCGCCCTGTCGCAGCGCACGTTCAACGCGCAGGGATTCATCGAAGCTCTGGCTGGAATTGAGAAACGCAGCGCGCACGCCCAGCTCACCGAGCGCATCAACCTGATCCTGCATTAGGGCGATCAGTGGCGAGATGACGATGCCGCAGCCCTTGCGCAGCAAGGAAGGAATTTGATAACACAGGGATTTTCCGCCGCCAGTCGGCATGAGTACCAGCGCATCGCCGCCGCGCGCAATCAGTTCAACGATATCCGCCTGCGAACCGCGAAACACCGGATAACCGAACACGCTCTGCAATACATGCAGCGCGCGTGACGACAGATCGTTATCTTCAGCCGCAGTCAATCTGTCAGTCGTTAATCCGTCGACAGTAGAGCCAGCAGCACTCACCGCATCAGTCGGCATCACATCGGTATTGAGCAAGTCGGTGGTTGGCACTGCTTATTCAGCCCAGACCAGCCAGCCGGACCAGTAGGTCAACAGGACAATCGCGCCAAAGACGATCCGATACCAGGCAAAGATCGTGAAATCATGCGTACTGATATAGCGCAGCAGCCAGCGCACGCACAAGAACGCAGAAACAAAGGCCGACAGTGCGCCCAGACCAAACATAGGCAGATCAGCCATCGACAAGAGATCGCGTTCTTTGTAGAGTGAATAAATCGTGGCGCCAAACAAGGTTGGAATCGCAAGGAAGAAGGAAAACTCAGTGGCTGCCCGACGCGACAGACCAAAAATCATTGCGCCGATGATACTGGCGCCGGAGCGACTGGTGCCGGGTATCAGCGCGAAACATTGCGCACAACCGACTTTGAAGGCATCGAGCACCGTCATGTCGTCGACGGAATCGACGCGTGGTCCCTCGAGCTGCGAGCGATTCCTTCGCTCAACGATCAGAATAATAATCGCACCTGCAATGAAGGCCAGTGCCACAGGCACTGGCTTGAAAAGGTGAGTCTTGATGATTTTTCCAAACAACAGACCCAGCGCGACAGCAGGAAGAAAGGCGACCACCAGGTTGATCACGAAACGGCGCGCACCACTGTCACGATAAAAATTGCGCATCACATGCGCGATACGCTCACGATATTCCCAGCAAACGGCCAGCATCGCACCGGCCTGTATGACAATTTCAAAAACTTTGACTTTCTCACCGGTGAAATTGAGCAGACTGCCCGCGAGAATCAGATGTCCGGTCGAAGAGATGGGAAGAAATTCCGTCAGACCTTCGACGAAACCCATGATGATAACTTTTACAGCGAGCAGAATTTCCATGCAATCGGCAGGCAAGGGATGCAGTAGTGTCAGGGTGGACGCAGCTTACAGAGCGACGGCAGCAAGTCAATGCCTGCGTGCCTTTAATTTCCTGAAGTTCAGTGTTATCTGAGAGGCTCGAAGCTTACCACGAGGCTGTTGTTGCGGGTCGTTATCCTCGTCGGGACAAATCGCTGTCCGGCGACGACAAAAGCATCAGGGGCAAAGGTATACAAAACTCTGTCGGTCAGCAGATCTTCAGCCAGCTGCGTACCCAAACGCGCAAGCCGGCTGGTGTAGCTGCCGGTGGCGGCATTGAGCCTGATGTTCTCCAGCCGTGGCTCGGTCAGAATCACCGCACGCCGCACCGGATCAATACGCAAACCACCCGAGACAAGCAGCTCACCCTGCCAGGGTGTTTTGATCAGGGGTGGCTGGACACGCGCATCCAGCCCGAGTACCAATCGGTCGGCGGCGGGCTGCAATGACAGCCGGGGATTGCTGACGGTGACATCAAAAAGATCCAGATACCGCGCATTGACAGGAAAATTTTGCTCAGCAGATTTTTGCAATCGCGACAGGGGTATTTCAATTTCCTGCGGCGGCAGTAAGCTCGCGCAGCCGGAGAGCAGCGTTAGCAGTGCCAGCAACATCAAGACCAGCAATGGATTTTGACGCTGAAAACTACAACCCGCCCCGCTTTTTTTGCTCACCATGTGTCACTCCCTTTCAGGCAGCGGTGAGAAACTCCAATCGCTGCAAATAATTCAAAGCCTGTTCGCGATTGTCGCCGCACATGTCCATCGAAGGCTTGAGGCTGGTGCAGACTGCGGGTCGATCAGGATGCGCAAACAACAAACAGCGCAGTGCATCATCGAGCTGCACGCAGCGCACGCCGGCGGGTTTGCCTTCCGGCATACCGGGAATCGGAGAAGAAATCGACGGCGCGATACAGCAAGCTGCACAGCCTTCGCGACAAGCGTGATTTGCTTCACTCATAACGCAACGCCTGTATCGGCAGCAAGCGGGCCGCCTTGCGTGCCGGATAGAAGCCGAAAAAGATGCCGATCGCTGCGGAAAAACTCACCGCCAAAACAATCGAGGCGCTCGATAATTGAGTCTGCCACCCCGCAAACTCGGCGATCATCCAGGATCCGCCGATGCCCAGCACAATACCGATGAGGCCACCGACCAGCGACAGCGTGACGGCTTCGACCAGAAATTGCGTGAGTATGTCCGCAGCGCGCGCACCGACGGCCATACGCAAACCAATTTCGCGGGTGCGCTCGGTTACGGAGACCAGCATGATGTTCATAATGCCAATGCCACCGACCAGCAGCGATACCGACGCTACCGCAGCCAGCAGCATGGACATCACTTTCGATGATTCTTCCTGCGCTGCCAGCATCTCGGTGAGATTGCGTACGGTGATGGGGTCCGGCTGACCTTCGGCAGTGCGCAGGCGCTGGCGCAGCAAGGCACGAATCTTGTCTTCGGTGTCGCTCATGCTTTCGCCGTCGAAGACTTTAATCTGAATCATGCCGACCTGACGCGGCTTACCCGCTTCAACACCCACGATGCGATTACGCGCAGTCGATAACGGCACCATGATCACATCATCCTGATCATTACCGGTCATGTTCTGACCTTTGCGCCCGAGCACGCCGACGATGGTGACAGGCACATTTTTGATACGTATGGTCTGGTCCATCGGATCGACATCACCAAACAGCTCACGCGCGACCGTCTGCCCAATCAGCGCGACTTTCCCTGCACCAGACATTTCCGCGGGCTCAAACATGCGACCAGATTCCAGCGTCCAGTTGCGCACCGTGAAATAGTCAGGGGTGATGCCAAACACCTGCGTTGACCAGTTCGCATTGCCAAACACCACTTGCGCACCACCGCGATAGGTCGGCGCCACGGCTTCAACTTCAGCGATCTCGCGCGCAATCGCTGCAGCGTCATCTTCGGTCAAATCTGGCGTGACGCCGGTACCAATACGCACACCATTCGCGGTGCGAGCACCTGCGGTCACGATCATCAGATTCGAGCCCAGACTTTTGATCTGCTCTTTAATGCGCGCTTCGGCACCGGAGCCGACGGCCAGCATGGTGATCACAGCCGCTACGCCAATGATGATACCCAGCATAGTGAGCACCGATCGCAGAAAATTGACGCGCAAGGCATTGAGCGCCACGCGTATCGTCGCCAGCAAATTCAAGACACCACCTCACCCGCCTGGTCCAGCTTTGCGGCCGCATTGTCTGGTGTGTGCGGCGTATCCGACATCACTTCACCATCCCGGAACGTGATGATGCGGGAAGCAAATGCGGCGATATCAGCTTCATGCGTGACCATCACGATCGTCATGCCAGCCGCATTGAGCTGCTGCAGCAAGACCATGATTTCCAGACTGGTTCGGGAATCAAGCGCACCGGTGGGCTCGTCGGCCAGAATCAGCGCAGGGTCATTGACCAGCGCACGCGCAATCGCGACGCGCTGCTGCTGACCGCCGGACAATTGCGAAGGATGATGATCATGACGCAACGCCAGCCCCACCTGCGAGAGCCGCGCCATCGCGCGTTGCCGGCGCTGGCTGGCCGGTGTGGCCGCATACAACAGCGGCAGCTGCACATTATCGAGCGCACTGGTGCGCGGCAGCAGATTGAACTGTTGAAACACAAAACCAATACGACGATTGCGAATCGCCGCGAGCGCATCGCCACTCATGTCCGAGACTTTTTCTCCGGCCAGTCGGTACTCGCCGGCAGTGGGCGTATCCAGGCATCCCAGCAGATTCATGAAGGTCGATTTGCCGGACCCGGACGCACCCATGATGGCCACAAACTCACCCTCGCCTATCGTCAGCGACACACTGCGCAGAGCAGCGACGGTATTGGAGCCCATCACATAGGATTTGCTCAGGCCGCGAACTTCAATCAAGGGTTTCATTTTGGGTCAGAACATGCGCGGCGCACCGGCCATCGAGGAACCCTTGCGGCTTCCACCGCCGCCGCCCTCGCCCTTGACACCCGTAACCACTTCCATGCCTTCAGTAATACCCTCGCCGGTGACCTGCACCATTTTGCCGTCGGACGCGCCGGTCTTGATGGGAATGGCCTTCAACTCGCCGTTTTTCAAGACATAAATCGTGGAGCTCGAAGGATCGGGACGTCCATTTCCACGTCCGGGTTTTGATTTGGCAGGGTTGTCATCCGATGTTTGCGGTGGACGAAACCGTATCGCTGCATTGGGCACTTTCAGTACATCCTCGAAGGTCTCCGTGACGATGCGCACATTCGCCGTCATGCCGGGCAATAACTGCAGCTCGGGATTCGGTGCCGATACATCGACCAGATACGTCACCACATTCGAGACCACCTGCGCAGACTTGCGAATCTTGCGCACTTCGCCCTCAAAAGTCTTGCCGGCAAACGCATCCACCGTAAAGGTCGCGCGCTGCCCAACCTTGATCTTGCCGATTTCGGATTCATCAATAGCGGTATCGACCCGCATATCGGTGAGATCTTCCGCGATGACGAATAGCTCTGGCGCTTGGAGGCTGGCAGCGACAGTCTGTCCTTTGTCCACACTGCGCTTAATGACAATGCCGCTCACCGGCGAACGGATGGCGGTGCGCTCTAGATCTACGCGCGCCTGCGACAGCGCTGCCTCTCGCTGCTTGACCATGGCGGCGGCGTTACCCGCATTGGCGCGTGCCACATCAACTTGCGCGACCGCTGACTTTTGCTGCTCTACCAGCGAGTTGACCATGGCGCGTGCCTTGTCGACTTCGGCGGGCGACAGGAATTTCTTATCCGACAACTGCTCCTTGCGCTCCAAATCGCGACGAGCATCCGCAAGGGTGACGTCGACCTGAGACAAGGCGGCACGTTGCGCGGCAATATTGGCTTGCTGGGTTGCTACCTGCGCGCGCGCCGCATCCAGATCGGCCTGGGACTGCCGGACACGGTATTCAAAGCTTTCAGGATCAATGCGGGCAATCAGCTGATTTTTAGTAACCTGGCTATTGAAATCGACCAGCACTTCCTTGAGCTGACCGGAAACCTGGGAGCCCACCTGCACCGATACCACCGGCACCAGTGTCCCGGTCGCCGAGACGCTGGCTATCAGCCGGCCTTTTTCCAGCGTGGCCGTACGGTACTGCGGCGCATCGGGTTTTTTGATGCCAAACCAATACCAGGCCCCGGCACAGATCAGGACCACCAGCACTATTACCCCTATCCATCGTGCTTTCACCGAGATGTTCCCCGTTGCTATTGACGTAAGGGGTCGATTTTACTGGGATTAGATGACATTCACCTGACCAGTAACCAGAAGGACTGGCGCGCTGTCGCAGTCAATGGCAGATGAAAGAAAAAACCCGCCTCCGGAACATCGGGAGACGGGTTCTGCAGATGACACTAAGCAAATGGCGGAAAGCCTTACTGTTTGTGCGGGGACGAATCCTCCTCTGAAGACGCCTGTGTCGGGTTGGTGTTTGTCGTGGTAGTGGTGGTATTAGTAGCTACGGTTGAAGTTGTGGTTTTGCCAGAATCATCAGCCTTCTCGGATTCAATTTTTATTTCGAGCAGTTGTTTCAACTTACCAAGAGTCGTAGATTCAATAAACAAATCACCACCGTCAGTTGAGTCAAAGCTGAACCAATAATCATCTAAACGATCAAGAACGAATTGAGCAGGATTTTTCTTGAAAACGGTAGCGTTTTCTTTTGAAGAAGCGACGATCGTTTGCAAATATTGTGAAAAATTTGAATCAATTAAAGATTCATCAAAGTTTGATAAAAAACTGTCAACCTCTTTTTTAACAGCCCTTTTTTCTGCTCGCTGTTCCGGGGTCGCAAACTGCCTA
>CAZXDB010000068.1:0-13290 GCA_964639465.1 uncultured Bifidobacterium sp. | reverse complement strand
CCCCTAAAGAGTCGTTCAAGACCAGGACGTTGATAGGCTGGGTGTGGAAGCGCAGTAATGCGTTAAGCTAACCAGTACTAATTGCCCGTGCGGCTTGTCCCTATAACATTGACTGTTATAGACAAGTGTTTATGTGTTTGCCAATGAATCGATTGAGCATCACGACCGCCAAAATTGCAGTACAAAATACTTCTTCCAGATTGGGTTATTTGTGATTGCCAGCAGTAGCGGCGACACAGGTGACTTTACAAGTTATGCCTGATGACCATAGCGAGTTGGTACCACCCCTTCCCATCCCGAACAGGACCGTGAAACGACTTTGCGCCGATGATAGTGCTGCAACCAGTGTGAAAGTAGGTCATCGTCAGGCTATTATCCGAAAAACCCCCGTCTGAAATCAGGCGGGGGTTTTTTTTCGTTTGATACATCGCTCAGTAAATCTGGGGCGATAAAATCCACTTCAATAAAATTTTCAACATTGGGGAAGACATGACTGCGAGCAATCAAAAACCAAGTATTGCGTTTTTCGGCATAGGACTCATGGGCAAGCCCATGGCCATTAACCTTCTCAAAGCTGGATACACGGTCAAGGTCTGGAATCGCACTACTGCGAAAGCGGATGCCCTCATCCCTCAGGGTGCCACGGTAGCAGCCAGCCCGCTGGATGCGGCAGATGCCGATATTCTGATTACGATCCTCGCAGCGGGCCCGGAAGTTCGAAGCGTGCTGGAAGCTGCGATGCCCAATATGAAAAAGGGTGCGCTGGTCATCGACATGAGTTCGACCCGCCAGTCCGAAGCGCAGGATTTTCACGCAATGCTGGCACAGCGAGGTGTTCACTTCATCGACGCGCCCGTATCGGGCGGCGTGCTGGGTGCAGAGGCTGCAACGCTGGCGATCATGGCAGGCGGAGACCCCGATCAATTCGCCCGAGCCATGCCGGTGCTCTCTGTCATGGGACGACCAACCCTTGTCGGCCCAGCCGGCTGCGGTCAGATTGCAAAGCTTTGCAATCAGCTCATCGTTGGTGCGACCATTACCATCGTTGCCGAAGCCATGCTGTTAGCACAGGCGGGCGGCGCAGATCCTGCGGCGATGCGCGCCGCCATCCGTGGTGGATTTGCCGAGAGTCGAATTCTGGAAGTGCACGGCCAGCGCATGCTGGACCGAAATTTCGTCCCTGGTGGTCAAGTAAAAACGCAACTCAAAGACCTTGAAAACATCCTGAATGCCGCCGAAACGGCAAACCTCAGTTTGCCCGTCACATCCCTTGTAACCGAGCATTTCAGGACTCTGGTGAATACTCACCCCAGCGCGGATCACTCAGCCGTTCTCATCGCACTGGAGCAAACCAATCCGGGCAAGCGGGTAGGCTCATCGCCAGATAAATTTTCTTGATGTCACTGCTGAAAACCGCAGAAAATTCAACGTAACGGCGGAGAAGATAAAAACTTCTCTGCCAGTTGCACCCAGTAGCTCGCACCAATCGGCAGCAATTCATCGTTGAAATCGTAACTCGGGTTATGCAAATTACACGGACCCAAGCCGTGTCCCGCGCTCCTGTGAGTGCCGTCGCCGTTGCCGATGAAGACATAACAGCCCGGTTTTTCCAATAACATAAACGCAAAATCTTCCGAACCCATGGTCGGCTCAATTTTTCGCAGCACGCCCTCTTTTCCGACCACATCTTCCATCACGCCGAGTACGAACTCAGTTTCAATCTCGTGATTAATCAGAGGCGGATAATTTCTGCGGAAATTGAACTCGACGGTGGCGCCAAAGGCCTCGGCAGTATGCTGCGCGATATCGTTCATGCGTTTTTCAATCAGATCGAGCGTCTCCATCGTGAAGGTGCGCACGGTTCCGATCATGCTTGCCGAGTCGGGCACGATATTCGTCGCGCTGCCTGAGTGAATTTGGGTTACTGACAGAACGCCGGCATCGAGCGGATTCTTGTTGCGCGAAATAATCGTCTGCCAACTTTGCGCAATCTGCACAGCGACCATCACGGGGTCGGTACTGAGGTGCGGTTGCGCTGCGTGGGAGCCTTTGCCTTTGATAATCAGCTCGAATTCGTTGGAAGAGGCCATCATCGGACCGGAAACAACGCCCATCGTGCCAGCCGGGGAGCCCGGCCAGTTATGCATGCCAAACACCGCTTCCATCGGACATTGTTCGAACAGCCCCTCATCCATCATCCGCTTGGCGCCGCCAGCGCCTTCTTCAGCCGGCTGGAAAATCACATACACCGTACCATCAAAATTTTTATGCTTAGACAGATAATGAGCAGCCCCGAGCAGCATTGTCGTATGACCATCGTGACCACAAGCATGCATTTTTCCGTCATGCTGTGACTTGTGCTCGAAGCTGTTCATTTCCTGGAGTGGCAGTGCGTCCATATCAGCTCTGAGGCCCACGCTGCGCTCGCTGGTGCCGTTCTTTATCACGCCCACGACGCCAGTGACCCCCATCCCGCGTATCACGGGGATGCCCCAGCTTGTCAGCTTCTCAGCGACCAGATCGGCTGTTTTGAACTCCTCATAGGAGAGTTCAGGGTGGGCGTGGATCGTACGGCGAATATGCTTGAGCTCGTTGTGGAACCCGAGGATAGGGTCGATGAGTTTCATAGGGGTCTCTTTCTGTAGTGGCGCCCGGCAAACCGGGCAGAACGCGTGCCGTCTGAGCGACGCTTAGCGTGTGTAATATTACCGTGCGCAGGCTTATTGGCAAAATTACCAATTCGACAAAACCGCCAGTATGGTTATCTCGGGGTCAAGCGTTGGTTACATCCTTCACCGCTACCATTTCGGCAGAGCAGAGGAACTTTCATGCCGCCCGTATCGTCCATCACGAGCAAGTGGTTACAGCCCTTCCTTTGTGGAACCTGTGACAGTCGCCGCGACAAAGGCCAACGACAACGACAGCGACGATCAACTTCCCGGATACCGTTCAAACTCACGATGAAAAAAAGCCTCTGGTCAGCCCTTGCGGTCTTGGCGCTGCCAATGATGACCGGCTGCGCGCAACTCGGTTACTACACCCAGGCAATGCAAGGGCACTTCACTTTGCTCGCCACGGCCAAACCTATCGATCAATGGCTCGCCGACCCGAGTGTGCCCGATGATCTGAAAACGCGTCTAAAGCGAGCGCGAGAAATCCGCGCGTTCGCTGCCAGAGAGCTGGCCTTGCCCGATAACGGTAGTTATACAAAATACGCCGATCTAAAACGTCCCTTTGTGATGTGGAATGTCGTCGCAACCCCGGAGCTTTCCCTGAAGCCGGAACGCTGGTGCTTTCCGGTAGCCGGTTGCGTTGATTATCGTGGCTACTATAGCCGCGACGCAGCGCAGGCATTCGCAGACGATCTGAGCCGGCAAAGCCTCGACGTACGCGTCACAGGCGTGCCGGCGTATTCCACCCTGGGCTGGTTCAATGATCCTGTACTTTCAAGCTTCATCACCTACCCGGAAGCCGAACTCGCCCGACTGATTTTTCATGAGCTCGCGCATCAGGTCGCGTATGCGCCCGGAGATTCGCAGTTCAATGAATCATTTGCCACCGCAGTCGAGGAAATCGGTGTCAGCCGCTGGATTGAGGTCCACGGTGATAATCAAATGCGTCAGCAGTACCGTGCATATCAGCAGCGCAAGGAAGAGTTCCTGCGTCTACTGTCCGCCTATAGCCGCCAGCTTGATGATAATTACAATGGGCCAGCCAGCGACGAAGAAAAAAGAGCGATAAAAGCTGCCATATTTACTGATCTTCAGCAGCAGTACCACCGTATCAAACACGAACGTTGGGGTGGCTATGCCGGCTATGACCGGTGGTTTGGTGAGCGTATGACCAATGCGCATTTTGCGCTGATATCGACCTACCACGATCTGGTGCCTGCATTCCGTGCGATGCTGGAAAAAGAGAAGCAACTCCCCGCGTTCTATCAGGCAGTGCGCAAGCTCGCCAAGATGGACAAATCGGCCCGGCGCCTTGCGATGTCGCCCTATCTGCCGCCCGACTCGCCAAAGCACCCGGAAGACGCTGATACAACAGTCGCCCGGACTGCTGCGCCGCAATAAACAGACAAGTCAAAATTTATCCGCTAGCATTCTTTCCGGCGGCTAAAACAGCGGCCTGCCAAAGCTTCATTGGCCAGGACTTTGGCCGAACACGCATCAACCACACAAAGGTGGCACATGGAAAAATTCTGGACACGGTCCTATCCACCGGGCGTCCCTGCGGAAATTGACGAGACGCGCTATCGCTCCCTCGTTCATTTGCTTGAAGAGGCCTTCGACAAATATGCGCAGCGCCCTGCTTATGTCTGCATGAACAAATACCTGCGTTATGCCGAGGTTGATCTCATGTCAAAAAGACTGGGCGCCTGGCTACAAGCGCAGCAACTTAGCCCCGGTGCGCGAGTGGCGCTGATGATGCCTAATGTATTGCAGTATCCAGTCGCCATAGCCGCCGTGCTTCGTGCAGGCTATGTGGTGGTCAATGTCAATCCGCTCTACACCGCGCGCGAACTCGAACATCAGCTGACAGATTCTGGCGCCGAAGCCATCATCGTGCTGGAAAATTTTGCCCACGTACTCGAGAAAGTCATCGACCGAACGCAAGTCAAAGTCGCCGTGGTCGCCAGCATGGGCGATCTGCTGGGAGGACTCAAAGGGGGTATCGTCAACTTCGTTATCCGCACCATCAAAAAAATGGTGCCGGCATTTTCATTGCCCAATGCCGTGCGTTTCAATCGCGCACTTAGCCAGGGCGGCTCGCTCGTACTGCATCCTGCCAATGTGGCGCATGACGATATCGCCTTCCTGCAGTACACCGGCGGTACCACCGGCCTCTCCAAAGGCGCGATGCTCAGTCATCGAAACGTGATTGCCAATTTGCTGCAAAACGAAGCCTGGCTACAGCCTGCACTCGACAAGCCACCACGCGTCGAGGCCTTGAGCTTTGTTTGTGCCTTACCGCTGTATCACATCTTTGCACTAACGGTCTGCTGCCTGATGGGCACAAGACTGGGCGGGATGAATATCCTGATACCCAATCCACGCGACATTCCCGGCCTGATCAAAACCTTATCCAGACATAAATTCAATATGTTCCCGGCCGTGAACACGCTTTATAACGGGCTGCTCAATCATCCGGACTTTGCCCGTCTGGATTTTTCATCCCTGAAGTTATGCAATGGTGGCGGGATGGCCGTGCAGCGGGCAGTCAATGATCGCTGGCAGCAGGTCACGGGTAAAAGCATTGTCGAAGGTTACGGCTTGTCTGAAACATCGCCTGTAGCCACCGCCAACCCTGCCGATGCCGCTGAATTCACGGGCACCATTGGTCTGCCTATTTCATCGACCGAGATTGCCATCATGGATGACGCCGGTCATGCCTTGCCCACCGGCGCGGTGGGTGAAATCGCAATTCGTGGTCCGCAGGTCATGCAAGGGTACTGGCAGCGCCCCGAGGAAACTGCGCGGGTGATGACGTCCGATGGATTTTTTCTCTCCGGCGATATTGGATTCATGGATGAGCGTGGCTACGTCACGATCGTTGACCGTAAAAAGGACATGGTGCTGGTCTCGGGTTTCAACGTCTACCCGAATGAAGTCGAGGGCGTCGTCGCCCTGCATCCGGGTGTACTTGAGTGTGCCGTAATCGGTGTGCCTGATGCCGGTACCGGCGAAGCAGTCAAACTCTTCGTCGTTCGTCGCGATCCCGGCCTGACCACCGAGGACCTGATGGCCTACTGCCATGAACAACTCACCGGTTACAAACGACCGAAGCTGATTGAGTTCCGCGACGACCTCCCCAAGACCAATGTGGGCAAGATTTTGCGTCGCGAATTGCGGGATCAGAAGACAGCCGTGTAGTCGCTCAACCGTCATCCATTGCTGGCGCCGCCCTCACGGTAGCGCAGGGAGTGCCCGAGGCCGCCGGTCATCATCGGTGGCCACATAGGTCAGAGTCGCTTCGGTGACTTTCACAATCTCCGCCTGCAACCGATTTCGCTCGGCATAAACTTCGACATTGACCGTAATCGAGGTGGTGCCGGTCTTCACGATTTTTGCATAGAACGACAGCAGATCGCCCACAAACACCGGCTGCTTGAACACGAAGGAATTCACGGCCACAGTACCCACTCTGCCGTTCGCTCGGCGCACAGCGGGAAGTGCGCCGGCAATGTCCACTTGCGCCATGATCCAGCCGCCAAAGACATCGCCATGCACATTCGCATCGGCCGGCATTGGCATGACCCGCAATGTCGGCATGCCTTCCGGCAGACTGGAGTTTTCTGTGTCACTCATTCCGGTTCCCTGTGTTGATTCGTCATAAAAGCTACAATCCGTCCTTGGGCAAGCATAACGCAAGTGCAAGGCCCATCTCCTCAAGTCACTCCGGCAGAATCAACGATCACCATGCGCCACCACGCCCATTCGCACCCCGATGCGCCCGCCAATCAGGGCACGCGCAATGACTGGGGCACGCTGAAGACCCTGCTGCCGTATCTGTGGGCCTACAAGTGGCGGGTGATATTTGCGCTGTGCTGTCTGGTCCTCGCAAAAGTCGCCAATGTCGGTGTACCACTCGTTCTCAAAGAACTGATCGACGGCCTGACCATCACGCCCGACAAGCCAGCATCGCTACTGATTCTGCCCGCCGGACTATTGATCGTTTACGGTTTACTGCGGCTGTCCACCACGGTGTTTACCGAGCTGCGCGAATTCTTTTTTGCCAAAGTGACTCAGCGTGCGGTTCGCACGGTGGCACTGAGAGTGTTTCGCCATTTGCATGCGCTCTCGCTGCGCTTCCATCTGAACCGTCAGACGGGTGGCATCACCCGCGACATCGAGCGCGGCACGCGTGGTATTTCCTCGCTGGTTTCTTATACGCTGTTCAGCATACTGCCGACCGCCATCGAAATCACACTGGTGCTTGGGTATCTGGCGGTGCAGTACGACATTTGGTTCTCGCTGATTACCATCACGGCGCTGACGGCTTACATCGTTTTTACCGTACTGGTGACCGAGTGGCGCACCAACTTTCGACGCACCATGAATGAGCTGGATTCAAAAGCCAATACGCGTGCGATCGATTCTCTGCTGAATTACGAAACCGTTAAATACTTCAGTAACGAAGACTACGAAGCCCGACGTTACGATGAAGGCTTGCAGCGGTACGAGAAAGCGGCGGTGCGCTCGCAAACGTCACTCACCTTGTTGAACACCGGTCAGTCGCTGATCATTGCCTCAGCCGTCACGCTTATTTTGTGGCGTGCGACACTGGGTGTCATCGGCGGCACCATGACACTGGGCGACCTGGTATTGGTCAATGCCTTCATGATCCAGTTGTATATCCCCCTGAATTTTCTGGGCGTGCTTTACCGCGAAATCAAACAAAGTCTGGCGGACATGGAAAAAATGTTTACCCTGCTGGACCAGCATCGCGAAGTTGCTGATGCCCCGTCGGCACAACCCTTAGTGGTGCGGCAGGCGGAATTACGCTTCAGTCAGGTCGATTTCAGTTACGAGAAAAAGCGGCAGATTCTGTTTGACGTTGATTTCACCATCAACGCCGGCACCACGACTGCGGTAGTGGGCCACAGCGGATCGGGCAAATCCACACTCGCGCGACTGCTGTTTCGTTTTTATGATGTCGACAAAGGTGGCATCCTTATTGATGGTCAGGATATTCGCGCAGTCACGCAATCGTCCTTGCGTAGCGCCATCGGCATCGTGCCTCAGGACACCGTGCTGTTCAACGACACCATCGCCTACAACATTGCCTACGGCCGTCCGGAAGCCAGTCAGGACGAACTCATCGCCGCCGCACGCGCCGCTTACATTCACGATTTCATCGAAAGCCTGCCCGATGGCTACAACACCATGGTCGGTGAGCGGGGTCTGAAACTCTCTGGTGGCGAAAAGCAGCGCGTCGCCATCGCCCGTACCTTGCTGAAAAACCCGGCCATCCTCGTTTTTGATGAGGCCACGTCCGCGCTCGATTCCCAAGCCGAGCAGGCGATACAGGCGCAGCTCAAAGAGATTGCGCGCGACCGCACAACGCTGGTGATCGCGCATCGTCTGTCGACCATTGCCGATGCCCGTCAGATTCTCGTGATGGCGCAGGGCCGCATCGTCGAGCGTGGATCGCATGCCGAACTACTGGCTCAGCAGGGGCTGTATGCCGATATGTGGGCGCGACAGCAGGCGCGTCAGGATGATCCTGCAGACGTGTCCGACGCTTCCGAGGTCGCTCAAGCGGCGGAAGTTACCCCCGGCGTTTTGCACCGGGCCTGACCGCTCTGCCCAGTGCTCGCCACGATGTACTGACAAAAGGTGGCCGCTGCCATTGCGCCTGGCCAGCGGCCTTTTATCAGGGTTGCCAATGGCCCGGTAAAACTTTCAAGCGGCCATTGGCGCGGCTCTTTTACAATGCGGCATTGCTCACCCCGCCCTGAAAACGCGTCCGACCCATGAATCCGAAAATTCTGCTTACCGACAGCTTCCATGCCGCCGTCGGTGCCGTTGATCCCCTCAAAATCCTCGCCGCCCACCTGCCCGCGCCGCCCAGAGGCCGTACGGTAGTCGTCGGCGCTGGCAAAGCCGCGGCCAGCATGGCCAGAGCGGTCGAGCAGGTCTGGCCGGCCGGCGCTGCACTGGAGGGCTTGGTCGTCACCCGTTACGCCCATGGCATGCCTACCGAGCGCATTCGCGTGCTGGAAGCCGGCCATCCGGTGCCCGACAGCGCCGGCGAGCAAGCCGCTGCGGAGATCCTTGCCCTGACCGCATCCCTGACCCCGGATGACTTGCTGATTGCCCTGGTCTCGGGCGGCGGCTCCAGCCTGCTGTCCCTGCCCGTGGACAGCGTGCCGATGGCGGACCTCAAGGCGGTCACCAACAGCCTGCTGCGCTCCGGCGCGCCCATTACTGAAATGAATATCGTCCGCAAGCACCTGTCACGCGTTCAGGGCGGCCGGCTTGCTGCTGCTTGCCGCGCACCGGTGGTGACGCTGATCATCAGCGACGTCACTGGCGACGATCCCAGCGCGATTGCCTCCGGCCCGACTTGCGCCGACCCCAGCACTTATGGCGATGCGATCGATATCCTCAGGCGTTTTCAGGTCGAAGCACCTGCCTCCGTGCTTGCTCATCTCGAAGCGGGCGCAGCGGGCAAGATCGACGAAACCCCCAAGCCCGGCGACCCCTCGCTCGCTCAGGTGAAAAACATCGTCATCGGCACCCCGCACCAGAGTCTGCAGGCCGCTGCCGAATTTTTTCGGGCGCGGCAGATCACACCGGTTGTTCTGGGTGACACCGTCACCGGCGAAGCCACCGAAGTCGCCAAGGTCTACGCGGCGCTGGTGCGTGAAATCCGTGATCATCAGCAGCCCTTCAAGCCACCAGTCGCCCTGATCTCGGGCGGCGAGTGCACTGTCACCGTCCGCGGCAATGGTCGTGGCGGGCGTTGCGTGGAATTTCTGACCTCGCTGGCTGTCGAGCTGAATGGTTTGCCAGAGGTCTATGCATTGGCTGCCGATACCGATGGCATCGATGGCACCGAAGACAATGCCGGTGCCTTGCTCTTCCCGGACACTGTGGCACGTGCGACAGCCAAAGGTGTCAGCGCACAAAAAATGCTCGCCAATAATGATGGCTACAGTTATTTCGAAGCCATCGGCGATTTGCTGGTGACCGGCCCAACGCGCACCAACGTCAACGACTATCGCGTGATTCTGGTGTTGTAGCGGACGTACCTCAAAATACGCTCTGCTAAATACGCGACTATGCGCGGCAGAAGCGCATCAGACACCTTCGAATGATTTTTTCAGGATGCCTCATCTCATGTCCGCCACAAGCACAACTCAACTCACGCTGACCCGACCTGACGACTGGCATTTGCATTTCCGCGATGGTGACATTTTGCGTGATGTGGTGCCGCACACCGCGCGCCAGTTTGCACGGGCCATCGTCATGCCCAATCTGAAGCCGCCGGTCACCACGACCGAGATGGCTGGCGCTTACCGGCAACGTATTCTTGCCGCAGTACCCGAGGGCACGAATTTCGAGCCGCTGATGGTGCTCTACCTGACCGACAACACCACGCCCGATGAAATCCGCCGCGCTGCCGAGAGTGGTTTTGTCCACGGCGTCAAACTGTACCCGGCCGGTGCCACCACCAATTCCGACGCCGGCGTCACCGATATCCGCCGCTCTATGGCTGCGCTGGAGGCAATGCAGGCGCACGGACTCCCTTTGCTGATTCATGGTGAAGTGACCGATGGTGATATCGACGTCTTTGATCGCGAAGCCGTGTTCATCGACCGCATACTGCAGCCGCTGCGACGCGATCTGCCGGGCTTGAAAGTCGTCTTCGAGCACATCACCACACGTGAAGCAGCGCATTACGTGCGCGATGCCGAAGGCAGCATTGCCGCCACCATCACTGCGCATCATTTGCTCTACAACCGCAATGCGATTTTCAAAGGCGGCATACGCCCACATTATTATTGTCTGCCGATTCTCAAACGCGAAACCCACCGACTGGCACTGATTGAGGCCGCAACCTCAGGCAACCCGCGTTTTTTCCTCGGTACCGACTCCGCCCCGCATCCCAAAGGTTTGAAAGAACACGCCTGCGGCTGCGCTGGTTGCTACACCGCGCTGCATGCAATGGAGTTGTATGCGCAGGTCTTTGACGATGCCGGCGCACTCGACAAGCTGGAAGCCTTCGCCAGTTTTTACGGGCCGGATTTTTACGGTCTGCCGCGCAATACCGGCACCATCACCCTGCGGCGTGAATCCTGGACGGTGCCCGGCGAATTGCCGATGGGTGGTACATCTGTCGTGCCGCTGGATGCCGGCACTTCCCTGCGCTGGATGTTTGTCTGACATCGGTTGCCTGAACCCATCGTGTCGTTCGATGTTATCGACTGGCAGCAGCCCTGGCTGGCACCGTTCAAAGACACAGGGCAGCAGCTGCTCCGCAGCGGCGACTGGTTGCACGCAGCCAATCAGATCGCCTGCCAGCAAGACCTGAGAACCACCAGCAATCACCCCGTCGTCTTCGTGCCCCAGCACACCCTCGCAGCGGATATCGCCTATGAAGCCCATATTCATGCCAGCGGCGAAGTACCCACCCGTGACAACCTGCATGATTTTTTCAACACACTCGCCTGGTTGCATTTTCCACACATTAAAAAAATGCTGAATGCCTTGCATGCAGCTAGCCAGTCACGCATCTCAGACGCGGTTGGTAATGTGGGCACACGCGGCCGCGCCCGCGATGCGGCGACCTTGTTCGACGAGAACGCGGCGCTGTTCGTCTGCAGCGATCAACACTCGGCAGAGGCGCTGCGCTGGCATCAATGGCCACAGTTACTGCAGCATTCGCCTGACGAATTCTTTTCAAAGACCGCCGTGGTTCTTTTCGGACACGCGCTGATCGAGAAATTGATCACACCTTATAAAGCCATCACCGCACATGTCTGGATAGTGAGGGTGGAGCCAGACTGGTTTGCATTCAACACCCATCAGTGTATTGACGATCTGGATTGCCGCGTCGCCGCTGCGATCAGCAAAGGATTTTCATCGGCTGATTTTGCACATTTGCCCGTGCTCGGTGTGCCGGGCTGGTGGCCCGGGCAGGATGCGGATTTTTACAAAGACACATCGGTATTCAGAGCGTTGCGCGATAAACCGGCGGCAAGCTGACATTGTCCTAAGTTTGCAATTAAATTTGATTGTGAATCGGGCGCATAAGTCGTGCGGTAATGCTTGTCGGTAAGGCAAAGACGCTGGATCCCGGCCTGCGCCGGGATGACGTTTGAAGAACTGATGGCCTCAAAATCGTCATCCCGGCGCAGGCCGGGATCCAGCGTCTTTCGTTGCGTATCCGATGATTTTTAAAATGAAAATATGAAGCTACTTAACAAGCCACCCAACGCAAGCGCGTCCCGGCCAAACCGCTGTGGCCGGGATGGCGCTGCAGTGGCATGCCAAAGCAGCCCCAGAAGCCCGCAGTCAGAAGCCCTTTTGTATGCCAACAATCACGGCATTTGAGGAGCCCGTCTGCACCAGCGTCGGATCAGCCGTCGCATCCACCGAACCGGAGTACGAGGAGGGCGCACCATCGGTGCCGCGGTTAAATGCCGCATACAGATTCGTCGTTTTCGACAGCGCATAAACCGCCGACACATTGATGATCGACGGATCGCCCGCGCTGTCATTGCGTGCATAGTTCACGCCGACGCTGGCGTTTGGCATCATCTTCATGTGCGCACCCACCACCCAGGTATTACTCGAGCCGCCGATCTCCGGATTGAAACGTACCAGGTTCGCCGCGACTTTGAACTGGCCAATCGGCATACTGGCGCCGATCAGGTATTGCTTATACTGCGCATCCCGGTCCGAGGCAGCCGCCATGATGTTCAGGTCGCCAAACGCATAACCCACATTGCCCGACACAAAACGATTCCGACCCGAGTCGCCCGGCGCACCGCCAAACCCATACATCACACTGGCAGTCACACCGCCCAGCATCTCGGAGGGCAAGCTGTACGTCACTGAGTTGGGAATAAAAAATCCGCCGGTCGTACCCAGCGACGGATCAGCATCGGCGCCGCCCGGGAAAGCCGGCACCGACGCCAGCGAGGAATTCAGCACAGTACCGTCCCGGTGCAGCAAGAGCGCCGGCACATAAAAATTTTGACCGGCGAGCCCCAGCGTCGACGTGTAAGCCGCAATAAACGGCGACTGATTCAGACCGGCAGTCACCGATCCGAAAACACCGCTCAGCCCCACATTCGCCTGACGACTGAACACGCCTGTCGTACCGCCATTCGCGATCGCGCCATTAGCCGAGCTGAAACCGCCCTCAACCCGGAAGTGCGCACGCATGCCGCCCCCCAAATCTTCGGTGCCTTTGACGCCCCAGACCGACGGTGCCCAGTTGCCTTCGCCAAAGCTGTTACGGCGCGCCGAAGTCGTACCAATGCCGCTGGCCGTCACGACGGATGCATCCACATTGCCGTACAGGGTCACCCCCGACTGTGCCAACGTAGACCCACAGGCCATCGTTGCAACAATGGCCGTTGCAAGCAGTGTTTTATTCATCGCAATTTCTCCAGTGGTTGTCAGGAATCTGACCAGTCTGGCGAGGCTAGGTTTTGCGAGGGGGTGGGGTGATCAACAGCGAGTTGGCGGGGGATTGTGGGGGCGCAAAGGGTGGGGCTTCATTGCGCTCCGAGTTCGCCACGATGAGATCGTGACGCGGTTTGGGTTCGGCGTG
>CAZXDB010000067.1:0-13502 GCA_964639465.1 uncultured Bifidobacterium sp. | reverse complement strand
TTAGCCCATCTGCTCGCGCAGAATATTCTTCTGCACTTTGCCCATCGTGTTGCGTGGCAGCTCAGGCACAAAATGCACGCGCTTGGGTACCTTGAAGTTGGCGATGCGCGTTTTCAGGCTATCGATCATCGTCGCTTCGTTAATGACAGCGCCATCGCGCATCACCACCACGGCAACCACCGCTTCTCCGAAGTCGGGATGGGGCACGCCGATCACCGCCGATTCAAGTACGCCCGGCATTTCATCAATGACAGATTCGATTTCTTTCGGATAGACGTTGTAGCCACCTGAAATAATCAGATCCTTGCTGCGCCCGACGATGGACAGATAGCCTTCTGCATCGAAGCGGCCGACATCGCCGGTTTTGAAATAGCCGTCCTCGGTGAATTCTTCAGCGGTTTTTTCCGGCATTTGCCAGTAGCCTTTGAAGATGTTCGGGCCGCGTACCTGAATATCACCGATTTCTTCAGTCGCACAAAGTTTGCCGTCCTGATTCACGACTCGTACGGAGACGCCGGACAAAGCGGGTCCGACGGTGCCGGCTTTACGTAAGCCCGAATAGGGATTCGAAGTCAGCATCGCCGTTTCGCTCATGCCGTAACGTTCAAGTATGGTGTGCCCGGTTTTTTTCGTAAAGGTCTCAAAGGTTTCCGTCAGTAGCGGTGCTGAGCCTGAAATAAACAAGCGGACGTTTTTGCAGACCTCGTGATGCAGCGCCGGATCGGACAGCAGACGCACATAGTAAGTGGGCACACCCATGAACACGGTTGCGCGCGGCAGCTGTTGTATCACCTTGCTGCCGTCAAACTTCGACAGAAAAATCATTTTGCTGCCATTCATCAGCGCGCCATGTGCGGCGACAAACAAGCCGTGAATGTGAAACAGCGGCAGGGCATGCAGCAGCACATCACCCGTCTGCCAATGCCAGGCTTCGTGCAGCACGCGAATGTTGGAGGCCAGATTGCCATGGCTGAGCATCGCGCCCTTGCTACGTCCTGTGGTGCCGGATGTGTACAAAATGGCAGCCAGATCGTCCGGTTCACGATGGACGGTGTCGAATTCATCGGAATGATGGACCGCTCGCGATAGCAGTGTGCCGCTGTTGCGCCCCTGATGCGGCTCATCCAGTGTGAACACATGACGCGTGCCGGCACGGAAAGCGATTTGCGTGATCCAGCCAAAATTGTTCGGCGAGCAGACCACAACGGCAGGTGTGGCATTGCCGATGAAATAGTCCATCTCGGCGGCACGGTACGCGGTGTTCAGTGGCAGATACACAAAGCCGGCACGTACAGTGGCCAGGTAGAGCATCAGTGCTTCGGGTGATTTTTCTACTTGTGCTGCGATGCGTGAACCAGGTGGCAGCTGCAGGCTGGCGAACAGATTGGCTATTTTTGCGGTGCCGCGTTCCAGATCACGCCAGCTGTAATAGCGCGCGTCTTCTGTCTCGAGCCAGCAATCATCGAGATCCTGCGGGAAGCGTGAGCGAAACAGCGTGTAGAGATTGGCATTCATGGCAGCGCCTCATTATTTTTCTTGTAAGCGATGGTCAGCAGCACAATGCCGAGCACAATCATCGGTAGTGACAGCATTTGCCCGGCTGAGATGGTCCAGCCGGCGATACTGACCTCGTAATCCGGCATTCGAAAATATTCGGTAAAGAAGCGCGCCATGCCATAGCCCGCGGCGAAGACACCGCTGACGGCCAGATAGGGGCGAGGCTTGCGTGCATACAGCCACAACACGATGAACAACAGCACGCCATCAATCGCAGCCTGATACAGCGGTGACGGATGTCGTGGCAAGGGAAGAGGATCAATGCCGGGCCAGATCATCGCCCAGGGCAGGGCGGGATCGGCAGCGCGACCGGGCAGTTCAGCGTTGATGAAATTGCCGATACGACCAGCCGCGTAACCCAGCGGCACCAGGGGTGCGATGAAGTCCATCACTTCCATCGGGCGACGGTCATGTTTTCTGGCCCACAGCGACATTGCGACTATCACGCCCAGAAAGCCACCATGAAAGGACATGCCACCGTTCCAGATGGCGAAGATTTCCATCGGCCGTGCAAGGTAGTACATCGGGTGATAAAACAGCACTTCACCCAGACGTCCGCCAATGACCACGCCGAGTACGCCATAAAAAAGCATGTCATCCACGTCTTCATTGCGCCAGCCTTGTGCGGCAATATGCGGCTGCCGGATACGCAGGCGGCCCAGCACAATAAAAAGAATGAACGCGGTCAGGTACATCAGTCCATACCACCGCACCGCAAGAGGACCGATCGACAGGGCGATCGGATCCGGCATCGGATGAATCAGCATTCAGCTCGTCTTTCGCATCAAGTCAAGAAAAGCGGCCAGCACAGGAGAGGGATTGTCGCGTCGCCAGGCTAGACCGATTTCTACCCAGGGCGAGGTCTCCAGCAATGCCCGGTACTCCACGCCCGGCCGCTTCATGTTGGACACGGATTGTGGCACAAGCGCAAAGCCCATGCCTGCGGAAACCAGGCTGACGATGGTTTGCATTTGTATCGCTTCCTGTCCTATGCGCGGACTCAGCCCAGCCTCGCGCAGGCAACCCAGAATCTGGTCGTGAAATGCAGGGCTCATGCGGCGCGGGAAAATAATCAGTGGCAGATCGGCACAACGTTTGAGCGACATTTTTGTTTTGGATAGGGCGGTGCCTTCGGGCAGCGCGAGCACCAACGGCTCCGAGGTCAGTGGCAGGTAATCAACCTCGGCTTTCAGCTTTTCCGGCAAGGGCGGCAGGAGAAATCCTACGTCGATGCGACCTGAGGCCAGCAAATCAATCTGGATATCCGTGGTCGCTTCCTGCAGATCCAGATGCACCGAGGGCAACACGGCGCGGAATTCGCGCAATGCCTGTGGCAAGACGCTGTAATCGGCCATCGGCACGAAAGCGACTGACAGGCGCCCGGATTCTCCGACCGCCGCACTCTGTGCGAGTGAGGCCAGACCATCAATTTGTTGCAGCAGGCGCTGTACCTCAGGCAGCAGTGTCTGACCGGCGGCGGTCAGCGCGACACTGCGACGGGTACGGAAAAACAGGGAGGTGCCGAGCTGGGCCTCGAGTGCCTGAATGGCCTGTGACAGCGGCGGTTGCGTCATGTGCAGACGCCGAGCCGCCCGGCCGAAGTGCATCTCCTCGGCAACCGCCACGAAATAGCGCAGCTGGCGTAATTCAGCGTTCATGTCGTCTGATATGTAAAAAGTATCAATAACGTTTGAATCATATATTTGACAGTGGGTCCGGTGCAAGGCAATGTAAGCAACTTTCCGCAACCCGTCGCACTGGAGACAGCATGGCCGCCAATGATCGTTCGAAAAATATCACCCAGGGCGTCGCCCGCAGCCCGAACCGCGCGATGTATTACGCGATGGGCTATGAAGAGAAGGATTTCGCCAATCCGATGATCGGTGTCGCGAATGGGCATTCGACCATCACGCCGTGTAATTCCGGTTTGCAGAAGCTGGCCGATGCGGCGATTGCTGCGACCAAAGAGGCCGGCGGCAATCCTCAGGTCTTTGGCACGCCGACCATTTCCGATGGCATGTCGATGGGTACCGAAGGCATGAAATATTCGCTGATTTCCCGCGAAGTGATCGCCGACTGTATCGAAACCTGCGTGCAGGGTCAGTGGATGGACGGCTGTGTGGTCATCGGTGGCTGTGACAAGAATATGCCGGGCGGGATGATCGCGCTGGCGCGTACTAACGTGCCCGGTATTTATGTGTACGGCGGCACCATCAAGCCAGGCAAATGGAAAGGCACCGACCTGACCATCGTGTCGGCGTTCGAAGCCGTTGGCCAGTTCACCGCCGGCAAAATGTCGCAAGAAGATTTCGTTGGCGTCGAACGCAATGCCTGCCCGTCGACCGGCTCCTGTGGCGGCATGTTCACTGCGAACACCATGTCCTCCTCGTTCGAGGCACTGGGTATGTCGCTGTTGTATTCGTCGACCATGGCTAACCCGGATGACGAGAAAACCGTCTCGGCTGCCGAATCCGCGCGTGTATTGGTCGAGGCGGTCAAACGCAATCTGCGTCCGCGCGACATCATCACCCGCAAGTCGATCGAGAACGCGGTCGCTGTCATCATGGCCACCGGCGGTTCCACCAATGCGGTGCTGCATTACCTGGCGATTGCGCATTCAGCCGAGGTCGAATGGACGATTGATGACTTCGAGCGCATGCGCAAGAAAGTCCCCGTGATCTGTAACCTGAAACCGTCGGGCGAGTATGTTGCCACCGATTTGCACGATGCGGGTGGTGTGCCCCAAGTCATGAAGATTCTGCTCAATGCCGGTCTGCTGCATGGCGATTGCATCACGATCACCGGCAAGACGCTGGCCGAAGAATTGGCGCACGTGCCTGACGTCCCGCGCGCTGATCAGGATGTGATTCGCACCATCGACAAGGCGCTGTACAAGGAGGGGCATCTCGCCATCCTCAAAGGCAATCTGTCGCCTGAAGGTTGCGTGGCCAAGATCAGCGGCCTGAAAAACCCTGTCATCACCGGACCGGCGCGCGTGTTTGACGATGAGCCGTCAGCGATGGAAGCGATCCTCGCTGACAAAATCAAGGCGGGCGACGTGGTCGTCTTGCGTTACTTGGGACCGCGTGGTGCGCCCGGCATGCCGGAAATGCTGTCACCGACCTCGGCCCTGATTGGAAAGGGTCTGGGCGAATCCGTCGGCCTGATTACCGACGGACGCTTCTCCGGGGCGACCTGGGGCATGGTGGTCGGCCACGTGGCGCCTGAAGCGATCAGCGGTGGCACGATTGGTCTGGTTCAGGAAGGCGATTCCATCACCATCGATGCGCATCAGCTTTTGATTCAATTGAATGTGCCGGACGAAGAAATCGCCCGCCGCCGTGCTGCCTGGAAAGCGCCTGCGCAGAAATACGCGCGGGGCGTGCTGGCCAAGTTTGCCAAATTAGCATCAACTGCCAGCCGGGGTGCGGTCACGGATTGAACTTTGTGAGCGAATGTAATCGTCGCCTGCGGTATTTTGCGGGCGGTGATAGTCTTCTTTACAAGCGGAATTGTCAAAAAGATGTAAAATTCCGCGGTCATCAAAATTAATGGAGAGTGACATGAAACGTATCCTTGTAGCCGCAATCGCTTTGAGCGCAATGGTTTCGGGCGCTGCATCCGCCAGCGAGCAGCTGGCAAGAGAAAAGAACTGCCTCGCCTGCCACGCAGTCGATGCCAAGCTGGTCGGTCCCGGCTACAAAGAAGTCGCTGCCAAGTACAAAGGCGACAAATCGGCTGAAGGCAAGCTGGCCACCAAGATCATGAAGGGCGGCAGCGGTGTGTGGGGTCAGATCCCAATGCCAGCCAACCCACAGGTGTCGGCTGCTGAAGCAAAAGAACTGTCCAAGTGGATCCTGTCGCTGAAGTAATCGCCAGCATCCATGACGCAAAAAAAGCGCTCCGAGGAGCGCTTTTTTATTGGTTGTCGGGCACGGATCATTTTGTGACAGCGATTTGTGAACGCTTGCCGCCCTTGTAGGTGTACAGCGTGAGTAATCCGTTTTTGATGTCACCGCGGGCATCGAACTCGATGCGACCCGTCACACCTTCGTAGTTGATTTTCGCAAGTTCCGGCAGATACTTTGCAGGCTCGACCGAATTTGCTTTCTGCATTGCTGCTACCATCACCATCACGGCATCGTAGACATAGGGCGCATACAGTTTGACGTCAACGCCGAATTTCTTTTTGTAGTCGCTGCGGAACTGGTCGATGATTTTTTTTCGATTTTCCTCGACACCGCCGGCTTCTGCACACACCACTTGATCATCCAGCATGCCGGCGCCCGCCAGCGACGGCAGCTGCTCGGTGCAGATGCCGTCGCCGCCCATGAATTTCGCCTTGATACCCAACTGTTTCATTTGTCGCAGCATCGGGCCGCCAACCGCATCCATGCCGCCGAAGAAAATCAGATCCGGCGACTTGCCCTTGATCGCGGTGAGGATCGCATTGAAGTCGGTGGCTTTGTCTGTGGTGTACTGACGACCGACGATCGTCAGGCCGGCGGCTTTCGCCGCTTTGGCAAATTCGTCGGCCACACCCTGACCGTAGGCAGTACGATCATCGATGATGGCGATGCGTTGGGCTTTGATGTCCGAGGCGGTGTAGCGGCCGAGCGCGCCACCCAGCTGGCCGTCATTGGCCACGACACGAAACGCGCCTTTGTAGCCTTGCATCGTGTATTTCGGATTGGTGGCCGACGGAGAAATTTGCGGTATGCCCGCATCGTTATAGATTTTTGAGGCTGGAATCGTGGTGCCTGAATTCAGGTGACCAATGACGCCGCTGACTTTGGCGTCAGCCAGCTTTTGCGCAGCCGCCGTTGCTTGCTGTGGATTGGCACCGTCATCTTCACCCTGCAGAACGAATTTGATTTTCTTGCCGCCGATGCTCACGCCTTTCGCATTGAGCACATCGATTGCCATGCGCGCGCCGTTTTCATTGTCCTTACCCAGATGCGCGATCTGACCAGATAACGGGCCGACGTGACCGATTTTTACCACTTGCTCTTGCGCGATGGCTTGTATGCTGATGGCGCTAAGCAGTGTCAGGGAGATGGCGGTGCGGGTGATCTGCATGGATATCCTCCAGGGCGGAAAATCGAATTATCGTTGATTTGGCAAGCTTGCTGGTGGCGTGCTGAACGCCGCCGGCATGCAAAAGATGCGTGACAGAAGACGCATAGCAGGAGACGCATGCCAGAGGAATAACCCGAAATTACCAGGACAGGCGTTCATAAGGCCATCCAACGTGGGTCAGCGCGCTGTCGCCGCAGTCAGATCAGGTGCATGCTCGGTGACTCGTGGTTCTGTGAACGCAAAATCCAGATCGGGTGTGCGGCCGGAGATGATGTCGGCAATCGCGCGCCCCGAGCCGCAGCCCATGGTCCAGCCCAGCGTGCCATGACCGGTGTTGAGGAAAAGATTGGGGATGCGGGTCGTGCCCAGATAGGGAACATTGGACGGGGTCAGTGGCCGCAGTCCGCTCCAGTACACAGGGTGATCGTAATCGCAGGCTTCGGGAAATAACTCGCGTGTGCGACGCGTGATCGCTTCGCAGCGGGCTGCATTGAGTTCTCGGGAATAGCCATTGATTTCGCAGGTGCCAGCCACGCGCAGACGATTTCCGAATCGCGATATCACCAGCTTGTGTCCGTCGTCGGTCAGTGACACTTGGGGGGCAAGCGACGGATCGCTGACTTCAAAGGTGGCTGAGTAACCTTTGCCCGGATACAGCAGCAAAGAAATACCGAGTGGTTTGAGCAAGGCCGTGCTGAAGCTGCCCATCGCGACCAGCACGCTGTCGCCATGCAGCACCTGGTGCCTTCCTTCGGAATCAATCACTTCAACGCCTGTGACGCGCTGTGCACTGCCTGCACCTTCCGTAATCAGGCGCGTCACCAGCGTGTTGAAACGAAAATCGACACCCGCTTCTTCTGATTTTTTTGCCAGGCCGGTGGTGAATTGATAGACATCACCGGACTCGTCCGTCTGGGTGAAATCGCCGCCGACGATTTTGTGTCGTATCGAACGCAGGGCAGGTTCAATTCGGACGACTTCATCGGCGTTGATGGTCTGACGCGGGCAACCCAGTTCACGCATCAGCTGCGCGGCGGGCAGTGACTGCCGGAATTCTTCTTCGTCGGTGTAAAAATGCAGAATGCCGCGCGTTTCGCAATCGTAGCTAATGCCGGTTTCGGCACGCACTGCCTGCAAGGTCTGACGACTGTACTCAGCGAGGGCAACGATTTGCCGAATATTGTGTGCCGTACGTGCGGGCGTGCATTCGCGCAGAAATGCCATACCCCAGCGCCATTGCAGCCAGTCGGCGCGCGGCCGGAACAGCAAGGGCGCATCTTCCCGCCCAAGCCACTTCAGCACTTTCAGCGGTGCGGCGGGATTCGCCCAAGGCTCGGCGTGGGATACGGATATTTGTCCACCGTTGGCAAAACTGGTTTCGAGCGCGGGACCGGGCTGGCGGTCGATGACGGTGACTTCGTGCCCTGCTTTTTGTAAAAACCAGGCTGAAGCCGTACCGATAATACCTGCACCAAGAACGATGACTTTCATTGAAACATCCTGTGAGATGGCCGTAAGACGACTGCGGTGGCCGCTGTAACGGAAGTCAGGATTGTAAAAAAGCTGTGCATGGAATGGGCGTCATTTACGCCACGTATCACTCAATTTTTTAAACGTCTAACCCTATCAACGAATACATCAGCGCGATGTCTGCTGATCTTCTGACAGGCGCGTAATTTCATCCGAGACGGCACGACGAACTTCGTCTTCGATACGCTGCTCCAGCAGACCACCTACTTCGAACGCCAGTGTGGAAGAAAGTTCCGCTGCAGCATTCTGCGCCGCGCCCGGCAGCGCATTCGCCAAGGCCGAGACCAGCTCGGCCTGTAGTTTGGCGCCAATGGCTGTGGGCAGATGCTCCCGCAGCGCTGCCTCCAGCAGCACGGGAATTTGCAGGGCCAGTTCGGCGGTCAGGCGGGATGACAATGTTGCTTCGATTTCTTCGATAGAGGGCAGACGAGCAGCAGTCTGCAGTTCAGTGCGGGTATCTTCAGTCGGCTCGGCGGTAGTGACGATCGTCGTGGTCATCGCCGGAGCGGGCGCTCCCCCGGAGCTCGCGGTCCACACGGTTTCCGGCAGGGTCCTGATGCCGCCGTCTTTGATGACATCGGTCAGCACAGGAATATCCGCATCATCCTCATCGCGCGAATGGGTTGTGTTGTGTATGTCGCTCATGTTTTTTCAGCCACAAAATGGGTGAGGGGATAGCCGCGTTGCTGGTACTGACGGTAACGCTCACGCCCTGCAGCGAGATCATCCTCGTCCGTGGAAATCACTTCAAACAAACGTTCAAAGCGGGCGAAGTGTGCCGGTGTCTCGCCCGATAAATTAATCAGAATCTGATGATGCGGCAGAACTGCGTCAGCGTCATCGGTCAGGATGACCGGGGTTTGCGCCGCAAGCGCATCGCCCGCCATCACGTGTGGCAGAAAATCCTGCTCCGAAAAAGTCCAGAGTGCCTCATCCAGCGCATCCAGCTGGGTACGGTCCTGAGTGAAGACGACCACGCGCATATCGGCAGAACGTGCCTTGCGCACCAGCCGGCAGGCGTACAGCAGCTTGTCGGGTACTTTGCTGTGAAAGTCGACGCGGGTCATGGCATTCAGGCAGCCTGCACCATGCCGTTATGCCTGAGCAGCGCATCAATGCTGGGTTCGCGGCCGCGAAAGGCCGTGAAGGACTCCAGTGCCGGGCGCGAGCCGCCGACCGAAAGAATCTCCCGGTGAAACGCCAGACCGGTTTCGGCCAGTCGGTTCGGATCGCCCTGCGCTTCTTCAAATGCGCCGTAGGCATCGGCAGACAGTACCTCCGCCCATTTGTAGCTGTAGTAGCCAGCCGCATAGCCACCCGCAAAAATATGCGAAAACGAATGCTGGAACCGATTGAACGCCGGCGGAATAATGACGGCGACTTTGTGTCGGACATCCGCCAGCAGGTCAGCGACCGACTGTTTACCGTTCGGGTCGTAGTCATGGTGCAGGCGCATATCGAACAGCGAGAACTCCACCTGACGCAGCATTTGCAGACCAGCGTGATAATTTTTCGCGGCGATCATCTTGTCGTACAGCGCTCGGGGCAAAGGCGTACCGGTTTCTGCATGCGCCGTCATGTGCTGGAGCACATCCCATTCCCAGCAAAAATTTTCCATGAATTGCGAAGGCAGCTCGACCGCATCCCATTCAACGCCGGAAATACCCGAGACGCCCAGTTCATCGACGGCAGTCAGCATGTGATGCAAACCATGACCAAACTCATGGAACAGCGTGATCACTTCATCATGCGTGAAATAGGCTGGCTTTTTCACGCCATCGATGACGGCCGGTTCGGTGAAATTGCAGGTCAGGTAGGCAATGGGTGTCTGCACGTCGCCCGCGAGATTTTTTCGGCCGCGCGCGTCATCCATCCAGGCGCCGCCGCGTTTGCCTGAGCGTGCATACAAGTCCAGATAGAACTGACCGATCAGGTGGCCTTTCTTTTCAATCCGGAAGAACTTCACGTCTGTATGCCAGACAGGGCTGTGATCGGGCGAGATCTCGACACCAAACATGGTTTGTATCAGACGGAAGAGTCCGCCGACGACTTTATCCTCTGGGAAGTACAGCTTCACTTCCTGCTCAGAAAAAGCGTAGCGCTTTTCACGCAGTTTTTCTGAGGCATACGTCATATCCCAGGCCTGCAGCTGTTCGATACCGAGTTCGGCACGCGCAAACTCGCGCAGCTCGGCCAGATCGTTTTCAGCAAAAGTCCGCGCGCGGGCAGCGAGATCTTCCAGAAAACCGATCACCTGTTCGGGTGAGGTGGCCATTTTCGGTACCAGCGAAACTTCCGCAAAATTTTTGTAGCCGAGTATTTTGGCTTCTTCGTCACGCAGCTTCAGGATGTCCGTAATATTTTGCGTGTTATCCCATTCAGGATTTGTACCCAGTTCGGACGCTTTGGTGGCGTTGGCGCGATAAATGGTTTCACGTAATTCGCGGTTATCCGCGTATTGCAAAATCGGGAAATAAGACGGGAAATGCAGCGTAAAGCGCCAGCCCGACTTGCCTTCTTTTTCAGCGTTCGCGCGTGCTGCCTGTTTCACATCGTCCGGCAAGCCCTTCAGTTGTGCTTCGTCATCTACCAGCAGCTCGTACGCATTGGTCGCATCAAGTACGTTTTCGGAGAAGCGGGTGGACAGCTTCGCTTGCTGCTCCTGAATTTCCGCAAAGCGTTTCTTTTGCGCTTCAGGCAGCTCTGCACCGCCCAGACGGAAATCGCGGATGGCGTTGTCAATGATCTTGCGCCGCGCTGGGGACAGTGCGTGATAACCAGCACTTGCCTGCAGCGCTTTGTACTTGTCGAACAGCTTCAGGTTCTGGCCAAGCTCTGTCCAGAACTCGGTGACTCGGGGTTGGTTCTCGTTGTATGTGGCGCGCAACTCCGGTGTATCGACCACGGCATTGAGATGACCAACCACGCCCCAGGCGCGTCCCAGTCGTTCGGTGACGCGCTCCAGCGGCTCGACGAAATTGTCCCAGTCCGCGCTCGCATCCGGGGTTTCCAGCTGGTCGACCAGCGCTCGGGCATCTTCCAGTAGCCGGGTGATCGCGGGCGTGACATCGGCCGGGCTGAAAATATCGAAGCGGGGCAGGTCGGAAAAATCAAGTAGCGCGTTGGTGGTCATGGCTCTCAGAAAAATTAGTTACGTTCAGCAGCTTCCAGCGTATTCACCAGCAGCATGGTGATGGTCATCGGACCCACGCCGCCGGGGACAGGCGTTACCCAGCCCGCAACTTCACAGGCACCCGCATAGTCAACGTCGCCGCACAGTTTGCCGGCGTCATCGCGGTTCATGCCGACATCAATGACGACCGCACCCGGTTTGATCATGTCGCCGGTCACAATGTTGCGCTTGCCCGTGGCGACCACCAGAATATCGGCATCGCGCGTGTGGTGACCGAGGTCACGGGTTTTGGAATTGCAGATGGTGACGGTCGCGCCGGCTTGCAAGAGCAGCATGGCCTGCGGCTTGCCGACAATATTGGAGGCACCCACCACGACGGCATGCGCGCCCCGTACCGGGTAGTCAATCGACTCCAGCATTTTCATCACGCCGTAAGGCGTGCAGGGGCGAAACAGCGGCTGGCCCGTCATCAGCAGACCGGCATTGCTGATGTGGAAGCCATCGACATCTTTTTCTGCAGCGATCGCTTCGATCACCTTGTGAGAGTCGATATGCGCGGGCAGCGGCAGCTGTACCAGAATGCCGTGAATTTTCGGGTCATTATTGAGTGCCTCCACCCGGGCCAGCAACTCGGCTTCGGTCATGCTGGCTTCGTATTTTTCAAATACCGAATGAATACCGTTTTCTTCGCAGGCTTTGATCTTGTTGCGCACATAGACCTGAGACGCCTGACTATCGCCGACCAGGATCACGGCCAGCCCGGGCTGGTGGCCCCGCGCAGTGAGGGCGGCAGCGCGTTTGGCGACTTCGGCCCGGATCTGTTTTGACAGGAGGTTGCCATCAATGATTTTTGCGGACATGGGGCTTCTCGGGGAAAAAGGAAGGAAAACACGATTATAAGGCGCCCTCGCTTTGATGCCGGGCAAAGGCTTTGTGTTCCCGCAGCAGCAGCGATCCGGCAGACGCTACAGTGTGCGCCTCACCGGTTTTCTCTCAAGAATATATCGCATTATGAAATCAAATACCGTATTTTGAAAATTCGGGAAGTGCTGATAAACTTCCTTTCTGATCCAAAGGCGTACAAAATCCGCTGTAGGCGACCCGGGCCGTCCAACGCAGACCGCCCTCCACACAATGAAGGAGACTTCCTGATGGCAGCGCAAATCGACACTATTCTGGCGCAGGCCGCCAATGATCCTGATGTGATGGAAACGCAGGAATGGCTTGATGCCCTTGAAGCCGTTCTCGATCACGAAGGTCCGGAGCGCGCGCATTATTTGCTTGAGCGCATGGTCGATCTGGCCCGCCGCCGCGGTGCGCACATTCCGTTCTCCAGTAATACTGCTTACGTCAACACCATCCCCGCCCATCTCGGTGAGCACTGCCCGGGTAATCTGGAATATGAGGAGCGTTTGCGCTCTTACATGCGCTGGAATGCGATGGCGATGGTCGTCAAAGCCAACCGTGCCGATGGCGATCTCGGCGGCCACATTTCCAGCTTTGCTTCGCTGGCCAACATGCTGGGCATAGGCTTCAATCATTTCTGGCATGCACCGACCGAGCATCATGGGGGTGACCTGCTGTACATCCAGGGACATTCATCGCCCGGAATTTATGCGCGCGCCTATCTGGAAGGCCGCATCAGCGAAGATCAGATGCTCAATTTCCGTCGCGAAGTCGATGGCAAGGGTTTGTCCTCGTATCCGCATCCGAAGCTGATGCCGGACTTCTGGCAGTTTCCAACGGTATCGATGGGTCTCGGCCCGCTGATGGCGATTTACCAAGCGCGTTTCCTTAAGTACCTGCATGCACGGCAGATCGCCGATACCGCTAATCGTAAAGTCTGGGCTTTCTGCGGCGACGGCGAGATGGATGAGCCGGAATCTATGGGCGCGATCGGCATGGCCGGCCGCGAAATGCTCGACAACCTCGTCTTCGTCATTAACTGCAATCTGCAGCGTCTCGATGGACCGGTGCGCGGTAACGGAAAAATCATTCAGGAACTCGAAGCCGATTTCCGCGGTGCCGGCTGGAATGTCGTCAAGGTTATTTGGGGCGGTAACTGGGATGAGCTGCTCGCTCGTGATAAAGAGGGTGTGCTGCAGCGAATCATGATGGAAACCGTCGACGGCGAGTATCAGAACTACAAAGCCAAGGACGGCGCCTACGTGCGCAAGCATTTCTTCGGCAAGGATCCCAAGGC
>CAZXDB010000066.1:0-13540 GCA_964639465.1 uncultured Bifidobacterium sp. | reverse complement strand
TCAGCGCGGTGCTGCTTCTGCTTCCAGTACCCGCCGCGCGCCATTGAAGCGCGCTTTCCAGTACGCCATGTCCATGTTTTCCACGCGCACATTGCGTCCAGTAGACGGTGCGTGAATGAACTGGTTGTTACCCAGATAAATGCCCACGTGCGAGAAGGCGCGATTGAGGGTATTGAAGAAAACCAGATCACCCGGTTGCAAGTCCTGCTTGTCGACGGGCTGCCCACGCTGGCTCATTTCATTGGAAGTGCGCGGCAGTTCGGTACCGGCTTCGCGAAAAACATAACGAACCAGCCCGCTGCAATCCAAACCTTGCTCAGGGGAGTTACCGCCGTAGCGATAGCGAATACCGACCAGTGACAGCGCTTCAATCGCTACTTGCGCGGCGCGATCAGTGAAGCTGCTGATTCGCTCAAGCACCGACGCGTGTTGCTGTTCAGGTTCGGCGCTGACGGATAAAGGCGACGCCAGCACCGCCGCCATCAGCACGACGGTTGTGGTGCCGCGCATGATGTTGCTGAAAATGAATCGGGATGGCGGTTGTATCAAAGCTACCTCAGGGCAAACAAACCCCGGAACTCTAAGCGATGCGTGCGAACTTGTCAAAAGAAGCACGGCAGATTTAACGGCACCGCGATCGATTTATTGTCATATTGTCTAAAGAAACTTATCGTACAATCCAGCCTTTTCGAAATTCAAGGGGGAAAACATGCGCTCTAAACAGGCACTGACGCTGGAAGACATCAAGAAAATCGCTACGGCGGCTGAGACAGAGGCCCTGACGCACAAATGGGCCGTGACCATTGCGATCGTGGACGACGGTGGCAATCTCCTGTGGCTGCAGCGTCTGGACGGCGCGGCCCCGGTATCGGCATCGATTGCGCCTTCGAAGGCCCGTACCGCCGCCTTGGGTGTTCGTGAGACCAAGGTTTACGAAGACATCATCAATAACGGCCGGTATTCTTTCCTGTCCGCGCCGAACATTGATGGCCTGCTCGAGGGTGGCGTGCCCATCATGGTGGCGGGCGACTGCGTCGGTGCGGTGGGAGTTTCCGGTGTGAAATCCAACGAGGATGCGCAAATCGCCAAAGCGGGTATCGCCGCCTTGGGATTGTAAGCAGGTACTTCGCTGATAGCGGGCAGGACGGGCCGAGGTTGCTCGGGCATAGCGCTTCGCGCTATAATCGAAAGGTTTAACCAGATTAGCCCGCCGCCCGCGTCATACACCGATACCCACACCAGCATTGCCCGATATTCGCACGCCCAAAGCCGGCTTGCTGATATGAAAGGTGGGGTTGGAATCCAGCTGAGGCGGCCCAACCCAGGAGTATCCCTTGCCGCCATTTTTAACGGCCAACACGCAGCCGGCCTTCCTAGCACTCGCGGATGGCACGGTGTTTCAAGGACTTTCCATTGGCGCCGCTGGCCATACCAGCGGAGAAGTGGTTTTCAATACGGCAATGACGGGCTATCAGGAAATCCTGACCGATCCCAGCTACAGCCGCCAGATCGTTACCCTGACGTATCCCCATATTGGCAACACCGGCGTTAATCCCGAAGACGTCGAGTCCGACAAGATCCATGCCGCCGGCCTCGTGATTCGCGATTTGCCTTTGCTGGTATCGAATTTCCGCTCGACCCAAAGCCTCTCTGATTACCTGAAAGCCGAAAACATCGTCGCCATCGCCGGCATCGATACACGCAAGCTCACGCGCATACTGCGCGAAAAAGGGGCGCAGAGTGGTGCCATCGTCGCCGGCCCCAAAGCGTCGGCCAATGCGGCAATTGATCATGCGCGGGCTTTCCCCGGTTTGTCCGGCATGGATCTGGCAAAGGTCGTTTCGACCGGCAAACCCTACGAGTGGACGCAGACCGAATGGCAGCTCGGGCAGGGTTACGGCAAGCTCGATACCCCCCGATTCCATGTCGTCGCGTTTGACTACGGTGTGAAGTACAACATCCTGCGCATGCTGGCGCAGCGCGGCTGCAAGGTGACGGTGCTGCCCGCACAAGCCACAGCCGCCGATGCGCTGGCAATGAATCCGGACGGTATCTTCCTTTCCAATGGCCCCGGCGATCCTCAGCCCTGCGATTACGCGATTGCTGCATCGCGCGAGCTGATTGAAAAAGGTCTGCCCACTTTCGGTATCTGCCTCGGTCATCAGATCATGGCGTTGGCTTCGGGCGCGAAAACCCTGAAAATGAAATTCGGTCACCACGGTGCGAACCATCCGGTGCAGGATCTCGATACCAAACAAGTGATGATCACCTCGCAGAACCATGGTTTTGCGGTCGATCCCGATACGCTGCCTTCCAATTGTCGCGTGACGCATATCTCACTGTTTGATGGATCGCTGCAGGGCTTCGAGCGCACTGATCGTCCCGCTTTTTGCTTCCAGGGCCACCCTGAAGCTTCCCCCGGTCCGCATGACATCGCCCCTTTGTTCGACCGCTTCGTGGCGATGATGGAGAAACACAAACATGGCTAAGCGTACCGATATCAAAAGCATCCTCATCATCGGTGCCGGCCCGATCATCATCGGCCAGGCCTGTGAGTTTGATTACTCCGGCGCGCAGGCTTGCAAGGCGCTGCGTGAAGAAGGCTACAAAGTCATTCTGGTCAACAGCAATCCGGCGACCATCATGACCGACCCGGAGATGGCGGATGTGACGTACATCGAGCCCATCACCTGGCAAGTGGTGGAACGCATCATCGACAAGGAACGTCCGGATGCGATTCTGCCCACGATGGGCGGACAAACCGCACTGAATTGCGCGCTTGATCTGTGGCGCAACGGCGTGCTGGACAAATACAAGTGCGAACTGATCGGTGCCACGCCCGAGGCGATCGACAAGGCCGAAGACCGCTCCAAGTTTAAGGATGCGATGACCAAAATCGGTCTCGGATCGGCGCGCTCTGGTATTGCGCATTCGATGGAAGAAGCCTGGTCCGTTCAAAAAGAAGTGGGCTTTCCAACCATCATTCGTCCGTCTTTCACCATGGGTGGTTCAGGTGGTGGCATTGCGTACAACGCCGAAGAATTCGAAGCGATTTGCAAGCGTGGCCTGGAAGCCTCGCCAACCAATGAACTGCTGATCGAAGAGTCACTGCTCGGCTGGAAAGAGTATGAAATGGAAGTCGTTCGCGACAAGAACGACAACTGCATCATTGTCTGCTCGATTGAAAATCTGGACCCGATGGGTGTGCATACCGGTGACTCGATCACCGTCGCGCCCGCGCAAACGCTGACCGACAAGGAATACCAGATTATGCGTAATGCATCGCTCGCGGTGCTGCGTGAAATTGGTGTGGATACCGGCGGCTCGAATGTGCAGTTCTCGGTCAATCCCAAAGATGGTCGGATGATCGTCATTGAGATGAATCCGCGCGTCTCTCGCTCTTCTGCGCTGGCATCTAAAGCGACTGGTTTTCCGATTGCGAAAATCGCGGCCAAGCTTGCAGTGGGTTTCACGCTCGACGAGCTGCGCAATGAAATCACCGGCGGCGCCACACCCGCATCGTTCGAGCCTTCGATCGATTATGTGGTAACCAAGATTCCGCGTTTTGCGTTTGAAAAATTCCCGACGGCCGACAGTCACCTGACCACGCAAATGAAATCGGTGGGTGAAGTGATGGCCATTGGCCGCACCTTCCAGGAATCCTTTCAGAAAGCGCTGCGCGGTCTGGAAGTCGGCGTTGATGGCATGAACGAAAAAACCACCGACCGCGAAGTGATTGAAGAAGAGCTGGGCGAGCCTGGTCCTGAGCGCATCTGGTATGTCGGTGATGCCTTCGCGCAAGGCTTTACGCTGGAAGAAGTACATCAGCTTACATCCATCGATCCCTGGTTCCTTGCTCAGATCAAGGAAATCATTGATATCGAACTCTGGCTGGAAACCCAGACGATCAAGGTGCTGGATAAGGACATGCTGCTGGCCTTGAAGCGCAAAGGCTTCTCCGATCGTCGTCTGGCCAAGCTGATGAAAGTTGAAGACCGCGAGATTCGCAAACTGCGGCGCATCATGAACGTGCGCCCAGTTTACAAGCGCGTTGACACGTGTGCCGGTGAATTTGCGACCGGCACCGCGTACATGTATTCGACCTATGAGGAAGAATGCGAATCCAACCCCACCGATCGTAAAAAAATCATGGTGCTGGGTGGTGGACCGAACCGTATCGGACAAGGTATCGAGTTTGATTACTGCTGCGTTCATGCAGCCTTCGCGATGCGCGAAGATGGTTACGAGACCATCATGGTCAACTGTAATCCCGAGACGGTCTCGACTGACTACGATACGTCGGATCGTTTGTACTTCGAGCCGCTCACACTGGAAGACGTTCTCGAAATCGTCGACAAGGAAAAGCCGGTGGGTGTGATCGTGCAGTACGGCGGACAGACACCACTCAAGCTGGCGCTTGATCTGGAAGCTAATGGTGTGCCCATCATCGGTACATCACCAGACAAGATCGATGCCGCTGAAGACCGCGAGCGTTTCCAGAAGCTGCTGCACGAACTGAATCTGCGCCAGCCACCGAATCGTACCGCGCGCACCGAGGAAGAGGCACTGCGTCTGGCGCAGGAAATCGGCTACCCGCTGGTGGTTCGTCCTTCGTATGTGTTGGGTGGCCGCGCGATGGAAATCGTGCATGAGCAGCGCGATCTCGAGCGCTACATGCGCGAGGCCGTCAAGGTATCCAACGATTCTCCGGTTTTGCTGGATCGCTTTCTCAATGATGCGATCGAAGTGGATGTCGACTGTCTTTCTGATGGCGAGCGCACCTTCATTGGCGGTGTGATGGAGCATATCGAGCAGGCAGGCGTGCATTCGGGTGACTCGGCCTGTTCCCTGCCGCCGTATTCGTTATCCAAAGCAACGGTCGATGAAATCAAGCACCAAACCGCGCTGATGGCCAAAGGCCTGAATGTGGTTGGCCTGATGAATGTGCAGTTCGCAATACAGCAACAGGAAATCGATGGCGTGATGAAGGATGTGGTGTATGTCCTTGAAGTCAATCCGCGCGCTTCTCGTACCGTACCGTATGTCTCCAAGGCGACCGGTTTGCAACTGGCCAAAATCGCAGCGCGCTGCATGGTTGGACAATCGCTGGACAGTCAGGGCATCACAGCGGAAGTTCATCCGTCTTATTTCAGCGTGAAAGAAGCCGTGTTTCCGTTCGTGAAATTCCCGGGCGTGGACACCATTCTCGGACCGGAAATGAAATCGACCGGTGAAGTGATGGGCGTGGGCCGAACTTTTGGCGAGGCGTTCGTCAAGTCGCAGCTGGGTGCTAGCGTACGCCTGCCAGAATCCGGCAAGGTGTTTTTGTCGGTCAAGAGCAGCGACAAGCCGAGTGCGGTCGAGATCGCCCGCGATCTGGTCAGCATTGGTTTTTCAGTGGTGGCGACCAAAGGCACGGCATCAGCGATTGCCGCAGCTGGTATACCGGTCACGACCGTCAACAAGGTGGCTGAAGGGCGTCCGCATATCGTTGATATGATCAAGAACAACGAAATTGCGCTGGTCATCAACACGGTCGAAGAGAAGCGCACGGCGATCAACGACTCCCGCACCATCCGTACTTCGGCGCTGGCGGCGCGAGTGACCACCTACACCACGATTGCAGGCGCTGAGGCGGCGGTGCAGGGTATGGCGCATTTGCGTGAACTGCATGTGTATGATTTGCAAAGCCTGCACGCCTCGCTGCAATAATTTGGTTTACACTTCGAACCTTGAACTTCCCTTGTACAGAGGCTGCGTAAAACCGCAGCCTCTGTGCTTTTAATTTTGCCCAACAAAACATCATGAGCACAGTCCCCATTACCGTCTACGGCGCACAACTGATGAAAGATGAGCTGCAGCGCCTCAAGCATGTCGAGCGCCCGGCCGTCATTAATGCCATCTCTGAAGCCCGTGCCCAGGGTGATCTGTCGGAAAATGCCGAGTACGACGCCGCCAAGGAGAAGCAAAGCTTCATCGAGGGGCGTATTGCGGAAATCGAAGGCAAGCTGTCCGCAGCGCAGATCATTGACCCCACGCTGCTCGATGCCGAGGGGCGGGTCGTTTTTGCATCGACCGTCACGCTGGAAGATCTGAGTTCCGGCGATGAAGTGACTTATCAGATTGTCGGCGATGACGAGGCTGATCTGAAACAATCGAAGATCTCGATCAGCTCACCGATCGCTCGCGCACTGATCGGCAAGAGCGCGGGCGATGAAGTCGAGGTGCAGGCACCCGGCGGCGTGCGAGAGTACGAGATCATCGACGTGAAGTACATCTGAGTTTGACCTGAGCGATGCGGGCCTCTTTGCTGACAACCGCGCGCACGCTGCTAGTCACGCTGTGGGCTGGCAGTCTTTGGACCGTCGGCTATCTGGCCGCCCCCGTGTTGTTTGCGACCCTGCCTGATCGTACGCTGGCAGGCAGCATTGCCGGCAGCTTGTTCCGGGCCGAGGCCTGGCTGTCACTGGTGTGCGGCATCCTGCTGCTGGTTATCTTCCGAGCTGACACCCATCTTCCTTCTCGCCGCACCTGCACACGTATCGTTATCGGCATGCTGTTATGTGTGTTGATCGGTTACTTCGCGCTGCAGCCATTCATGGCCGAGATCCGTGCCGCTGCGGCGAATAATGGTGGGGTCATGGATGAGATTTTGCGCGCCCGGTTTGGTCTGCTGCACGGTATTGCCAGTGGCATTTATTTTTTACAAAGCCTGCTTGCAGTAGCGCTGGTCGTTAAAACTACGCAGTTACATCGGCCGACAATTAGTTAAGAACCCAGCGCGCTTTTCTTGCGGCTTTTTTGGCGTGGTGCTTTCGCCCGTTTGATATTCCCACCGGCCGTGACCCGCTCATTCCCTTTGACCATCACCTTCGTAATCGTCGGCTTTTTGGTCGGGTTGGTCTTGACGATCACGACCTCGCGCAAGCCCTTGCCGCGCGTGGTTTTGGATTCTCTCGGAATATCTTTTTGAGGGCGGTAAATCACCAGCAATTTACCGATGTGCTGTACGGGTGCTGCGCTCAGTTCAGCGCAGATCGTCTCGTAATGTGCGACGCGTGCATCGCGGTCGTCGCCAAGCACGCGGATTTTGATTAGGCCATGCGAGTTCAGGCTGGCATCAATTTCCTTCATCACGGCTGGCGTGAGGCCGCTGTCGCCAATCATGACAACGGGAGCGAGGCCGTGGGCCTGGGAGCGCAGTTCACTGCGCTGGGCGGGAGTAAGTTTCAGCATGAGGTACTTTCAAAAGCGGTATTCTACGTGAATGTCAAAAAACAAAGTCAACAAGAACTGGCTTCACGGTCATATCAACGATCCTTATGTGAAGCTCGCACAGAAGGAGGGCTTTCGTGCGCGCGCTGCCTACAAGCTCCAGGAAATCGACGAAGAAGAGAAACTGATCCGGCCGGGTCAGGTTATTGTGGATCTGGGGTGTACGCCGGGCAGCTGGGCCCAGTACGCGCGCCGCAAGCTTTCGGGTAAGGAGGGTGGCGGTATCCACGGCACTCTGATTGGTGTGGATATGCTGCCCATGGAACCCGTGGCTGACGTCCATTTCATTCTGGGGGATTTTCGTGAACAGTCCGTGCTGGAGGAGCTTGAGGCGGCAGTCGGCGGCCGCAAGCTGGATCTGGTGCTCTCCGACATGGCGCCCAACATCACCGGCATTGCGGCAACCGATGCTGCCCGGGTTGAGGATATTATCGACATGGCAATTGATTTTGCCTCTGCCCATCTGAAACCTTCGGGATGCCTGCTCGTCAAATGTTTTAATGGCCGCGGTTATAGCCAGATTGTGGACAAGTTTCGTCAAGTCTTCAAAACGGTCAGTTCCAAGAAACCCAAGGCCAGCCGGGATAAATCCTCAGAAATTTTCCTGTTAGGAAGAGGTCTTCGGGAGTTTGGCTGAGCCGACTTCGGCAAACGAATTTTAGCCTTGAAGAATCAGGGGTTTAGCCTCATATCCTTGCTGGCAAGGTCTGGTTATTACGAGTAGAATTTGCCGGTAGACAAAAGCCGCTGAGCAGGCGGCATCCAAGGAGTTCTAGTGAACAATATGTTTTCCAAAGCCGCCATCTGGGTCGTGATTGCCCTGGTGCTCTTCACTGTTTTCAAGCAATTCGATGAGCGCGGCATTGGCGGTGGCGCAACTCCCATCCCTTATTCCGACTTCCTTGATGAAGTGAAGGCGCAGCGTATTCGCGAGGCCACTATCGAAGATCGCACCATCATCGCGATCACCAACGATGGTAAAAAAATCAAGGCGACAACAACGAATCTGGACCGTGGCCTGATCGGTGATCTCGTCGAGAACGGTGTGAAGTTCGATGTGAGACAGCCTGAGCCGCCGTCATTCCTGTCGCAGGTTTTCATTTCCTGGTTCCCGATGCTCTTGCTGATCGGCGTCTGGATTTTCTTCATGCGTCAGATGCAGGGTGGCGGTAAAGGCGGTGCGTTCTCTTTCGGTAAATCCAAGGCGCGCATGCTGGATGAGAATCAGAATGCGGTCACCTTTGCCGACGTTGCCGGCTGCGATGAGGCCAAAGAAGAAGTCTCTGAGCTGGTGGACTTCCTGCGTGATCCAACTAAATTCCAAAAGCTCGGTGGCCGTATTCCGCGTGGCGTGCTGATGGTCGGCCCGCCCGGTACCGGTAAAACATTGCTGGCTCGCGCGATTGCCGGTGAGGCGAAAGTTCCGTTTTTCACGATCTCCGGTTCGGACTTCGTCGAGATGTTTGTCGGCGTGGGCGCATCGCGTGTGCGAGACATGTTCGAGAACGCCAAAAAGCATTCACCGTGCATCATCTTCATCGACGAAATTGATGCTGTTGGCCGTCATCGTGGCGCTGGCATGGGCGGTGGCAATGATGAGCGTGAACAGACACTGAACCAGTTGCTGGTCGAAATGGATGGTTTTGAAGCCAATGCCGGTGTGATCGTTATCGCTGCGACTAACCGTTCCGATGTGCTCGACAAGGCGCTGCTGCGCCCGGGCCGCTTCGACCGCCAAGTCATCGTCGGCTTGCCTGACATCCGTGGCCGTGAGCAGATTCTCAATGTCCACATGCGCAAGGTGCCGATTGCACCGGACGTGAAGGCCGACATTCTGGCGCGTGGATCGCCGGGCTTCTCAGGTGCTGATCTGGCGAACTTGGTCAATGAAGCAGCGCTGTTTGCAGCACGTCGCAACAAGCGTCTGGTCGAGATGCAGGATTTCGAGGACGCGAAAGACAAGATCGTGATGGGCCCTGAGCGCAAATCGGCCGTCATGCGCGAGGAAGAACGTCGTAATACCGCTTATCATGAGTCCGGTCATGCGGTGGTTGCCAAGCTCTTGCCCAAAGCAGATCCTGTCCACAAAGTGACCATCATGCCGCGCGGCTTTGCACTGGGTCTGACCTGGCAATTGCCCGAGCATGATCGGGTAAACATGTACAAGGACAAGATGCTCGAAGAAATCGCGATCCTGTTTGCAGGTCGCATTTCCGAAGAGATCTTCATGAATCAGATGTCGACCGGTGCTTCGAATGACTTCGAGCGCGCGACCAAACTGGCCCGTGCGATGGTGACGCGTTATGGTATGTCGGAGACGCTGGGTACGATGGTGTACGAAGACACGGACCAAGACTCGTACTTCGGTCGTATGTCCTCAAAAACCGTGTCCGAAGCCACGCAGCAGAAAGTCGATAACGAGATTCGCAGTATTCTCGATGAACAGTACGCACTCTCACGCAGCCTGCTCGAGCGGAACAAGGACAAGGTCGAAATGATGGCCAAGTCTTTGCTCGAATGGGAAACGATCGATGCAGATCAGATCAACGACATCATGGCGGGCAAAGAACCTCGTCCGCCGAAAGCCGGTAGCCCACCACCCCGGGCCAGCGGTGGTTCGAATGACGGCGGTGTCGAGCCTGCCGCTGCACCGGCCTGATGCGCAGTTGCCTGCGCTGAACCAGCGGGGTGGGGAGTAATCCCCACCCCGTTTCTTCGTCATCTTCCTCGTTTGCTCTCCCGCCTGTGCTGAATCTGCCTGCTGATCATTTGCTTTGTGGACGCTACCGTCTCACCATCGCCGGTGCGCACTATCGCCCTCTGGTTATGGGCATTCTCAATGTCACGCCGGATTCATTCTCCGATGGTGGTCAATTCGCGTCGCTGGACCTCGCCATCACGCGCGCGGAGCAAATGATTGCCGATGGTGTCGATATCATCGACGTCGGCGGTGAATCGACCCGTCCCGGTGCCGCGATCGTATCCGTGGATGAAGAATTGGGGCGCATCATGCCCGTTGTTTACGCCTTGCGTGATTGTGGCAAGCCCTTGTCCGTGGATACTCGTCGACCTGAAGTCATGCGGGAAGTCATCCAGGCGGGTGTGGACATGATCAATGATGTCGAAGGTTTTCGTGCGGACGGCGCCTTACGTTTGCTCAGCGACAGCGATTGCGCGTTATGTATCATGCACATGCAGGGCCAGCCTCAGACCATGCAGCAAACGCCGCACTATGATGATGTGCTGGCGGAGGTTGGTGAATTTCTGCGTCAGCGGGTAGCTGCAGCCGAGGATGTGGGTATCGATCGCCGACGTCTTTGCATTGATCCCGGTTTTGGCTTTGGCAAGAACCTTGGCCACAATCTGACGCTGCTTAATCGTCTGGGTGAATTGCAGTCAGCCGTCGGTGTGCCCGTGCTGGCAGGTTTGTCGCGCAAGAGCATGATCGGCACGCTGACCGGGCGGCCCGCTGAGCAGCGGCTTGCCGGCAGCATCGGGGCAGCGCTGGCGGCGGTCATGCAGGGCGCGCGGATCGTGCGGGTGCATGATGTGGCCGAGACGGTGGATGCAATCAAGGTCTGGCAGGCTGCTGTGAATCTGCAGCTGGCTGATATGAACAACTGAAATGAAAAACTGAAACAATAAGAGATCACATGGCACGTCAATATTTCGGCACGGATGGCATACGCGGCGAAGTCGGCATCTCGCCGATCACACCGGACTTCGTCATGCGTCTAGGCTATGCGGCCGGCAAGGTACTGGCACAAGCCGAGGCAGCCGCCACCAATCGCCCCACTGTGCTGATTGGCAAGGACACTCGGATCTCCGGCTACATGCTCGAGGCGGCACTGGAGGCCGGTTTTTCTGCGGCAGGCGTCGATGTCATGCTCGCCGGACCGATGCCGACACCGGCCGTCGCTTATCTGACCCGGGCGCTGCGGCTTGCGGCTGGCGTGGTGATTTCAGCGTCGCACAATCCTTTTCAGGACAACGGCATCAAGTTTTTTTCTGCCCAGGGAAACAAGCTGCCTGATGCGGTTGAGTTGGCGATCGAATCGGCGCTGGAACAGCCGATGTCCTGCGTCAGCTCGAACAAGCTGGGCAAGGCCCGGCGTCTGGATGATGCGCGCGGCCGCTATATCGAATTCTGCAAAAGCACTTTCCCGAATGAGTTCGACCTGCGCGGTCTGAAACTGGTGATCGATTGCGCGCACGGCGCGGCGTATCACATCGCGCCCGATGTCTTTCATGAGCTGGGTGCGGAAGTCATCGCGATTGGTAACCAGCCCAATGGTTTCAATATCAACGATGGCTTCGGCGCTACGGAGCCAGCCGCACTGGCCGCCGCGGTCAAGACGCATCAGGCGGACCTGGGTATTGCGCTGGATGGCGATGCCGATCGCTTGCTGATGGTTGACGCCAGTGGTCGGATTTTCAATGGGGACGAGCTGCTATACGTCATGGTGAAAGACCGGCGCGCTCAGGGCGGTATTGATGGGGCAGTCGGCACCCTGATGACCAATATGGCCGTCGAGTCTGCCTTCGCAGAAATGGGCGTAGGGTTCGCACGAGCCAGGGTCGGTGACCGCTATGTGCTTGAGCTGCTGCAGGAACGCGGCTGGCAGCTCGGCGGCGAAGGCTCAGGCCACTTGCTGGCGCTGGACAAGCACACCACCGGTGACGGCATCATCTCGGCCTTGCAGATTCTCTCCGCCCTGCGGCGCAGCGGCACCACGCTATCGGCTCAGACCGCCGAACTCAGCCTTTGGCCGCAAACCCTGCTGAATGTGAAGATCAAGACAGGATTCGACTGGCAGTCCAGCCGTGATCTGCTGAGCGCCAGAGAGCGCGCCGAGGCCGAGCTGGGCACCTCAGGGCGCGTGCTGATCCGTCCCTCCGGCACCGAGCCCCTGCTGCGGGTGATGGTCGAAGCGCGCGATGCCCTCATGGCCCGGCGACTGGCCGAAGACATCGCCAGCTGCATCCCAAGTTGACCTGATCGACAACAAAACCGATGAGTTTCTATCGGCATCGGTTATAATTCGATTCTTCGGAGTGTGGCGCAGCCCGGTAGCGCACCTGCTTTGGGAGCAGGGGGTCCAAGGTTCGAATCCTTGTACTCCGACCAATTAAAAAAACGGGTTGTCATTGACAACCCGTTTTTCATTTCGCACTATCTTCGTTCAATCCTGCAATACCGACTGCCCATAGCTCAGCTGGATAGAGCAACGGCCTTCTAAGCCGTAGGTCGCACGTTCGAGTCGTGCTGGGCAGGCCAATCTTGTGTTTTCATTAAGCCAGATTTCTTTCGCTGTGCCGATTGTGGCAAGGGTGGGCAAAAGTGTTGATGCTTGGCAGTACCCTTAGTGGGTGGGGCTGTTCGACCGTTTCAAATTCTGCGCACTATTCAGCGACGGCAAGCGTCCAGCAACGGGACGGTTAAGTTACGCAGCTAAGACCTATTCAGGATATTCTTTGTATTCATACTAAAATAATTAAAACAATAGTCAGACCACTGGCCGTTTAACCTCATATTCTCTTCTCAGCGAGACTCTTTTTCTTAAAAGCTATGAATTTAAAAATTTTTCTTCCAGCGGCCTTGCTATTTCTGATCAATGTGCCCATCACATTACAAGCGCAAGTTATTCCCCAAGTGTCATTAGGGACGCCATATAAAAAGGTTCGGGCGGCCTTGCTAAAAGAGGGTTGGACGCCGGTTCGGCAAAACGGAGATCCCAACGATTACTTAGGTAACGAACATCGAAAAAAAGGTTGGAGCGAAGTTGAGCGATGTGCGCCAACAGGTGCAGCTCCATGCGTTTTCGTGTGGCAGAACCAGCAAGGTAAAAGACTGGAGGTGGTAACGGTATATGAAGACCCTAAGTTCAACGGCTTCAGGTGAGCTCGTTCTGCCAAAGCTGATCCCGTACCCGAATTAGTCACGGTCTTGAGTAGGAAACGCCAAAATGGGATTAAAAATGTGCGCAGGCTTTCAATATGTTTTTAAGGCTCTCGTCGTAACACTGGTTTTGGTTTGCAATCAGGCTTGGGGCAAGACATGCTTCATCTCGTCGTTACAAGGGGAGATCGATAGTCTAGACGCATACAATCAGGCGATATCGGCACAGGACTGTAAGCAGGGCGATACATTATGGATTGAAATTCTCGGTGGTAGAAGTAATAAACTATGGGATACCAAAAAAGGAAAGTTGCACTGGCTTTACTGGTTGCGTGCCAATGTCTGCAGCTTAGATTCGCACTCTTA
>CAZXDB010000065.1:0-13542 GCA_964639465.1 uncultured Bifidobacterium sp. | reverse complement strand
GGCTGATCAGCCCCATCTGCAAGGCGAAAGGTCCGAGTTCATAGCGGCCCGTCAGCGGATTCTGCTCGATCAGTCCGAAGCTGCCGAAGCTCACCAGATAAGGGTGGGCCTTCGCCGCAGGCATGCCGGCTTTTTTCGCCAGATCCCCCAGGCTCATCGGACCGCCCTGCTCGGCCAGTGTGGTCAGCAGGCGGCCGCCGGTTTCGATCGACTGTATGCCGCGACGGCTTTTTTCGATAGACATGTGTGATCCGCTTGGTCAGTGATGGTCAGCGCTGCTCAGGGCTAGTCACCAATAGTCAGATGAATTATTTTAATGAAAATAATTCGTTAATATCTAATTGGTTGACGAGGAACAAATTCTATCTTAACCTTCTTCGCAAACCCAGACAAGATAAGTGCCCGGCTCCCGCCCGGCGACACCACGGAGATTCCATGAGCGCCAAACCCTTTGCATCCCAGGCCGATTTGCAGGAAAAGAAAACCAGTTTCATCAAGCTCTCGGACAATGCGTATGCGTACACCGCCGAAGGCGATCCGAATTCCGGCGTAATCATCGGCGACGATGCCGTGATGGTCATCGACACCACCGCCACGCCCGTCATGGCGCAGGCATTGATCGGACACATTCGCGAAATCACCGATTTGCCCATCAAGTACGTCACCCTCACGCATTACCACGCGGTGCGTGTGCTGGGTGCATCGGCCTATTTCAACGAAGGCGCGCAGCAGGTGATCGCATCGCGTGGTACCTATGAGCTGATCGTCGAGCGCGGCGAGCAGGACATGAAATCTGAAATCGAGCGATTCCCGCGTCTGTTTGCCGGTGTGGAGTCGGTCCCCGGTCTGACCTGGCCGACCTTGGTGTTCGAGCGCGAACTCACGGTATTCATGGGCAAGCTCGAAGTGAAGATCATGCATGTGGGGATGGGTCACACCAAGGGCGACACCATCGTCTGGATACCGTCGCAAAAGGTCTTGTTCTCAGGCGATCTGGTGGAGTTTGAAGCAGCCGCTTATACCGGCGATGCGCAGCTCGAAGAATGGCCGGCGACGCTGGAAGTTCTGCGCAGCATGGGCGCAGAAAAACTGGTGCCGGGGCGCGGCCCCGCACTGACCACGCCTGCCAAGGTGGCCGAGGGTCTCGACTACACTAAAGACTTTGTGACGACGCTCTTGCAGAGTGCGAAAGAGGCTGTACAGGCAGGCCATGACCTCAAGGCTGCGATGGCGCATGTGCGCTCGCACATGGACGGAAAATTCGGTCATGTGTTCATTTACGAGCACTGCCTGCCTTTTGATGTAACCCGCGCAGTCGATGAAGCCAGCGGCATCAAGCATCCGCGCATCTGGACCGCAGAGCGGGACAAGGCGATGTGGGACGCTCTTCAATCCTGAAGAGCACAAGTTTTATGCAAACGAATTACCAGACCCTCCGCTTTCCCTATCGGCGCTCGCCGGATTTCGGGCAATCGCCACCGGCGCACTATCCGGTATTGGTGGTGGGCGCCGGACCGGTCGGACTCGTCACGGCCATCGATCTGGCACGTCAGGGTGTGAACGTCATTTTGCTCGATGATGATGATTGTTTGTCCGGTGGCTCGCGGGCATTGTGTTATGCGAAACGCACGCTGGAAGTCCTGGATCGGCTGGGTTGCGGTGACAAGGTGGTTGATAAGGGTGTGTCGTGGAATGTGGGCAAGGTTTTTTTTAAAGACAAACCTGTCTATCAATTCAATCTTTTGCCGGAAGACGGACATCAGCGTCCGGCTTTCGTGAATTTGCAGCAGTATTACCTCGAAGGTTATCTGCACGAATGTGCGAGTGCGTACCCGAATCTGGATATTCGCTGGAAAAATAAAGTCACGCAGCTGCAGTCGGATGACGAGCAAGTGACTGTCACTGTCAGTACGCCCGAGGGAAGCTATACGCTGAGTGCCGACTATATGATTGCCGCCGATGGCGCGCGCAGCCCGGTCCGCGGCATGCTTGATCTGGAGAGCAAGGGGCGAGTGTTTCAGGATCGCTTCCTGATTGCTGACGTCAAAATGAAAGCGCCTTTTCCAGCTGAGCGCTGGTTCTGGTTTGATCCGCCGTTTCATCCGAATCAATCGGTTCTCCTGCACCGCGAAGCGGATGATGTCTGGCGTATCGATTTTCAGCTGGGCTGGGATGCCGATCCCGAGCTTGAAAAAAAGCCGGAGCGTGTCATTCCCCGTGTGCGTGCTTTGCTGGGCGAAGAGGTCGCTTTCGATCTGGAATGGGTCAGCGTCTATACCTTTGCCTGCATGCGAATGGAAAAATTCCGTCATGGCCGCGTCATCTTTGCCGGCGATGCCGCCCATGGCGTGTCGCCCTTCGGCGCGCGCGGCGCTAACAGCGGCGTTCAGGATGCCGACAATCTCGGCTGGAAGCTGGGACGGGTGCTGCGCGGCGAGTCACCGGTGGCGCTGCTGGATACCTACAGCGTCGAGCGCGAATATGCGGCCGATGAAAATATCCTGAACTCGACGCGAGCGACCGATTTCATTACACCCAAAAGCCCGGTCAGCCGTATTTTTCGCGATGCTGTGCTGTCGCTCTCGAAGCATCACGCTTTCGCGCAAAAGCTGGTCAACAGCGGCCGCCTTTCGCTGCCATCGACGTACATTGATTCGCCACTCAATACACCCGACACGAGTGCTTTTGCCGGACGCATGCAGCCGGGTGCACCGGCCGCTGATGCGCCGGTGTTGACACCCACGGGTGAGCGCCGCTGGTTTTTGCAACAGGTGGGCGATCGCTTTACCGTGCTGAGGTTCGCGGACACTTGTCTGCCCGATGCTGAGGTGCCGGGTACGACGGTCTTGCACATCCTGCCGGCGGGGGCATCCGTCTCGCCGAACACGAAGGCCCTCATTGATGTGGATGGATTACTCGCTGCTCGCTTTGATGCAAGCCCTGGCACGACTTATTTATTGCGGCCGGATCAGCACATTGCTGCTCGCTGGCGCGCATTTGATCGTGCCGCGATCGTCTCAGCGTGCTTGCGCGCTACCTGCCAGGAGGGCAATGCATGAGCCAACTGATGACGGCCCCCAATCTAGCCAGTCCGGATGATTTTTATGAGGCGCTGATCGAGATGCATCGCGATCTCGACGATGCGCAAAGTCAAGCCGTGAACGCCCGACTGATTCTGTTACTGGCGAATCATATTGGTGATCTGCAGGTCTTGCGCGATGCCATGGCTCACGCACGCGCTGATGTATGAGCACCTGTTTCGATCAGGAGAAGGCATGAGCAGAACCTATCAATCCGGCTTCGGTAACGAATTTTCCACCGAGGCGTTGCCCGGTGTGCTGCCCATAGGACAGAATTCGCCACAAAAAGTCGCCCATGGGCTGTATGCAGAGCAGTTGTCGGGCACGGCATTCACGGCGCCGCGGTCGGATAATCAGCGCAGCTGGTTGTACCGGATACGTCCGGCGGCCATGCATCAGCCGTTTGCGAAAGTGTTTCATCCGACGCTGCAGTCTGGCCCCTTTACCGAAGTGGCGGCCTCGCCGAATCAGTTGCGCTGGAATCCTTTTCCGATACCGTCAGCCCCGGCAGATTTCATCGAAGGCCTGATCACGATCGCCGGTAACGGCAGTGCAGAGAGTCAGACGGGCGTTGCGATTCATGTGTATGCAGCGAACCGATCGATGCAGGATCGCTTTTTTTATAACGCGGATGGCGAGCTGTTGATCGTGCCGCAGCTGGGTGGTTTGTCGCTGCGCACCGAACTCGGTGTGTTGGATATCGCGCCGGGTGAAATTGCGGTGATTCCCCGTGGCGTACGCTTCGCGGTCGATGTGCAGGATGACAGTGCACGCGGCTATGTCTGCGAAAACTATGGGCAGCTGTTGCGGCTGCCCGATCTGGGACCGATCGGCGCGAATGGCCTCGCTAATCCGCGTGATTTCCTCGCGCCGGTTGCCGCCTTCGAGGACCGCGAAGGGCAATTTGAGCTGCTCGCCAAATTTGCCGGCAAGCTCTGGTCGGCCGAGATCGGCCACTCGCCACTGGATGTCGTCGCATGGCATGGCAACTACACGCCGTACAAATACAATCTTGCCCATTTCAATGCCATCAATTCGGTCAGCTTTGATCACGCCGATCCCTCGATCTTCACGGTGCTGAGCTCGCCCTCAGGCATTCCCGGTACCGCGAACATGGATTTTGTGATCTTCCCGCCGCGCTGGATGGTCGCTGAACACACATTCCGCCCACCCTGGTTCCATCGCAATGTCATGAGCGAATACATGGGTCTGGTGTATGGCGAATACGATGCCAAGGCCGAGGGCTTTGTGCCCGGCGGTGGTAGTCTGCACAACTGCATGAGCGGTCACGGCCCGGATGCAACGACCTTCGAGACGGCGAGTAACGCGACATTGCAGCCGCAGAAACTCGACAAAACGATGGCCTTCATGTTCGAGACGCGTTTGCTGATTCATCCGACACGCATTGCGATCGAATCGCCTCAGCTGCAAAGAGATTATCTGCAGTGCTGGCATGGCCTGAAAAAACACTTTACCGGTTAAGGCGCTTGTATGCATCCGAATGACCCTGCACTGAAATCCTTTATCGAGGTCGCCGAGCAGAGCGACTTTCCGATCCAGAACCTACCTTTCGGTGTTTTCAGCACCGCCGCGCAACCACAGGCGCGTGCCGGTGTGGCCATTGGTGACTGGATCCTCGATTTATCGGTGCTCGAGGCGAGGGGGCTTCTCGAGCCCGCATCGCATCCGGTGTTTGGTGGGCACACATTGAATACTTTCATCGCGCTGGGCCGGCCTGTTTGGCGCGCGACGCGCGAGGCGATCAGCGTCTTGCTGCGTCATGACAATCCAATCCTGCGCGACGATAAAGCTTTGCGTGCGCAGGCACTGGTGCCGCAGTCCGAGTCACGGATGCACCTGCCGGTGAAGGTGGGCGGCTACACGGATTTCTATTCATCCCGAGAACACGCGACCAATGTCGGCAGCATGTTCCGTGATCCGGCCAATGCCTTGCTGCCGAACTGGCTGCATCTACCGGTTGGCTATAACGGTCGCGCCAGCTCGGTGATTGTCAGTGGGGTAGACGTGCGGCGTCCGATGGGGCAAATCAAACCACCTGCGGCAGAGCAGCCTTTATTTTCAGCCTGTACGAAACTGGACTTTGAACTTGAGACAGCTTTCATCATTGGCGCCGACACAGCGTTGGGTGATGCGATCCCGGTCAGCGGTGCCGAGACAATGATATTTGGCATGGTGCTGCTCAATGACTGGAGTGCGCGCGATATTCAGCAATGGGAATATGTCCCGCTCGGGCCTTTCAATGCAAAGACCTTTGCGACATCGATCTCGCCCTGGGTCGTGACCATGGAGGCGCTCGAGCCTTTTCGCGTGCCGGGCCCTGTGCAGGAACCTGTGCCTTTGTCTTATTTGCAGCAGAGCGGTGCACACAGTCTCGACATGGCTTTGGCTGTTGATTTGCAGCCCGAGCATGCGGCGCAGCCCACCACGATCTGCCGTACCAACTATCGCACGATGTATTGGAGCATGGCGCAGCAGTTGGCGCACCACACCGTCTCCGGCTGCAATGTCTGCGTTGGCGATTTGATGGCCTCGGGAACGATCAGCGGCAGCACGCCGGATTCTTTTGGCAGCCTGCTGGAGCTTAGCTGGAATGGACAGAAGCCGCTGACGCTTTTCGACGGCAGCACCCGGCGCAGTTTTCTCGAGGATGGTGACCGCGTGACGATGCGTGGCTGGTGTCAGGGGGCCGGGTACCGAGTCGGTTTCGGTGAGGTGAGCGCTCGCGTGTTGCCCGCGTCTGTTCCTGACTGACCTATCCCCAATGGGGGCCATCGCGGTTATGATGGCGCACTTCCAATGAACAGAGACGGGTCAAGCCCGCGACAAGGGAATTACTATGCAGGAGCCTGGCGTTCTTGATGACGCATCAGCGCAGTACGTACAGTCGCTCGGACGCTGGGGTCGCCGGCTACATGCGATGACACGCTGGTCTGCGATCGGCGGCGGTATCATTTTTATCGGTCTGGTGGCGATGTCACTGGTGTCGATCATCGGCCGAAAAATCGCTGCGATGCCGGTACCCGGTGATATCGAGGTCATGCAGATGGGAACGGCCGTCGCCTCTGCGGCGATGCTGGCGTTCTGCGAAATGGAGCGTCAGCATTTGCGAGTGGATTTTTTCACCGCGAACCTGCCCGCAAAAATTCGTCATTTGCTCGACGCACTGTCGCATCTGGTACTGGCGGTCATTGCGCTGGTGATTGCCTGGCGTACCGGGGTGGCAGCACTATCGCTCAATGAAGCAGGTGAAACGTCGGTGATTCTCGGTTGGCCGGTGTGGGCCGTGGTGGCCGGGCTGGTCCCCAGTTTTCTGCTGCTGGCCATGGCTGGTCTGTACAACACCGCCCACAGTCTGTCGGCAAATATCCCGGAGAAAAACGCATGACAGGGATCAGTGGTATGAGCATTGGCATGATCATGTTTGGCGCACTGATGATTCTGCTCGTCCTGCGGCTGCACATCGGTATTGCGATGTTCGTGATTGGTGCAGTGGGTTTTGTGGTCATGTTCGACTTTGCATGGCTGCCCTTGCTAAATACGCTGAAGAATCTCGCTTACGCGCGTTTTTCCAATTACGACTTGGCCGTCATTCCTGTGTTCATGCTGATGGGTCAGTTTGCGACGAATGGTGGCCTCTCGCGTGCCCTGTTTCGTTGCGTGAACAATTTTGTCGGCCACATGCGTGGTGGTGTGGCGATGGCCGCGATCGGCGCCTGTGCATCCTTTGGCGCGATCTGCGGATCGTCGCTGGCAACGGCGGCCACGATGGGGCAGGTCGCACTGCCCGAGCTGCGGCGCTATAACTACTCGGGCTCGCTGGCAACAGGTGCGTTGGCCGCTGGCGGTACACTCGGCATCATGATTCCGCCCTCAGTACCGCTGGTGATTTATGCGGTGCTCACGCAGGAATCCATCGGCAAGCTGTTCATGGCGGCGATCATTCCCGGCATTCTCGCCGTGGCGGGCTACATGCTGGTGGTGCGCATCGTGGTGACGATCAATCCTGCCGCCGGTCCGGCCGGCGAACGCGTGCCGCTGGCCACAGCGCTGCGTTCCTTGCTGGGTGTATTCCCGATATTGCTGGTGTTCGTGGTTGTTATTGTCGGCATTTACGGTGGCTGGGCAAACCCGACTGAAGCAGCATCCATCGGCGCGGCGGCTTGTGGCGTTCTGGCGGTTGTCACGGGCGGTATGCGCACCGCGGGTCTGATCAAAAGTCTGATCGGAACCGCGCAGGCAACAGCGATGATTTTTCTGGTGTTGCTGGGCGCCGATTTGCTCAACGCCGGATTGGCGCTGACCCAAATGCCGGCTGAACTTGCCGCATGGGTGCAGAACAGTGGACTACCTCCGTTGTCCGTGATTTTTGCGATTTTGCTGATTTATATTTTTCTTGGTTGTGTGATGGACTCACTGGCCATGATTCTTTTGACGATTCCAATTTTTTATCCCATTGTGATGGGTCTTGATTTCTGGGGTATGAGCGTTCCGGATAAGTCATTGTGGTTCGGTATACTTGCGCTGATGGTAGTCGAGATTGGTCTGGTCCATCCACCGGTTGGCATGAATATCTACATCATCAATCGTCTTGCGAAAGATGTGCCGATGATGGATTCATTCAAAGGTGTTGTGCCTTTCCTGATATCGGATCTGGCAAGAATTATTCTGTTAGTGTTTTTCCCGGTCATTTCCCTGTATCTGGTACATACCTTTGGCGGCTGATTCGTGCCTCATTACGGCTGATTACGCCTGTTAACGCCTGATTAACGCCTGATGAAGGCCATAGTTTGAGAGGATGAACGTCATGATGAAGATTTTCCCCCAGCGTCTGATGCTGACGATATTGCTGTTTGCAGCGGGTGCAGCTGGCGCACAAACGATCACGCTGAAAGTGCATCATTTTTTACCGGCGGTGTCCAGCGCGCATCGCAATTTCATCATGCCCTGGTGTGACAAGATCGCCAAAGATTCCGGTGGCAAGCTCAAGTGCCAGATTTATCCGCAAATGCAGTTGAGCGGCACACCCCAACAATTGTTTGATCAGGCCAAGGACGGTGTTGTTGATATTGTCTGGACCGTGCCGAGTTATCAGGCGGGTCGCTTCCCGGTGGTTGAGGCGTTTGAATTGCCATTCATGATCTTTGATTCCGAGCGTGCCAGCCGCGGACTCTGGACATATGCCACGAAAAATGCGACGGCTGAATTCAAAGGTGTGAAACCGATTCTGTTTCATGTGCACGATGGCTCGCTGGTACACATGACAAAGAAGCCCGTGAAAACCCTCGAGGATTTCAAGGGTACGAAAATGCGTGCGCCCAATCGTCAGGCATCCAGAATGATCGATGCCCTGGGTGCGGCGCCGGTTCAGATGCCTTTGCCGCAAGCGGCTGAAGCTTTGTCCAAGGGTGTGATTGACGGTGCGATCATTCCATGGGAAGTCGTGCCCGCGATGAAGTTTGAAGAGGTCACAAAATTCCATACAGAGATGCCTGCCGGCGGTGCGCAGATGTCCAATACCGTATTCGTGTTTGCGATGAACCAGGCCCGTTACGACAGCCTGCCACCGGAACTCAGGAAGGTCATTGATGCGAACAGCGGCCCCGAACCTTCTGCCTGGGTGGGCAAAGTTTTTGCCGAAGATGCCGCCCCGGGCCGCAAAACAGCTGAAGTTCGCAAGAACACCTTCTATACGTTGCCTGCCGCCGAACTCAAACGTTGGGAAGCTGCAACAGCCCGCGTGGCGGACGAGTGGGTGAAAGATGTCACCGCGAAAGGTTTTAATGGCAAACAATTACTGACTGAGGCAAAGGCGGCCTGTAAATAAATTCAGTCAACAACCGATTTAAAAAGCACTGGAGTTTGCGGTGCTTTTTTTTCGTCCCGTGCTCCCGTAGCAGAAAAATTTTACTTTTTTAGCAATAATTTTTTAAGTAGTTGATTTTTAAGTAAAATTACGTACCTAGTAATTAATTACTTGCATTTAAATTAACCAAATATTTAAAAAATGTATCTTCAAGGCGCTATTTTCGATCAAAAGCTTGAAAATGTTGCTGCGATGACATATAAATTAGCATTCGGGTAATTGCCCGCTGGCAAAAGTGGCAAGAAAACAAATTTGCCAGATTTAATTATTCCGCGAGGAGAGACGGCATGGACAAACATCCTCTGGTATCGCAAGACGGCTACGATCCGAATCGTTTGCTGGACGCGTTAATCCAGAAGCTCAACCTGAAAAACGATGCGGCACTATCGCGTGCGCTGGAAGTTCGGCCGCCTGTGATCAGCAAAATACGTCATCGTACATTGCCGGTAGGTGCTTCCCTGTTAATTCGTATGCACGAGGTCACTGATCTGAGTATCCGTGAACTGCGCGAGCTGATGGGCGATCGCCGCAAGCGTATGCGCATCAGCGAAGTCGACGGCAAACCAAGAAAAACCGACGAAGAGATCTGAAGCAGTGATCTGCGCGCGACGAACTCAAGCGCCGCGCAGATTCGCTCCGATGACGGTTGCTGCCAGCATGATCACCACGGCAACCGTCAGTTTTCCTCTGAGTCGGATCAGCCACTCCGGCATGCCGTAGCGGTTGAACATCCGTTTGTCGATCTCTAGCGCGGCAATGAAGCCCGCCATTAGTACGGCCATACCAAATCCACCCGATAATGTGGCACCCCACGCAATCAGCGAGGGAGTCACGCTCCACAACAAAGCTCTTTTGGTGTCATTGAGCGATAGCGTGCTGCACAACATCGCTGCACCCCAGTGGATGCCGCCCAAAAAAGACAGAATCACCATCGCATAGGCCTTCTGCCCGCGCAAAAAATCGTTGAGCCAGGAAGGGTCCGCGAACCATATGCCCAGCATCAGCAGTAAAAAAGGCAAAAGACCTGCGAAACCCAGCTGGTGGGCGAGTCGTTTATTCAGAAAGTGGGGATTCATGGTTCGGGTGGCGGAGGTGAATACCGCATTTTACGAAAGTTGATCCTTGACCAACAGGGGAAAAACAGCTGAGGGAAATACGGCAGGCATCGGCATTGTGGGATGAGCCAGCGCGGCCCTGGCGCGATGGTGCAACGCTTATCCCCCCGTTTGCATGAATTTTTTCACGGCGCTGATCAGCTGTTCTGGCTGGTCTTTGTGTGGCGAATGGCCGCAGGCCTCCAGCTCGATCAATCGGGTCGGTGGGCAGTGTCTTTGAATGTCGTGAATTTGTGCCATCGTGCCGTACTCGTCCTGTTTTCCCTGAATGGCCAGCAGGGGGCAGCGTATCTCACTGAGCTCGGTCGTAATGTCCCAGGTTCTGAACGCAGGAGACAGCCAGATATCGTTCCAGCCAAAAAAAGCGGAATCCACATCGTCATGATAACGCGCGAGTTTTTCACGCAAGCCTTGGTGAAGGTAAGCGTCACGCGCCTTGCGTATGCTGGTCACACTGAGCGCCTCCACAATAATGTGAGGCGCCACCACAATAGCGCCGGCAAGCAATTGGGGAAAGCGAGCCGCGTAAAGTAATGCGATCGAGCCGCCATCACTGTGACCATAAAGCCAGGGCTGGCGTATGTTCAGCGACGCCAGAAGGGCGGGCAGCACTTCGGTCGCCTGGTTATGCATGAAATTGACGTCCCAGCGTTCATCAGCGGCACGCGGCGTGGAGGCGCCATAACCGGGGCGAGAGTAAACCAGACCGCGGATACTCAGTCGCCGGCATAGCATGTCGGGAAAATCCTTCCACATGGCCACCGAGCCCAGCCCCTCATGCAGGAACACCATCACGGGCGCGTCAGTCAGCGTGTTCGCCGTGTCGCCGACCCACGCATACTCGATGTTGATGCGGCGATGTCCGAGGTCCAGGGTCAGCTCAGACCTCATGCCCGCCAGACTCTCGCAATCTGAACCGCTGAATCTTTCCAGTCGCGGTTTTTGGTAAATCACGAACAAAGACAATCTCGCGAGGGTACTTGTGGGGTGCCAGAGACGTCTTCACAAAGGCCTTCAGTTCTGCCTGGATCTGATCGGTTTTGTGCGCAGGATCACGCAAGACCACATAGGCGATGGTTTTCATCAGCCCCTGTTCATCCGGTTTGCCGACGACCGCGCATTCCAATACCGCCTCATGACGCATCAGTGCATTTTCTACTTCAATGGGTGACACATACTGACCACTGACCTTGAGCATGTCGTCGCTGCGTCCGGCATAAAGATAGTAGCCATCTTCATCGATCTGATATTTGTCACCACTTTTTACCCACGTACCCTGAAAGGTCGACACGGTCTTCTCACGCTGATTCCAGTACAGATGCGCCGCACTGGGTCCCTGAATGTAAAGGTCGCCAATCTCACCCGGCGCGACCGGTTGTCCCAGCTCATCGCGCAATTCGACCGCATAACCCGGCACGGGTTTGCCCGTCGCGCCGTAGCGAACATCGCCACGGCGATTGGATAGAAAAATATGCAGCATCTCGGTCGAGCCCAGCCCGTCCAGAATATCGCAGCCTGCCTGCTGACTGAATTTTTCACCGACTTCTCTGGGCAGCGATTCACCGGCTGAGACGCACAGGCGCAAATTGATGGCTTCGCGTGGGGGAAATGCGTCGCTGGCCAGCATCGCAACGTACAATGTGGGCACGCCGAAAAACACCGTAGGTTGGTTTTTTTTCAGTTGCTGAAAAACCGTTTCGGGTGTGGCACGTGCCGCCATTAACAGGGTGGTCGCACCTGCTGACAGAGGGAAGGTCAGCGCGTTACCCAGCCCGTAAGCAAAGAATAGTTTGGCAGCAGAGAAGACGAGATCGTTTTCTTGCAGATCCAGTATGGGCTTGCCATACAACTCCGCAGTCCAGTACAGATTGGCATGAGAGTGCACAGTCCCTTTGGGCTGACCGGTGGACCCGCTGGAATACAGCCAGAAAGCAAATTGATCGGCATGGGTATCTGCATGGCCGTCATCAGGCAGCGGATCGCAATCAAGCAAGTCGTCGAAGCTCAGTGCGCTAGAGGATGCCGACGGAGCGTCTGCGTCTGTCGTTGCGCCCGACATCACCACGGGCAGCTGCCGTCCTGATTGCGCTATTGCTTCCTTCACTACCGGCAGTACGCTGATCGAAGCGATGACCAGTTTTGCATCACTGTGCGTGAGCATGTACGCATAGTTGTCCGCGGGCAGCAAGGTGTTAACCGGAACCGGTACCACCCCGGCGAACAGCGCGCCGAGAAATGCAACGGGTAGATCAATGGTGTCCTGCATCACGAGCAGGATGCGCTGCTCCGGCTGCAGGCCTTGCTGCTGTAATCCTGCCGCAAAGCGGCGTACACGTTCATCCAGTTCGCCGTAGCTGAGGTCGTGATGATCATCGCGATAGGCCAGACGCTGATGACGTCCCGCGTTCAGGCTGAGAATGTGGCGTGCGAAATTGAATCGCACCGGCAGCGACGTTCGCGCTTGATTCATGCAAGTCTCCTCGTGCGACAGCCTCTTGTTTTATGAGGTGGGGGCTGTCGCGGTTGCATTCACACAACGGGCTGCTTCTGCGGCAGCCGCGTGTGCTTTCAGACAGTTCAGTAGATCAGGGGTGTGCTGTTTTTTTTCGCACTATCGATGACCGCCGCAGGCCCCTGAATTGCACTCTTGCGATGATAAAACGCCAGCGCGCGCAAGCCGCCCAGTTCTTCACCGCCGCCGGCACGTCCGGGACCCCCATGGATTGACGCGGGCATCACATTGCCATGGCCGGTATGTGTCTTGGCGACTTCCGGGCTGACCAGATGGACACGACCATGCGAGCCTGCCAGTTCCTGTGCGGCGCTGGCCATCCATGCGTTGTCAGCACTGTAGACGGAGGCGACCAGCGAGCCCAGCCCGCGATGCGCGATATCCATCGCATGCGCGAGATCGCGATATCCCATCAGTGAGGATACCGGGCCAAACACTTCGAGGTCATGCACTCTGGTTGCGGCATCGGTGTCGCGTACGCCGAGCAGGGTGGGGGCGACGCAGGCGGAGCGTTCATCGGCATCCAGCAGCGGTTGGGCGCTGCCGTCAAACAGGGTGCTCGATTCGTTCTTCAGCTGAGCCAGACCTTCTTGAACGCTGTCGTATTGCTCACGGCTGACCAGCGCGCCCATGCCGGTCTCGTCATTGCGTGGATTGCCTGTGCGGATGGCGGCGAGTTTGCCGGCGGCTGCTTCAGCGACGGCATGCATATAGCCCTTGGGTACCAGTGCGCGGCGCGGTGCGGTGCAGCGCTGACCGCTCTTGATCGTCATGTCGCGTACCAGATTGTCGACATACAGATTGAATGCTTCAGTCCCAGGTGCTGCGTCTTCGCCGAGTATCGTGACATTGAGGCTGTCGGCTTCAATGTTCACGCGCACCGAGTCGCGCGCGATGGCCGGATGACTGCGAATCTTGTTGGCGGTATCCGCCGAGCCAGTAAACGACATC
>CAZXDB010000064.1:4617-13559 GCA_964639465.1 uncultured Bifidobacterium sp. | reverse complement strand
AATTCGGCTTACGCTTAAAGCGATATCCTCTGGCCAAGCTCTTGAGATGCAAGCGTCCCTTGCACGGCTGATCAATCATATCCCGGCCGATGTCAGCGATACAGAGCGCACACTACACCGCAATGGCATCCCGGTTGCCAAACAGCCATTCAGAGATAGTGCGGATGATCGCCGCCTTGTTGGCGGACTCGAAGTTGGCCGCCTTGAGCGCCCCGAGATAATCGCGAAAGCTCTTGACCTGCGCAGCGCCTGGATCAAAGCCTAACTGGTGATACGAGAAAACGGGTCGGTAGCCAGATAACTTCAAACCAATCAGTTCACGGGCAAACACGCGCGGCGCTCCCCAAGAGCCCCAGAGGATGTCGGGGTAAGTATTAAACACTGTGAGCCACCAGTCTTTCGCACTCGGATGAGCCTGAGGCACCAAATTCGCGCGATCTTCTGCAAAAACGAACTCTATCCTTGAGTGTGCACCGCCCAGCATCAGCGCATCATTGAGCAATGGCGACCATTTTTTGTCGCTGAGTATGCTTCCCGAGTCAGTGACGGCGATGTAATTCGGGCCAAACATCTTGCGTCGCTCTGCATTGATCAAGCGACCCATCTCGACTTCTTTCTGGTCCTGAATGCCACTGCCTGAGGCCAGGCCGAAATTTTGCACCAGCGTCGGGTCTTTGCGAATCTTGGTGTCACCCAGGAGCAGCACGCCCAAACTTGGCGCAGATGCCAGTTCGTAAATTCTGAACGCCGCAGAGATGTGATCAAGCTCGCCGGCTATACCGGTGAACGGATTGCCCTGCTGATAAAACCAGCTGTTATCAGCGTTGTAATCGCTCACGCAGGCGCGCGCCTGATTAAAAAATTCGTTGACGGACATCCTGGACATTGCATTGACCTTTCATTGACTTCACGCTGCATCGCCCGATCACGACAAGCCAAGGCGGCAGACCGGCGTAACCGGGCATCCAATTCGGGTCAAAAGCCACCTTGCACCCAAATTTGATCTCAAAGAGGCCTCATACTTTAGTATAATTGCCGGCATGTCAAGCCCGATACGTCTTGCGGACTGTGAGCACTTCTCCATCGTTCGCGAATCCTTGTCTCTGGACGGCCTCCATGTCGCCATGGTGGGGCGCGACCGTCGTCAGCTGCTCGACTACGCTGCGGCTCTGGCGGTTGCGCTGGCAGAGCAAGATGGCTGGCATATCGAAAAGTATGATCCACAGCGGCTGGAGACCCTAATCGTCGATCTGATGCTCGATCGTTTCGACGCTGCCCTGCAAAACCTCTCGGGTGATGCCCGAACGTCGCCGCACCCTACACCCCCCGGCTGCGTGCTGTTCATCCCGGACGCGCAGTCGATGTCCCGCACGGCTTTCCATCAATTAGTCAGACTCGTTGCCGGTACACGAAATCACCGCTTGCGGCTTGTTGCGCTCTTTGGCGCTGAGGGACAAGCCTGCGAGGACCGCATCGCCGCGATGGGTACGCAAGTTGCGCGATGGGATCTGGATGACGATGAAACGCCCAGTGCGTTCAGCCACCCCGTATTTCCGGACACAGCAAAACACGCTTTCAACTCTGTCAAAGGTGGGCGTAGCCGATTCGCTCGCAGCCCCGGGCGGCTAATGTCGGCGGCTGCAGTGGTGGCGATTCTGGCAGTAGTGCCCATGATTTGGCCTGCCGTGTCCGGGCTGTCGACTGAATTCTCGATGGACGGGCCAACCGGCGCCCGGCACAGCCACGTGCCCGAACTCGCCGGCACACTAGGTCCTGAAAGCCTGCCCATCACTGTCAAGCCAGAGAATCGCGGCGACCCTATCGGTGTTAACAGCGCAACTCATGGCGAAGCGCCTGACCCGTTGGATAACGCGAGCAGCATCACCAATGGCACGACGTACAGCGTCAATGACGGTATCGCCGAACCTGAGGTAGCGAGACCATGACTTTCGACAAGGCCTCGGTGCTTTTCTTTTTGCTGGCCAGCGTAGCGCTGCTCGCATTGGATCTGCTGCGCCGTCGCGTCTCGCCGCCGGGACTCAACGATCACTCTGTCAAGCTTGCCGCACTGGCGGCGCTCCTGCATCCCCTTGCCTGGTGGATCGCCGATATTTTTGCGCTGAAGGGCGATCTGACGCCCTTTCTTGCCTTCGACCTGATCGCTGCCTGCGCGATCGCAGCAGCTGTGGCAAACCAGACATCTACCGCCAAAAGCTATATACCCGTCGCGGTATTGAGTGTGTTGGCCGCATCGGCGCTTGCGATCGGCGTACAGCAGGTACCCGGACACGGCGCAGGCGTCACCGCAACGTTGATGGCTGCTGTCTTACTGTGCACGGTCTACATCGGCACCGCCGCTGAGTGCGGCCGGCATGCACGACTGGCGGAGATAGCGCAGCGTCCGGTGTCGATGCTGGCGCTGTTGTCCGGAATAGCTGCACTGCTGCAATTGCTGGTCGTGCTGATAGCCGTTACCTCGGAAACCAATGAGGACTACGGCCCTCCGCTGCTGTCGGCGACGGGCATCGCATGGCTGGTGCTCAAGCTACTGCTGATCAGAACGCTACTGAAACTTTTGTCTGCGAGAAGCGCAGCATCAGAGGATCGCATATCGCGGCAGCTGGTCGCAAAAGCAAACGCAGCAACCAACGACTTGTTGGTGGTCACGCAAGCGTTTTACCAATTACCCGGCAACGTGCTGGTGACGGATGACCGTGGACGTATTCTGTTTGCGACCGCACAAGCGCGGCGCCTGCTGGCCTACCCGGAAACGAAAGACTGCGTACTTGAAGATTTGTTTCTCGCAGTGCAACCCAGCGGGCATCAGCTGGTCCGCGCGCTGTTTGAAAAACCTGACCACCAGGCAGAACTCATGCAGATCCGGATGACCAGCATTGAATGCGGCGACCAAGGCTATCACCTGCTGCAGCTGGAAACACTGCCTTTCGACTACGCGATGCTACGTGGTCTGCTCGTTGATTCGCGCAACGATGCCGCCCACGAAGCAACTGGCCTGCTTGATCATCATTTTTCGATCGCTGCCATGGCCGATGGCTGGTTCCGTTTGATGGACCCGATCGATCGCTATGCGGCTTCGGGTGTGTTCTGGGACAAGCTAAGAATATTGTCGAACAGTGACAGTGAAATTGCGTACCTGGAAAACAGTATTGCCAGCGCCAACGAGGCGCAGGGCTGGCTTCGTATTCGTCATGGTGGCAGCTTGTCCGTATCACTAAAAAAATTACAGACCCCCGACTACAAACTGTTTTACCGTTTACAGATGACACTGGTCGACGATGCGCTTCAGACCAGCGCGCACGCGCCTTGTACTGACAACAGGGAGTCAGAAGCATGACACGGCACATCAGATCCAGTCGGGCGCAGATCACCGTGTCGGGCAAGCTGATTGAGCGGGTCCGGCGCGAACACAAGCTCACGACAGCTACGCTCGCCATGTTGTCGGGATTGGAGGACGCACAAGTCAAAGCGATTGAAGAAGGTAGCGACTCGGCTTTTGTAGATGAGGCCCATCGTATCGACTGCGCCCGTCGTATCGCGCTGGCCATGGGGCTGCCGGACCATCATTTCCTTCAAATGTCATCCTCCGCAACGAGCGGGCAGCGGAACGTTCGGCAAACAATCCTGCCCTCCTCTCCGGAACAATTGCCACGCGAAGCTTGGGAACAGTTGCCAGTCGCCCACCTGAAGGTTATCGCCGCACTGCGCGCGATTGACTACCCGAGCGCGCCGGTACAACGACGGCGCGGCTCACCCCTTGTTATCGCACTGGGGGTGTCGCTGATACTGACGGGGCTGATGCTGGGGCTGGCATTCTTGCATTGAAATTACGCATACGAGCAGGCCTTCATCGCACACTGAGCAACACGGCTCTTCCGACGGATGTCCATAGCGCGATCTGATACACCGCAATGAAACTCAGTCCGCTACAATTCCGGCTATGACACCTCTGCCTTCATTACTGATCGTTGACGATCACCCTATCGTTCGAACCGCCCTGGCCGAAGCCGTGCGCTCGCGCTTTCCTAAAATTAGGCTCGATACCGCAGGCGAGGCTGAAACGGGTATCGCACTGATCAAAGCTGAACTGAAAAAAAAGAAGGAGCAGCCCTGGTGGGTACTGATCGATCTGGGTCTGCCAGGTATCAGCGGACTGGAGGCCATTACCCAATTGCTGGCGCTGGGCCCGACCGTTCGAACGATCACGATTTCAGGCAACGACGATGAATTGCAAGTCGGTGCCTGTTTTGGTGCTGGCTCATCGGCATTCATCAGCAAAGCCGCACCGATCGACGACTGCGTGACCATCGTTGCGCAAGCGGTTGAGGGCACGCTGATCAAAGGCACCTGGCTGTCAGCTCGCGGGCTGGCAGATAGTTCTGCACTAAACCGCATTTCCCTGACTGACCGGCAGATTCAGGTGCTCTCAATGATTTGTCAGGGCATGAGTAATCGCGAGATTGCTGACAGCCTTGGGATTTCAGAAATCACAGCAAAATCTCATGTGGGCGGTATTTTTCGCGAGTTACATGTCGCCAGCCGCACACAGGCCGTGCTGGTAGCCCAGAAGCTTGGCCTGTTCGTGAACAATCACTAAAATATTATTGAAAATCTAACGCCGCTCACGCACTGATAGCGCGCCATTGATCGCATCACGCAGTTTTTCTGCACTGAATGGTCTCTGTAGCAGCGTCAAAGGTAACCCCAGCTGTCGCTCAACATCAGTCAGCAAATGCTCGTCGCTGCAAAGTATTACTGGGATCGTCGTATTGAATTCATCGTTGATTCGGATGATCGCCTGGGCAACTGATTCCGATGGCAGCTCTGCATCGATCATCAGCAAACCCGGTACACCACCGAGTGTGGCCAACTGTCGGATCGCATCAGCACTGCCAACGGCCGTAATAATCTCGATACCCAGCACCGGGGCCAGCAAGCGCAGGGCATTGCCCACATCCGGATCGGCGTCGATGCAGACCATCAGCGTATTGACCGGTGGCTCCACCACCACCTGGGGCAGCACGTACTCAAAGAGACGAGCATCACGCATCGCTGCACGCTCAGAATCCGACAAAGGTTTGACGGACAATGGCAGCTCAATGGCAAAGACAGAACCTATGCCCACATGACTGCTGAGCAAAATACGGCCGCCAATGCGCGCGGCCAGTCGACGGGCAATTGCTAACCCGAGACCCACGCCCTGGGCCGCCATCGCAGCAGCATTGCCGCGGGTAAATTCATCAAAAATTTTTCTGCGCAAGGGCGCTGCAATACCAGAACCGGTATCGACGACGGCGATCCGACACAGTGCCCCGCGTTTTGAAATACGCAAACGAATTCCGCCGGATTTTGTGTAGCGCATCGCATTGCTGATGAAATTACGCAGAACACGCTCCAGCAAACGTGGATCCGTCTGCAACAGTGTCTGTTCCTGGTCAACCCCGCGCAATTCCAGCGCCAGTCCGAGGTCGTCAGCCATACGCTTGTGCTGCGCGAGTACACGTTCACAAAACGACCATGCGTGCACGCGCTCAATCGCAACTTCTATCGCACCACTGTCAAGTCGGCTGATATCGAGCACGCTATCGAATACATCATTCATGTAGCCGATGCTCTGCCTGAGGCGTAACAGACTTTCAGTTGAGCGCGAACGTTCGGCCGGGTCCATCGCTGCATTCGCCAGGCTGCGTTCAATACCGCCGACATAAAGATTCACAGCCTGCATCGGCTGCTTCAGATCATGGCTGAATGCGGCAAGAAAGCGGGAACGGTCGGCCTCGATCTCACGTAGCTCGGCACGGCGCTCTGCCAACTCGCGCAATCGCTCATCAATGCGCTTCCGTGTACCGCGATCACGCGTCCGGCGGCGCTGCCACCCAACAATTAAGCTCAGCACCACCGTCGCCAGCAAGATGGCCGCCAGTAGCCATGCCACTGACCATGCGGTGAGGTCCGGCAGTGCCAATGTCGACGACGATAAGCCGGCAGGCAGCCAGAAATCAGGCATCGATGCGTCTTGCGGGGTGCGCGATTCACTCACGATTCCCACTCCGTACGCAAGCTGCTAGCGGTATCTGCATAAATTTCCGCATCAAGATATTTCTCTGAAGATATACAGTGTATTATACTTTAGTGTGATACAAATTCGTAGCCAAAGGAGCAATCAATCCCATGCAGAAGCCACCGCACCCGCCGTTCGGCGCGTCCAGCGACGGATGGGAAGGCACGCACCCGGATGGCAGCAATCCGTTCGGCCGCGCATTCCACGGCCCGGCGGCATCCGCGCACCGCAGCGGAACGCCGAGCAGCTCGCACCTCGATTCTGACGCCGGCCCCGGTGAGGATGTCCCATTCGGACGCCTGCCGCACGGCTTTGGCGATCTCGCACGCCGGGTGGCGGAAACCAACCTGCTGGTGGACCGCGCAATTTCCTCCATGGGCACCGACCCCGGTCAGTCACAACCCGCAGAAACACTGACCGAACTAGGCGAAAGCCTGAACCAGTTGTTCTCGCAGCTTGATGAGGGCGCGGCAGATGGTGGTGGTAGTCCATGGCACAGCATTACGGATTCCCTGCGGGATCTGGCGGAAAAAATAGAACGTCGCGAACAGCTGCGGGCCGAGTTGCAGATAACCCAACATTCAATAGACAAGGCCAAAACCCGGGTGATTGATCAGATCCAGGATGCCGCACGGATAGAGCAGGAGCGCCTGTCCGTGACGCGATTGCGCAGTCAGCTGGCGGCCGTAATGGCTGACAAACTGCTCAACAAGCTGCGTTAAATAAAGTTTCCAGGAGAAACAGTTTTTTTCTTGCATTGATACTAAAGTATGGTTAGTATTGTTGCAGAGAACTAATTTTGCGTAGCTGAAACGGGGCGCGCACAACCGGAGGTGTCTAGCTATGGCTGAAAGTTTGCAGAAGTGGATGGGGCGTAATCGCCCACCGCGCGTACAGATTACTTATGACGTAGAGATCGGTGACGCCATCGAAAAACGCGAGCTGCCGCTGGTTGTCGGCGTGCTGGCTGACCTTTCGGGCAAACCGGCCTCGGCGCCACCCAAGATGAAAGATCGTCGATTCGTCGAGATCGATCGAGATAACTTCGACGAAATCATGGGGAAAATCGCTCCTCGCCTCGATATGAGCGTGCCCGACACCATGAAAGGTAACGGCAACATCAAGGTGGAGATGACGCTGGAAAAATTCGCTGATTTCCATCCTGAAGCGATTGTGCAGCAAGTGCCGCGTCTGAAGAAACTGCTCGAAGCTCGCCTGGAATTGCGCGATTTGCTCGCCAAACTGGACGGCAATGACGACCTCGATGGTCTGCTCGCCAGCGTGGTGAAAAACACCGACGGCCTGAAGCAGATTCGTTCAGCCATAGGTAGCGAAGCAAGTGCTTCAACCGACAAGAAGTCTGTCGTCGAGAAAAAAGACGAGTCCAAGTCTGACGATAAAGCGGACGACACACCTTCCGAAGAATGATATTGACCGCCGCAGGCAAACATCCTCACCCTGACAGAGACGAGTGACCGACATGGCAGATACGAAATCCTCCCCATCCAGCGCCGGCGCATCCGGCACCGGCAGCCTTCTGGACCAGATCGTCTTGAATGGCAAGATGGCCAATGAGCCCTCGCAAGAGCCGTATGCCAAGCGATTGATTGGCCAGTTTGCCGCGCAAATCCTCGACGAGGACATGAAATTTAGTCCCGACAAGGGCGTGGTTGCCATGATCAACGAGCGCATCGCTGAAATCGATGATCTCCTGACCAAACAAGTCAACGCGATCATGCACCATCCAGAATTTCAGGCGCTGGAATCGTCGTGGCGTGGTCTGCATGATTTTGTGTTCGGTACCGAGACCAGCACGCGATTGAAAATCCGCCTGATGAGCGTGAGCAAGCAGGAATTGCTGAACGATCTTGAAACGGCGATCGACTACGATACCAGTGTGCTGTTCAAAAAAGTGTACGAAGAAGAATACGGCACCTTTGGCGGCAATCCGTATTCGGTGCTGATCGGTGACTATTACTTTGGACGTCACCCACAAGATCTGGCATTGCTCGAGCGCGTCTCAAAGGTCGCCGCTGCAGCACATGCGCCGTTTATCACTGCCGCGGCACCTGCGCTATTCGATATGAAGCGTTTCACCGAACTGGGTGGGCCGCGTGATCTGTCCAAGATTTTCGAAAGCGCCGAACTGGTTAGCTGGAAAGCGTTCCGCGAAGGCGAGGATTCACGTTACGTCGCGCTGACACTGCCGCGGTACTTGTCGCGCCTTCCATTTGGTAACAAAACGGTACCGGTCGAGCAATTTTCCTTTGAGGAAGATGTGGACGGCAAGGATCATGACAAATACCTTTGGTCGAATACGGCCTACCAACTGGGTCTACGCATCACCGATGCTTTCGCCAAGTTTGGCTGGACCACCGCAATTCGCGGCGTCGAAGGTGGCGGTAAGGTCGAAGGTATGACCGCTCACACCTTCAAGACCGATGAGGGCGACATTGCACTCAAGTGTCCGACCGAAGTACAGATCACGGACCGTCGCGAAAAAGAACTCAACGATCTCGGATTCATCGCGGCAGTCAATGCCAAAGGATCGCAGCATGCGGCCTTCTTCGGCGGACAAACAGCCAATAAGCCCAAGGTATATAACAAGGATTTGGCGAATGCCAATGCCAACCTGTCAGCGCGTTTGCCCTACATGCTGGCTGCTTCACGCTTTGCGCATTACGTCAAAGTCATCGCGCGTGACAAGATCGGCAGCTTCCAGACACGCGACACACTTCAGTCCTATCTGAACACCTGGATTGCGGACTATGTGTGCCTGAGTGAATCGGCGCCTCAGGAAACCAAAGCGCGTCTGCCGTTAGCCAGCGCGCGGGTTGATGTCAGTGAAGTGGCGGGGCGCCCC
>CAZXDB010000064.1:0-4607 GCA_964639465.1 uncultured Bifidobacterium sp. | reverse complement strand
CGCCGTCGTGTTTGTTCGTCCGCACTTCCAGATGGAAGACCTGACCGCATCTATCCGGATGGTCGCTGAATTGCCCGCCCCGGCAGCCTGACCCCGAGTAGGGACAATCACCGCCACGATTCATCGCTAATGAGTGCGAAAAAATAAAAGGAAATTTTCATCATGGACAACAGCCCCGTCTTGCTCGCGATCTCAGGCGTCAAAGGTAGCTCTACCCTTGACGGGCACAAGGACGAGATTGAGTGCCTCTCCTGGTCGTTCAATGTCGCCCAGCCGACTGGCCATTCGAAATCAGGCTCGGAGCGCACTGCTGCGAACCCGATGTTCTCCGATATCACCGTGACCAAAGAATCGGATATTTCATCGACCGAATTATTTCGTCTGTGCGCGACTGGCAAGGAAATCGAAAAGATCGTGCTCACCATCAACCGCAAGGCGGATGAGGAAAATAAGCCACTGATGCAAATTGAGATGGAAAAAGTCATCCTCAGCAATTACTCGATCTCCTGTGGCTCGAATTCGCGCCCGGTGGAGAGTGTGTCGCTGAACTTCGTCAAGATCAAGATGGAATACCACCATCAAGGCAACGACGGCAAGATCGCCGGCAAGACCGATTTCGGCTACGACCTGTCGGTCAACAAGAAGGCCTGATCGCTTGCATCCGGCGCCAGCCCATAATAGAGGTGAAGCTCGATGTCTTTCCTGTTCCCGGGTGGGCCCATACCTCTGTTCGACAAGCTCGATCAGCGTGCCGCGCCGCTCGGGCATGAGGCAGGACAGGGATTGTCAGCCGAGGGCGTCGAAGCCTCGGTTGGACAAGAACTCCGACGCCTTCTGAACTCCCGATCAGGGATCACGTTATCGGATTTTGCCGATGCACCACTGACCGTGCTCGACTACGGCATCCCGGACTACACCGCACTCTCCGCCCAAAGCGATACCGAATGCACCCTGATCGCCAACGCGATCCGATATGCGATTACTCATTTTGAGCCGCGCCTCTTTGAGGTGAATGTCACGCCCATCAGCAGCGCCACAGGCCGAACCATTGCACTGTTTCACATCGAAGCCAGCCTGCGCATTGCGCAAACGGTTCGCCGGTTACAGTTCACGATATCGACTGACGATTATGCGACTGCGACGACCTTACCTTCTGAAGCCGAGCCGGAGATCGCCTGATGAATTCCCGCGCCAGCGACAACGATCTGCTCGATTACTATCTGCGCGAGCTCGCCTGGCTGCGCGATCAGGGTCGTGATTTCGCGCACCGCTACCCCAAAGTCGGCGCACGTCTTGATCTGCATGGTGGTGAATCGCAGGATCCGCATACGGAAAGATTGATCGAATCTGTCGCCTTTTTGTCCGCGCGCCTGCGTCGCGACATTGACGCCGACTTTCCGCAGGTGGCGTCATCGCTGCTGGAAAATCTCTACCCTTCCCTGTTAGCACCGATACCGTCGATGACGGTGATGCAGATGTCGCTAAGCCAAGCGCAGGGCAAAATCACCGCCGGGCTGAACGTGCCACGTCACACCACACTTGTGGCGAGCGCTGGTAGCGGTGAAGAAGTGAGATTTCGCACCGCCTGGCAGACCACACTGTGGCCATTACAAGTCATCGATGCGCAAGTTGATGACGAAGGTCGAATTGCTGTCCATATCGCAGCGCAAGACGGCATCGATTTGTCCGAGCTGGAGATTGATACCCTGCGTCTGCATCTGGCCGGTGACGCAGACACCGTCGCCACCCTGTATGAATGTCTGAGTGCACGACTGCGCGCTATCTTTGTCGAGCGCGAAGGTGCCAACACGGGTAGCGGTTCGACGACTGCCGCTGGTGTCCCTGGCATCTCACGTCTGGCAGCATCTGCCTGTCGCGCCGTCGGTTTCGATTCGGAGGATGCGGTGCTGCCACAGGCAGCGGGATCACATCCGGCTTATGGACTGCTGCAGGAATACTTTGCATTTCCTGCCAAATTCCATTTCTTTGACATCCAAGGCTTGCGCGCGCAACGCTTGTCCGGCAAGCGCTTCACTTTGCGTCTGGATGTTGGCGGCGTTTCACGCAAGCTGCGCAAGCTCTCGGCGGACAACATCCGTCTGGGCTGCACCGTCGCTATCAATCTTTTTCCGCGCACGTCGGAACCGATACAGATAGATCACACCCAGCATGAAGTGCTGCTGGTGGCTGACCGCGCGCGCGAAGCTTCGACCGAAATTCACACGATAGAACAAGTCACCGCCTCCGATCCCGGTTCGGACCGGCCCCTGCCGATACCGCAGTTTTCCTCGCTCGACCATTTCAGCGAAGTTACCGACAGCGTTTGCTGGGCTGCGCGCCGCGAGCGTTGTCTGCGTCAAGACATCACGGGCACCGATATCTTTCTTTCTTTCGTTGACCGTCGCCATAATCGGCGCTCACCGACATCGCCCATCGTCTATGCACGCACGCTCTGCACGAACCGCGGGCTGGCTGAACAAGTCACGCCGCAGACACGCATACGCGGCGAAGGAATTTCAAATGGGCTGGCGATCAGCTGCATTACCGAACCTTCTCGCCAGCGCACACCGCCTCTTGGCAGCGATACGGTGTGGCGGCTTGCCTCACTGCTGACACTCAATCATCATTCGCTCGTCAGCAGCGATACCGGTCGCGACCGTCTGCGCGAACTGCTCTCGCTGTTTGCTTCCGACCATCACCGCGATCTGGAGCAGATACGCGGCATCAGCGGATTGAGCGCGCGTGCAGTCACCCGACAGATCGGTCCACATGCTTGGCGCGGTCATTGCCGTGGCACTGGCTTGCGACTCGAGATCGATCCGGATGCCTATGTCGGTTCATCCGCCGTGCTGTTCTCGGCGGTGCTGGCGCGCTTCTTCGCGCTTTACACCACGATGAATTCTTTCGTCGAACTGGGTATCTGGCGCGGTGACGAATGCCTGGTGCAGTGGAAACCCATGAGCGGCGCACAGGAGCTGGTGTAAATGGCTGCACACCACGGGAACACCGACCTCATTCCGCACCTGCTGGAACATCCGCAGGGCTTCGACCTGTTTCAGGCCATCAGCCTGCTGGAGCGCGAAGGGATGGCCGAAGGTCATGCCGCGCTGGGTTCCGATGACGGCACCGAAGCAGTACGTCTGTCCAGTCATGTGTCGCTGGGCTTCGAAGCGAGTGACATCCGCCAGGCACGCCGTGGCGCAACGACGGGCGAAGCCTTCACGTTATCGACGCCCGTGCTCTCGCTGCTGGGACAGGGTGGCCCTTTGCCTTCGGCCTTTACCGAGCTGGTCATCGAGCGCAACGCGGCGAAAGATTTCGCGACCTCGGATTTCCTCGACATCCTCCATCATCGCCTGCTCTCGCTGTTTTATCTGGGACGCAAGCGTCACCGACTGGGTTTGGGTGGTGCTGTATCCCGCACATCGACAGTGGTGAATGTCACCCGCCATCTGTGCGGCATGCATCGGTCGGCATCATCCGGCCATGCAAGCTGGTTGCGTCATGCCGGCTTGCTCGGCGGTGCGCCGCGCTCCATGGCGTCGTTATGCGCCCTACTGTCGGATCGTTACGGACTGCCGTTTCGCGGCGAACAATTCGTGGGTGGTTGGCAGCGACTGGAAGACGATGAACTGACCACGCTGGGCGATGCAGCGCGCGCACCGGAATTGGGCCGCACCGCGCTGATCGGTCGGCGTGTGTGGGATCAGTCCGCTGCGATACGTCTGCATGCCAATAGGTTACCGCTGGAACGCATGATGCAACTGCTGCCTGGTGGCGAAGATCATGAGGATTTTAAAGCCACGGTGCGCGGCTTCATTCCATCGGCGCTGCGCGTCGAGGTCTTGCTCACGCCGGATGTCAGTACGCTGAGTGCGGCAACACTGCGCTCCAACAGCGCACCGCGTCTGGGCTGGAACGCCTGGATGAGCGACGGTAACGACTCAAGCCCTCAGCAGAACAAGGTCGAAGCACGACCAGCACAATTTTCTTTCGAGTGCGCGCACCATGAGCACTGAACTGCGCACCCTGATCCTGCGTCTGGATGGCGAAACGCGCGCTGCGATGGAGCGCGCCGCCGAGCTTTGCGCGCAACAAACGCATTTCAGCGTCGACCCCGAACATTTACTGATCGAGTTGATACGCGATCCCAGCGGCTCATTCGCCGGATTGCTTGCACATTACAAAGTATCCGTATCACGAACACAGGAGCAGCTGCAAGCCTCACTCGATCAACTCAAGCGTGGCAATGGTCGTACGCCGGTGCTCTCCGAACATCTGCCGCTCTTGCTGGAACGTGCGTGGGTGATCGCATCGATGCAGCTAGGAGACACCCAGATCCATGCCGGCTGCGTGCTTCTGGCAGCACTTGAGTCCGATACCCTGCGCGGCATGATGCTGGAGTCTGCGCCGAATCTGCTGCAGATACCGCGCGAAGCACTGCGCAATGAACTGCGCGCACTGTCCGGCGCTGCGGTCTCATCCACCAATACGACGAATCCGACCAACCCGAATACCGCTTCCGACAACAGGCCCGGCGAGCGCAGCAAAACACCCGCACTCGACCAGTACACGATTGATCTCACCGCGCAGGCTGCCAACGGCAC
>CAZXDB010000063.1:0-13632 GCA_964639465.1 uncultured Bifidobacterium sp. | reverse complement strand
AAGATGAGTGCGCTATCCCGGTTATCGAGCGTCTCCACGCCGATGGCCAGATGATGGCGCGCAGCGATTACGGGGGCGATGGTGCGCCCATCGATCGTCTCGCCGACATTGATCAGGGTGTCGGCTTTTAGTGCGATGTCCTCACCGTAGATGCGCGCCGCACCGCTGTTGGTGAGGGTGCTGGCGGTCTCGATTCTTGCAGTGCGTTGAGCGGCGATCAGACCTTGGTTATCGATCGCTCCAACCGTCTTCAAATCGAGCTCAGGCGCGGTAATCGTCCCCTTGGTCGTCAGCCAGCCATTGCTGTGTAGCGTCAGTTGCTCAGCTGCCTGAAGAGCGCCGGCGTTATTGACACCCAAGCCATGTTCGCTACCGATTAAAAAAATCTTGCCGGCGTACATTCCTCCCAAATACGTCACATCGAGCGCAAACAAAGGCGCAGCGAGATCTTTGTTTGTACCGCCGGCGCGTTCGGTTTTTAAATTCTGGGGTAGCGGCGAAATGATGACGGGCGGGATATCCACCGGCTGACCGTTGGCATCGACGGTTACCTGACCGGTGCCGGTAACCAGATTGGCGCGTTGTGCCCAGAGGCCCGCATTGATTGCCGCGCTGCGCGTGAGAATGGTGAGGGCATCCGCCTGGCGGCCATCTAGGCCCAGCCCTTCGATGGTGATCTGCCCTCCCTCGATGCGATAGCCGGTGAGATGACCCTGATCGAGCATGGGGGTGCCAGTGGTCAGCGTGGCTTGCGGGGTGTTAATGAACCCACAGCCATCGCAGGTGATGCCAGCCGGGTTGGCGGTAATGACTTGGGCCGGTTTGCCGGCGACTTCGATCCAACCGTTCAGGTGGCTGGGGTTCGTGCTGTTGACTTCATTCAAAATGACGCGCGCACTACCCGTGGCTAGCCATGGATTGCCGTCGACCCAGCCGCCAAGTTGGGTGGCTGTGTGCGTGCGGCTGTTGTTCAGGATTGTGCCCTTGTTGTCGACATCAAATTGGCTGTAACTGTTGCGCGAAACACCAGCAGCAGTCGGCGTTTGGATATTGACGAGGGGAACACCGTTCCCTGTTTGATGAATGGTCGGGCGCTGATCGGCGGGGGCGTTCGCGTCGGCGCGGATTTGCGCGCGCACGTCAAAACTGATCAGCGCGCCTAGGATCAGAAAGAAGGTCAAGCAAGCGAATGGGAAACGACAGCGCATGAACGATGACTCCGGACCAGAGAAAAACCAAGAAAAAAATTCAGCCGTCGTGATCAAGCGAACCGGGATGAAGCGGACCGAGATGAAGCAAACAGATTCGAACGACGGCAAAGGTCGCGAAGTTTTTCAGGAAGAGAATTGACTGTCGATTAAAAAATTCACGAGTGCGTGTTTTTTGAAACACTTCGACGAAAAATTAGCGAGAATTTTTCAAAACCTCTACTTCAGTGACAGAGAAATTCAGAAACATTTTTTTGCGGCAAAGCATGGATTCATAATTAATCCAAAAAAAAGACATACCCGCTTTCACGAGTATGCCCATATTCAGAGGCTACAACAGTTTGATGTCGATCAAAGCCAAGGAAGACGATGATCGATACCACTTATTTTTTAAAGTACTCCATCATCGCCACTGCACCGAGCTTGCGCTCATCATTCACCTTCTTCATTGCTGGCCGTTCGAGAAGGAACTGCACATAATCTCTGACAGGATAAGCCGCCAACACGTCTTCGCCATAGATTGCCTTGGTCGCCTGGCTCACCATCGGCAGATGAAACGCCGCAGCGCAATCAGCCATCGTGAATTCAGCGCCTGCAATGTAACGATCAAAGCGCGCAAAACGTCCGAATGCAGCTGCGTGCCGCTTCAGCACTTTTTGCACACGTGTTTTGGTTTCGTCGGACACTTTGCCACCGAAAAAAGCCTCGCTGAATAATTCACGCGCGACCAGCTCGAGATGCAGTTCGATGAATTGAATCAGTTCGCGCACGCGCGCTGCCGCCAGAGGGTCGGAGGGCAACAAGGGATTTTCCGGGTGGATGGCTTCGACATAATCGAGCATGACCTGAGATTCGCACAAAGTCTGATCGCCTATTTCAAAAAATGGCACTTTGCCCAGCGGTGATTTTTCGTAAAGCGCAGCTGAACGATCTGTCCAGACCAGTTTTTCTTCGAAAGGCACAGCCTTCTCGAGCAAAGCCAACTTAACTTTATTGTAATAATTACTGGCGGCGAAACCACACAGGGTAAGCATCGGGGCTCCTTGGAGAAATGAGGGGGCTAAACAAGCTGCGGTTACAATGCAAGGCGATGCAGTTTATCACCCCGATCCAACCTGCAACCCGAGCCCGTTTTCATGCCCGCCGAACTGCTTGCCTCACGCCGTGATGCCACGCTGATCCTGACTTTGTCCAATCCCGGGGCAAAAAATGCACTGCATCCGGATATGTACGCTGCCGGGATCGAAGCCTTGTCCACTGCTGAGCGCGACCCTGAGATCCGTGCCGTCGTGCTGACCGGTGCCGGCGATGTCTTTTGCGCCGGGGGCAATCTCAACCGTCTGCTGGAGAACCGCGCCAAGTCACCCTCGGTACAAGCGGAATCCATCGATCAGCTGCATGGCTGGATCGAAGCACTGCGCGACTGCACCAAGCCCGTGATTGCCGCCGTTGAAGGCCCGGCGGCCGGCGCTGGATTTTCGCTGGCGCTGGCCTGCGACCTGATCGTCGCAGCCCGCTCCGCCAAATTCGTGATGGCCTATGTCAAGGTCGGCCTGACTCCCGATGGCGGCGCATCGTGGTTTCTTTCACAAGCCTTGCCACGGCAGTTGGCCAGCGAAATCCTGATTGAAGGCCAGGCCGTGACTGCCGAGCGCCTCCATCAGTGCGGACTGGTCAACCGCGTCGTTGCCGACAGCGAGGCACTGTCCTCCGCGCTGGACTGGAGCGATGCGCTGGCCGCGCTTTCGCCACATGCCGTTGGCAATATCAAATCGTTACTACGCGAGGCTCCCTCCAATACCCTGCCCGCCCACTTTGATGCAGAAAAGCGCAGTTTCGTCGGCAGCCTGCATCATCGTGACGGCCTCGAAGGCATTACCGCCTTCCTCGAAAAAAGAAAGCCGCACTACCGATGAGCTTCAATCACAGACGCCGCATCTTTCTGATGCGGCATGGCAGCGTCACTTATTTTGATAGTGCAGGCAAACCCTTCTTACCGGAATCGGTACCGCTCAACGCGCAGGGACGCGAGCAGGCCACTGCCGCCGGCAAAATTTTTTCTCAGGCCGGCATTCGTTTTGATCGTGTGATCATTTCGGGACTGCCGCGCACAGTGGAAACTGCCACGCGCGTCCTGGCCGAAACAGGTCAGACCATCGATCTTCAGGAGTGGTCTGATCTGGTGGAAATCCGTGGCGGCCGGCTGTCGGCGATCCCGGACGCTGAACTGAAAGAGGCGTTCACCGGCGCATTCGAAGGTATTGCACCTGAAGACAAGCGCTTCCTCGGGGGCGAGAGTGTGGGCGAGCTGATGGATCGCGTGCATCCGGCCATTGATCGCTTGCGCAACGACAGCGACTGGGACACTGTGCTGCTGGTGCTGCATGGTGGAGTGAACCGGGCGATTTTGTCTTATGCCCTGACCGGCCAGCGTATTTTCATGGGCAATCTTGCGCAAACCGCCGGCTGCATCAATGCGATGGATGTGGGTGAACAAGCGAATGATTGGGTCGTACGGATCATGAATTATTCGCCGATCTCCTCACTGCAGGCCGAGTCGCGTGGCACCACTATGGAAGCCCTCTTTCATCAATACAGAAAAGCCCGTGGCTTGTAATACAGCACATCCGCTGCATCGACACCGCCACAAAACCGATCCACACAACGGAAACCAGCAGGAGACTGAAGCAATGTATGAAGAATTCATGGGCACCAAGCCCGTTACTGAACGACTGAAAGTCGACCTCGACGCCCTCTCAGCCTATATGCGCGAGCATGTCGCGGGGTTCACCGGTGATTTGCAGATTGAGCAGTTCAAAGGCGGACAATCGAATCCCACCTACAAGCTGACGGCAGGCAGCCATCGCTATGTGCTGCGTACCAAACCCGCACCCGCCGAAAAGCTGCTGCCCTCGGCGCATGCGATTGATCGCGAGTTTCGTGTGATGGATGCGCTGTCCAAGTCCGGCTTTCCGGCAGCACGCCAGTATGCCCTGTGTGATGACGAGTCTGTCATTGGCCGCGCTTTTTACATCATGGAGTTTATTGAAGGGCGCGTACTCTGGGATCAGTCATTGCCCGGCATGAGCGCCGCTGACCGTGCGGCACACTATGATGAGATGAACCGCGTGATTTCTCAGCTGCACAGCACCGATTACAAAGCAGTGGGACTGGAAAGCTACGGCAAGCCCGGTAATTATTTTGGTCGCCAGATCGATCGCTGGACCCGTCAGTATAAAGCCGCTGAAACGGAATCCATCCCGGCCATGGACCATCTGATCGAATGGCTGCCCCAGCATATTCCGGCCGGCGAGATCACCACCATCGTGCATGGCGACTACCGTCTGGATAACATGATTTTCCATCCGACCGAGCCGCGCATTCTGGCCGTGCTGGACTGGGAATTGTCGACCCTTGGTCATCCGCTGGCTGATTTTTCTTATCACTGCATGAGCTGGCACATCGAGCCCGGTTTGTTCCGCGGCATCGGCGGACTCGATCTCAAATCATTGGGCATCCCTTCGGAAGATGAGTACATTGCCCGTTACAGCGAGCGCACCGGCATTGCCATCAACAAGGATGATTTCCGCTTCTATCTGGCCTACAACATGTTTCGCATGGCGGGCATCCTGCAGGGCATCATGAAACGCTATCAGGACGGTACCGCATCGAGTGAAGAAGCACTGAGAAACGGACAGGCCGCACGTCCGATGGCCGAGATGGGCTGGGAATATGCCTCCGGCAAGCGCAGCATTTGAACAAAATAAAACCACCGACATTACTACCCAAAAGGCGAGGAGACACGACCATGGACTTTGAATATTCAGAACGCTGCCAGGCGTTACGCGAAAAATTGCTGCGCTTTATGGATCAGCACATCTATCCGAATGAGCGCGCTTACAAAGATGAAGTGGACCGCAACGGTCTGGAAAAAGGCAATCGCTGGATACCCACCAAAATCATTGAAGAGCTCAAACCCATCGCTCGCAAAGAAGGTTTATGGAATCTGTTCCTGCCAAAGTCTGAGCGCGCACCCGAGGGACTCTCCAATCTCGACTACGCGCCGCTGTGTGAAATCATGGGCCGCATTCCCTGGGCACCGGAAGTCTTCAACTGCTCGGCACCCGACACCGGCAATATGGAAACCATCGAGCGCTACGGCACCGAAGAGCACAAGCGCCAGTGGCTGGAGCCCTTGCTGCGCGGTGAAATCCGCTCGGCCTTTGCCATGACCGAGCCGGATGTTGCCTCTTCTGATGCCACGAACATCAGCACCCGTATCGAGCGTGTCGGTGACGAGTATGTGATCAATGGCCGTAAATGGTGGACCTCGGGCGCCGGTGATCCGCGCTGCAAGATCTACATCCTGATGGGCAAGACCGATCCAAACGCGCCTCGCCATTCACAGCAGTCGATGATTCTGGTGCCGTCGGATGCCAAGGGCGTGACGGTTGTGCGCCCGCTGTCCGTGTTTGGTTATGACGATGCACCGCACGGGCATTGCGAAGTGACTTTCGATAATGTGCGCGTACCGGCATCGAACATCCTGCTCGGCGAAGGCCGCGGCTTTGAGATTGCCCAGGGCCGTCTCGGACCGGGACGCATTCACCACTGCATGCGTGCCATCGGTACCGCCGAGCGCGCACTGGAACTGATGTGCCGTCGCATTGATGCGCGCGTGGCTTTTGGTAAAAAAGTCTCCGAGCAAGGCGTCTGGCGCGAGCGCATCGCTGAATCGCGCATCATGATCGACAGTGCGCGTCTTCTGGTATTGAAGGCCGCTTACATGATGGACACGGTCGGTAACAAATTCGCCAAGAGCGAAATTGCGATGATCAAAGTACTGGCGCCCGTAATGGCACAGCAAGTGATTGACTGGGCGATTCAGGCACATGGCGGTGGCGGTGTCTCGGACGATTTCCCGCTGGCGCAGCTGTGGGCGCATAACCGCACACTGCGGATTGCCGATGGTCCAGATGAAGTTCATCGTAATGCGATCGCCAAACTGGAGATTGCAAAATACGTTAGCCTGCCGGGTGAAAGTGTCGATTTGCCGGTCACCCGTTCATAAGCATGCGGCTGTTCGAAGTTTGAACGCCACTGGATCCCGGCCTGCGCCGGGATGACGGTGGGAATTTTACGGTCGCCACGACCACTACCGTCATCGCGGCGCAGGCCGGGATCCAGCGTCTTTAAGCAAGGAGACAAGCCAATGATCGAAGCCTATTCCATGGCCACACCCAACGGCCATAAAGTACACATCATGCTCGAAGAATGCGGCCTGCCCTATCGTGCGCATAACGTCGATATCGGCCAGGGTGACCAGTTCAAACCAGAATTCCTCGCCATCTCGCCGAACAACAAAATCCCCGCCATCGTTGATCCTGACGGGCCCGATGGCCAGCCGATCTCGCTGTTCGAATCGGGTGCGATCCTCGTTTATCTGGCCAGCAAGGTGAACCGCTTTCTCGGTACAACGGACAGAGAAAAATTCACCGTACTGCAATGGCTGATGTTTCAGATGGGTGGCCTCGGCCCGATGCTGGGTCAGGCACACCACTTCCGCATCTACGCGCCCGAACAGATCGAGTATGCGGTGACGCGCTACACCAATGAAGCAAAACGCCTGTATGGCGTCATGGATCGTCAGCTGGCCAAACACCGTTTCATTGCAGGTGACGAGTATACGATTGCCGACATTGCCTGCTTCCCGTGGACCCGCTCCTGGAAAAATCAAGGTATCGACTGGGCAGATTATCCAAACGCCAAGCGATGGCATGACGAGATCGCCGAGCGACCTGCCGTGCAGCGTGGCGTTGAAGTGCTCACGCATTTGCGTAAACCGCTCGTCGATGACAAGGCACGCGAGATGCTGTTTGGTGGCACCCAATACCAAAAGCGATAAGCACATGCACCGCCCGCTCGTTTTGGCATTTGACGTCTTTGGTACCGTCGTTGACTGGCATGGATCGATCAGCCGCGAGGCTGAAGCAATCATGCCGGGTATTGAGGGTGATGCCTTTGCGAGCGCTTGGCGTGCTGGCTACCAGCCAGCGATGGCCGAAGTTCGCAGCGGCAAGCTGGGCTGGACAAAAATTGATGACCTGCATCGCCTGATTCTGGATCGCTTGCTGATTGATTTCGGCATCGATCTGGACGAAGCCGGTCGCCAGCACCTCAACCGCGCCTGGCACCGGCTTGACCCCTGGCACGATACGGTTGCCGGTCTGACGCGACTGAAATCTGCGTTCACCATCGTCACACTCTCGAACGGCAATCTGTCGCTGCTGACGAACATGGCCAAACACGCGCAGCTACCTTGGGATCTGATTCTCTCGGCCGAAGTCTTCCGGCATTACAAACCGGATCCAGAAACCTATTTGGGCGTGGCGGAATTATTTGATCTAAATCCGCAGGACGTGATGATGGTCGCCACCCACGAAGATGATCTGCTGGCTGCGCGCAGCTGTGGTCTGCAGACGGCTTACGTGCATCGACCTGCAGAGTACGGTGCTGCGGTGACTAAGCCGGTGGGTGATCTGAGTATTTTTGATCTTGAGGCGCGGGATTTTAATGATCTCGCAGATCGGTTAGCACGTGAGACTCAACGCTAAACAGCTTCGTTTTTTTGATTTTTAAAGTCGTCTAATCCATAACAAAAGACACTGGATCCCGGCCTGCGCCGGGATGACGATTTTGAGACCAACATCTTTTCAAATGTCATCCCGGCGCAGGCCGGGATCCAGTGTCTTTTGTTAACTGACGCGAGCCGCTTGCTAGCCTCTGGCCAGCGGAGTAAAAACATCCAACTAGAAATACCTGCGCAACACCGACTCCGCAACACAAACCGGTTTGTCACTTCCCTCCTGCTCGACCGTCATCTTCCAGACACTCTGCACGCAATCCGGAAGACGCTCGACCGATAGCAGAGCAAACCGTCCGCGCACCCGACCACCGACGCGCATCGGTGACGGGAAGCGGACTTTGTTGGTGCCGTAATTGATACTCATCTTGCCGAACGGGAGCTCAACCTTTTCCTCAAAAAATTTCGGCAGCAAAGAGAGCGTCAAAAAACCATGGGCAATCGTGCCGCCGAACGGTGATTCACGCTTGGCACGCTCAATATCGACATGAATCCACTGCGGATCGTCCGTCGCTTGCGCAAACTGATTCACGCGCTCCTGACTGATGGTGAGCCACTCGCTGACCGAGACTTCCTTGCCAACTTCCGCTTCCAGTGCTTCGGGCGTGTCAAACGTTCGCATGCATTTTCCTTTGTAAATCAGATGCTCAATCCACTGAAGCAAAGCCCGGCTGGGCAATAAAACGCGCAAGGTGATGATCCGTATCGCCCAACGTCAGCTCGATCGTAGTCAAGCGTTTGAAGTAATGTGCCGCCGGAAGTTCATTGGTCACACCCATACCGCCATGCAGCTGAACGGCTTGCTGCCCGATATATTTCATCGCCTCACCGATGCGAGCTTTGGCCGCTGAAATCACGCGACGGCGTTCGTTCGCATCATCCGATGCAACGGCCACCGCCGCCAGCATCGCCATCGAGCGTGCCTGCTCCAATTGCATGAACATCTCAGCCATGCGGTGCTGCAGCACCTGAAATTTACCAATCGGGACACTGAACTGCTGCCGGGTTTTCAGATACTCCAGCGTGGCCTCGGTCAGCGCTTCCATGACACCCAGCGCCTCGGCACACAGTAGCGCAACACCATGGTCGCTGGCTGCCTCCAGCAGTGACCAGCCCTTACTCTCTGTACCCAACAGCGACGACACCGGAACACGCACCTGTTTGAAATCGATCGCCGCCATGCGCATGCCGTCATTACTGCGCGCATCGCGCATGCTGATGCCGGCGCTGTCTGCCGGCATGATGAACAGGGAAATACCCTCCGTATCACTGGCCTCACCAGCACTACGGGCAGACACAATCAGACAATCAGCCTGCGCGCCATGCAGCACGGTGGATTTGCTGCCATCGATCACATAGTGACCATCAACCTTACGGGCAGTCGTTTCGATATGGGCTAGTTCATGCCGTGACTGTCGCTCGCTCAGCGCGCAGGCGAGGATCATTTCTCCGCCGGCAACGCGGCTCAGTACGTCGCCCTGCCCGCCAGCGAGTTTCAGAAACTGCACGCCCAGCGCAGTCGAAAAGATCGGCTCAACGATCAGCGCACGTCCCAGCGCTTGCATCACCACCATCTGATCAATCGCCGTGCCGTCAAAACCCTCATCCGCTGAAGGCACTGGCAAAGCGGTCACGCCGAGTTCAGCCAGCGCCTGCCAGGCCTCGGCCGACACGCCTGACTCAGAGCGGATGATCTGTTTGCGCTTTTCGAAGTCGTAGTCTTTTGAAGCCCAGCGTGTAATCGCATCGGCCAGCTGCTGCTGTTCGGGGTTCAGGTCAAAGTCCATCGTCGTTCTCCATCCTATTTCGCCTCTCTCAAAGACCCAGAATCATCTGGGTGATGATGTTTTTCTGGATCTCGTTCGACCCGCCATAAATCGAGGTCTTGCGGTAGTTGAAGTAGTAAGGCATCAGGGGTGCGGTGTCATCATCGCCCACGACTGCGGATGCCTGGTCGCCTTCGAGATACGACAGCTCGAAAGGCAAGCCCAGCGGACCCGCAGCTTCAACCATCAGCTCAGTCAGCCGCTGCTGAATTTCTGTGCCTTTCACTTTCAGCATCGATGCCTCGGGCCCGGGCGCGCGGCGCTTGGCTTCCTGAGAGATCACGCGCAAGACGGTGACTTCAAGTGCCATCAAATCGATTTCCAGTGCAGCCACCTTGGCGCCAAACAGCGCATCATCGAGCAGCGGACGACCACTCTTTTGCATCCGTAGAGCTAGCCGCTTCAGAAATTGCAGTTCGCGTTTGGAACGACCCACCGCCGCAATACCGGTACGCTCGTGGCCGAGCAGATATTTCGCATAGGTCCATCCGCGATTTTCTTCGCCGATCAGATTGGCGACTGGCACACGCACCTGATCGAAAAAAACTTCATTAACTTCATGATCTTCGTCCAACGTGATAATCGGTCGCACCGTAATACCCGGGGTCTTCATATCAATCAGAAGGAAAGAAATCCCCTCCTGCTTGCGGACTGCCGGATCGGTGCGAACCAGACAGAACATCATGTCGGCATGTTGCGCGAGCGTGGTCCAGGTCTTCTGACCATTGACGATGTAGTGGTCACCATCGCGCTCGGCACGGGTTTTCAGTGACGCGAGGTCGGAACCGGAGCCGGGTTCGGAATAACCCTGACACCACCAGTCCTCACACGAAAGAATGCGCGGCAGGTAATGGCGTTTTTGCGCTTCATTACCAAAAGCCATAATGACCGGCGCCACCATATTCACACCGAAAGGCATGATCGGCGGTGTGCCAGCCCGCGCGCACTCTTCTTCCCAAAGATGTTGCTGCACCTTGCTCCAGCCCGTGCCGCCGTATTCGACCGGCCAGTTGGGTGCGACCCAGCCTTGGGCGGCGACGATCTTGTGCCAGCGAACGCAGTCTTCGCGCGTCAGACGCTTGTGGTTAAGAATTTTGTGCTGAAGATCAGCCGGCAGGCTGGCCTTCAGCCAAGCCCGCACCTCGTCACGAAACGCCAGTTCTTCTGGCGCGTAATTCAAATTCATGCAGCCTCCGTCCGATTTAGCACGATCGTTCGGATTTTACATGAAGACTTGATACTCTCCGGAAATGCTACGCATCAAATGCCTGTTCAGCGGCACAGGGGACTCCCCGTACCGCTCAGCGCGCTTAATTGATGTAGGAGTGGAAAGTATCCGGGTGTTTCACTTCTCCCGCCTGATTGCGGTCCACCGGTAAGTTGCTGCAGGCAGCCAATGAAATCAGGGCCAGGACGGTCAGAATTTTTTTCATGAATTGCCTCTTGTCAGTAGTGGGTTGATTTTTCGCCAATTGCTCGACAGATGCCTGTCAGCGATTTGCGAGACTGCCTTCAGAACAGGATGAATCAAAATAGTTCAGAGGCTTAGTGCACAAGAACAATATCACTGCCAATCGAGTGGCTGATTGAAAATCAAAAATTTGACGATTGATCAACGTTATTGAGAACACAAACCCGACGTCTCTATGACCCGATAAAAAACAATCTGTTGGCAGACTTTGATTTGCCTCAGTGCGATGACTCATGCATAAGCCAAGCCTGCGCTGAAACAAGGCTGTGACGGGATGAATGCGATGGTGGCGGCGGCAGGGACTTTGTTACGCAGGAGAATCCTGTTGACTTTCCTGCACGCTAAATACAAAACTTTCCGCGCGCCACTGTGCCATTTCTCGTTCACCGGCATCGAGTTTTTTACCCATGAACGCAAGGTTTTTTTTTGCGAGCGCATAACCAAAGCGATCGCTGATGCAGTACCACTGATAGGCCTTTGCATAGTCTTGCCTGACACCCTGCCCGTGAGAATACAAAAACCCTAAATGAAATTGGGCTTTTGCATGCCCCTGCTTTGCGGCTAGCAAGTACCAGTCGGCCGCGGCTTCGAATTGCTGGGTAATGCCCAGTCCTTGAGCATGCATTTGGCCTAATTCGAATTGGGCCTCGGGATTCCCCTGCTCAGCCGCCATCCGGAAAAAATTCAGTGAGCGCACGAGATGCGGCGCCGAACTTCGCCGGCTCGATTTACGGGGTGCCGGTACCACACTGGCCTCATGTTCATGCGTGTGAATGACTTCATCGGCTCTGAGTGAATGGGCCAGATGCAGCTGGGCCAACATATGCCCTTGGTGTGCGGCGGCTTCGTACAGGCTGAGTGCCTGCGCCCGACTCTCCACATGATTCGATTGCTGCTCCAAGCACTGTGCCCAGTGAAATTGCGCATCGCTGTTTGCCTGAGCTACAGACAACTGAAGCAAGCGCGCAGCCTCCGCCGTATTTTTCGGCACGCCATCGCCCCGGGCATACGCCAGCCCCAAGCGCCACTGGGCCTCGGCGTGATTTTTTTCTGCGGCCTGCAACAGCCACTCGACCGCAAGGGCCATATCCTGATCAACGCCATCACCCTGCATCAGCAGCGCGCCCAGCGCTGCCATGGCCTGTGCATCCTCGCCGCCGCGCGCGGCTCTGAACTTCACTACGGCTTCATCGAAACGCTTTGCGCTTTGCATCGCCTGACGAATGTCGGCAGGCTTGAGATCGGCTGCCAATTCAGCCGCCTGACGGGCAGCGCGTGGTTCGTCACGACTACCCGCCAGCCTGAACCACATCAGTGCCCGAACACGATCACGCTCACGGCCCTCGCCCCGCAGATTCATCAGACCCAAATGATAGCGAGCTGCATGCATGCCCATCAGCGACGCGATACTGAACATCCGGTGCGCAGTTGCCAACGCCAGTTCTCCGACTTTCTGCTGCCTGAGGTCCTGGGCTTGCCAGTAGAGGCTATCGGGATCGGATTGCAGGAGCTGGGACAGTTTCAAGGGGCAAATTCAGCTGAAAAAACGGGAAACAACGATGGCAGGGTGAGTACCTGTATCAACTCATCATCACGACGCAAGCAAGACCATTTGCGTCACGATTATATTCGACGATTCCAACGCCCTCATCATTCGCAAACACACGGCAATAACGTCGGATGATCAGTGATAATACTTATAGAAATTACTAGCCATTGGCGCAGAAAACAAAAATGTTATTTTGCTATCGTACTGATGCCTGAACACAAGCGCACTCAAAAACGACGGACGCTGTTTCGGCTAGGACGACTGGGGACGCTGCTCATTGCCGGCTGGGGATTGCCCGCATCCGCCAGAACATCATCGGCGACGCCTCCCAAATCGGCGCACACGCCTTCGACCGACGCTGTCGCCTCTGACCAACCGATCCCGACCAATCCCGAGCGCCTGATCCGCCCGGATGCCAACCTGAACGAGCCGCTGGATCATTCATTGTTCAATCCGGCGACCAAGCGAAAAATAGGTATACGGATCCGCCTGCCCATCGTCAAAGAAAAAACCGGACTCATCATCTACTCACCCGGACTCGGTAGTGGATTAAATAACGGCGCCCCTTGGTGTGAAGCCTGGCGCAAAGCAGGGTTTGTGGTGGTGACCCTGTCGCATCCGGTAACGAATGACGACATCTGGGACACATCGAAAAAATCGCTCAAATCCAATCTACGTGATGCACTGGCCTTTCCGCAATATGGATTGAGAGTCACTGATTGCAAATATGTGATCGATGTTTGTCTCACGGATCCTGATCTCAAAAATTTTATTGATCGTGAACGAATTGGTATTGCCGGACACTCCTACGGCGCCCTGACGGTGCAATCCATCGCCGGACAATCCAATGGTGCCAATCAGGCTGATCCCCGAATCAAGGCGGCTATTGCATTTTCCCCGACGGCCATGTCAGTGGCATCAGCCAATGCCATGAA
>CAZXDB010000062.1:0-13801 GCA_964639465.1 uncultured Bifidobacterium sp. | reverse complement strand
ACCGCAATTTTTGGACAACGCGACTATGCAAAATAATCTGAAGATCTGTTTTATTGGCGGTGGCAATATGGCGCAGGCTCTGATTGGTGGGCTGGCCAACAAACTGACGGCTGCTTCGAACATTCATGTGGTCGATGTCAATCCCGATGCACTGGCTGCACTGTCTTCCCAGTTTGGCGTTCAGACCTCATCAGCACCCGGTAGCGAAGTGGCGGCGGCTGATGTGCTGGTGCTGGCGGTGAAGCCGCAGCAAATGCGCGAGGTGGCCAGCAGCCTTGCGCCGCAGGTAAGCGGACAGCTGGTCTTGTCAATTGCGGCGGGCATCCGTGCTGTTGATTTGTCGCGCTGGCTGAACGGGCATCAGGCGATTGTGCGCACCATGCCTAATACGCCAGCACTCATCGGCAAAGGTGTGACCGGTATGACGGCGAGTGCCGGCGTGACGCCTGAGCAGCGCGAGACTGCGGATGCCATTCTGCGAGCTGTTGGACAAACCGTCTGGCTGGAGGATGAAAGCCAGTTGGATGCCGTAACGGCGATCTCTGGCAGTGGTCCGGCGTATGTGTTTTATTTTCTGGAAGCGATGCAGCAGGCGGCGGTTGAGCTTGGCCTCACTGCGGAGCAGGGCTATGCACTGGCCCTGGCTACATTTACGGGTGCGTCAGCTCTGGCAGAGCAATCGCCCGAATCGGCCAGCGTGCTGCGCGAGCGCGTGACTTCCAAGGGTGGCACAACGTATGCGGCGATTGCTTCCATGCAGGGCGCGGGTGTGGGCGAGGCGATTGCTACGGCAATGCATGCGGCGGCAAAACGTAGCCGGGAGATGGGTGAGGAATTTGGTAAGGGCTGATATGTTGAACGGCATGATTCCGCTTCAGATGATATCCAGCCCCTCAATCGACGCACCTTTATCAGTAGCCTGTGAATTTTTTCCATGCAGCTTGATTGAGAGCCGCAGATCATTGACGGAGTCGGCGTTACGCAGTGCATCTTCGACAGAAATCTTGTCAGCATCGACCAGATCAAACAGTGCCTGATCAAAGGTCTGCATGCCCAGTTCGCGGGATTTTTTCATCAGCTCTTTGATCTGATGTACGTCGCCATTAAAAATCAAGTCCGATATCAACGGCGAGTTCAGCATGATTTCAACCGCAGCACAGCGACCTTTGCCGGATTTGGCGGGGATTAGGCGTTGCGAAATCATAGCCCTCAGATTCAGCGAAAGATCCATTAATACCTGCTGCTTACGCTCTTCCGGAAAAAAATTAACGATACGGTCTAGCGCCTGATTGGCGTTATTGGCGTGTAGCGTGGCCAGACACAGATGCCCGGTCTCTGCAAAGGCGATCGCATGGTCCATGGTTTCCCTATCCCGAATCTCGCCGATCAAAATGACATCAGGCGCCTGTCGCAAGGTATTGCGCAGGGCGGTGTGCCAGTCGGCGGTGTCGGTGCCGACTTCGCGCTGTGTGACGATGCAATTTATATGCGGATGCACGAACTCCACCGGATCTTCGATGGTGATGATGTGGCCGTGACTGTTCGCGTTACGGTGCCCGATCATTGCAGCCAGTGTGGTGGATTTACCTGAGCCTGTTGCACCGACCATGATGATCAGCCCGCGTTTGGACATCACGATATCTTTGAGTTGTGGCGGTACGTTCAGCGTATCCAGATCAGGTATGTCGGTCGTGATGGTTCGCACCACCATGCCCGCTTTCGCTTGTTGCATGAAAGCCGAGACACGAAATCGCCCTATGCCTTGTGGGCTGACTGCAAAATTGCATTCATGCGTTGACTGAAATTCTGCTAATTGTGATTCATTCATGAGCGCATGAACGAGTGCGGAGCTTTCCTCGGTCGATAGTATTGTTTTTGAAACCGGTGTGAGTTTGCCGCTGAATTTGATGGCGGGTGCAAAGCCGGCGGTGATGAACAGATCTGAACCACCTTTTTCTTTCATCAGACCCAGTAGTTGATGCATCAGTGATTGCGCGCGCGTGGTTTCCATGATCAGCTCGTGAAGTTCTCAGGCATTTTGGCGGCAGCACGAGCGGCGGATATTGAAATCCGGTGGTTTTTCACCAGGTCCATCAGGCAGGCGTCCAAGGTTTGCATGCCCAGCGCGGTACCAGTTTGTATGGCCGAATACATTTGCGCGACTTTGGCTTCTCGAATCAAATTTCGAATGGCGGGTGTCCCCAGCATGATTTCATGGGCTGCTACCCGACCGTTACCTTCTCGGTTTTTAATTAGCGTTTGCGAGATCACGGCCTGCAGGGATTCCGAGAGCATCGCGCGCACCATGTCTTTTTCCTCTCCCGGAAATACATCGATGATGCGATCGATAGTTTTGGATGCCGAGACCGTGTGCAGCGTACCGAATACCAGATGCCCGGTTTCAGCGGCAGTGAGCGCAAGTCGTATCGTTTCAAGATCGCGCAATTCACCGACCAGAATCACATCCGGATCTTCGCGCAGGGCTGAGCGCAGTGCAGCCGAAAATGATTGCGTATGCGGTCCGACTTCGCGCTGATTGATCAGGCCTTTTTTGGATTCGTGAACAAATTCAATCGGATCTTCAATCGTCAGTACATGCGCGTATTCGTTTTCATTGACATGATTGACCATCGCCGCGAGCGTGGTGGATTTGCCCGAACCGGTGGGACCAGTAACCAGCACCAGCCCGCGTGGTTTGAGTGCCAGATCAGTGAAAATCGGTGGCGTTTTCAGATCTTGCAGCGACAGAATTTTTGAAGGAATCGTCCGCATCACTGCGGCTGCCCCCCGATCCTGATTGAAGGCATTGACACGAAAGCGGGCCAGACCCGGCAGCTCGAACGAAAAATCAACTTCCAGTGTTTCCTCGTAGCGTTTGCGCAGCGCATCACTCATGACCTCGTAGATCATCGCATGCACTTCTTTGTGCGACATGGGCGGCAAGTTGATGCGTCGGACATCGCCGTGAACTCGAATCATCGGCGGCAAGCCGGCAGACAAGTGCAGATCGGAGGCGCCGTTCTTGACTGAGAAGGCGAGCAGTTCGGAGATGTCCATCGTGTTTGGGTAGAAAAATAATCGTTCATGCCACCGCAACGGGTAATGCCAGTCAGTTAACGGCTATAGCTGCTTGTGCACAACGAAAGACACTGGATCCCGGCCTGCGCCGGGACGACGTTTGGAGGACTGTGGACCTCAAAGTCGTCACCCCGGCGCAGGCCGGGGTCCAGCGTCTTTCGAATTGTCAAGGACCCGACAAAATTTTCAGCTTAACTGACCCGCATTACCGCAACGGGGGCTTTTATGGACGCGCAATTATCTGTCCCAGTACGCGGGACTCACAAGAAAAACGGAGGAGAAAAACTGCCGCTGTTGTCTGCGCGCGGCAATCAATGGGTCAGGCCGGGTTCATCCCAATGCAACACCTGCGAACACGGCAGCACCCAGCCAGTTGTTATGGCGAAACGCAGCAAAGCACTGCATCCGATCACGCCCGCGAATCAGCGTCCAGTGATAAACAGCGATACCAGCGGCCGCGAGAATGCCGAGCAAAAATCCTTTGCCCAGCCCCTGTTGCAGACCGACTGCCGTAACCAGCGCCAGGCTGATGGCATAACAGAGCATGACGGCCAGCACGTCATACCGGCCGAAGGTAATTGCCGAGGTGCGTATGCCGATGCGAAGATCATCGTCCCGGTCAACCATCGCGTACTCGGTGTCATAGGCCAGCGCCCAGAAGACATTCGCCAGCAGGAGCATCCACGCCTCAATGGGCACCGTATTGAGCACGGCCGCGTAAGCCATCGGAATGCCAAAGCCGAAGGCAATACCCAGATAAGCCTGCGGCAGTGCGAAAAAACGTTTGAAATAGGGATAGCTCGCGGCAATCAGTACCGCGAATACCGAGAGTTGTTTGGTGAGCAGGTTCAGCGGATAAATCAATGCGAGCGAGAGCAGGGCCAGCACGATAGCCACCATCACGGCTTCCCAGGACTGAATAAGGCCGGCGGTCAGCGGGCGCTCTGCGGTGCGTTTGACATGACGATCAAAATCGCGGTCGGCAAAGTCATTGATGGCGCAACCTGCCGAGCGCATCAAGACCGTACCGATTGAAAAAATCACCACCAGATGCCAGCTCGGTTTACCGCTAGAAGCCAGCCACAACGCGCACAGGGTTGGCCACAGCAACAGCAAACTACCAATGGGCTTGTCCAGGCGGACCAGTTTTGCGTAGAGAATGAGTCGATGAGTCATCACGGAGCTAAGGGTTTCGTATTATTCACTGTCAAAATCAGTGGATGCATAACGAAAGACGCTGGATCCCGGCCTGCGCCGGGATGACGCTTCAAAAGTTATTGGTCCAAAATCGGCATGACGCTTGAGATGCTACTGCCCCCAAAATCGTCATCCCGGCGCAGGCCGGGATCCAGTGTCTTTGCTTTACTAATGGACATTAAGTTTCGGCACAGCTTCAATGTTCAACTCACCATCAAATCCGGCTACCGACGCAGTCCCAATAGCTCATCAGCCAGTTCAACCTTCTTCCAGTCCCGCATCCGGCAGCATGGTGACGCCCGGTATCGCGCACGACAAAACCGACTGTCTCACCGCTTCAATCGCACCGGCACGAGTAAAGCTTTTACGCCACGCAATGACAACGCGCCGCGATGGTACCGGGTCTTCAAAAGGCACATAGCGCAGCATATGATCTGCGCCAAGTGTCGCCGGGACCGAGCCTTTCGGCAAAACCGTGATGCCGATGCCCGAGGCGACCATATGACGGATGGTTTCCAGTGATGAGCCTTCGAAAGTCCGCGCAATGCCGCTGCCACCGGTAGAGAAACGTGACATCTCGGGACAGACTTCCAGTACCTGATCACGGAAGCAGTGGCCCGCGCCCAGCAGCAGCATGGTCTCAGTCTTGAGTTCGGTGCTGGAGATCGCTGTGCGTTCTGCCCACTGGTGCTGTCGAGGCAGAGCAATCATAAAAGGCTCATCGTACAGCGCTCGCACCATCATGCCCTGTTCGTTAAAAGGCAGGGCCATGATCGCCGCATCGAGTTCGCCGGCGCGCAGCAGCTCAATGAGCTTAACCGTAAAATTTTCCTGCAGGATCAGCGGCATCTGCGGGAACTTATCGATCAGCGTTGGTATCAGTTGCGGCAGAAGATAAGGTGCGATGGTGTAAATCACGCCGACCCGCAGCGCACCAACCAACGGATCCATGTTTTGCTTGGCGATATTCTTGATGTAGGCAGTTTGTTCCAGCACATGTTCGGCCTGCGCGACGATTTGTGCGCCTATGGGAGTGACCGATATTTCAGAGCCGCCGCGCTCGAAGATGGGTACTCCCAGCTCGTCTTCCAGTTTTTTTATGGCGACAGAGAGGGTGGGTTGAGCCACGAAACAGGCTTCGGCAGCCCTGCCAAAGTGTTTTTCGCGCGCGACGGCGACGATGTATTTTAGTTCTGTCAGTGTCATAGCTGTAAGTGTCGCACAAGTGTCTGAGCGGAGCTGTGGTAGCGGTGGCGGGGGGAATGATTGCGGTGCGGGGCTCGGCGGTGTCAGACCCGCAGATAGTCTTCCTTCGCACCCAGCCAGCGCGCCAAATGGGCGTCCGCGATCGCTGGGTGGTGGAGGAGCAGGTGCTGTGCGATATCGCGTGCCTGCTCGACCAGCCATTGATCTTGTTCCAGATCGGCGAAGCGCAGCATCGCTTGCCCGGATTGTCGCGCGCCGAGAAATTCACCGGGGCCGCGTATTTCAAGATCCCGTCGTGCGATTTCAAAGCCATCAGCAGTTTCGCGCATGATCGCCAGCCGCTGTTTTGCGACCGGCCCGAGCGGTCCCTGATACATCAGCAGACAGGCGCTGGCATCGGTACCCCGGCCCACGCGCCCTCGCAGCTGATGCAGCTGGGACAGGCCAAAGCGTTCCGCATGCTCGATCACCATCAGCGAAGCATTCGGCACATCGACGCCGACCTCAATCACGGTGGTGGCGACCAGTACTTGCAGTTCGCCCTGCGCGAACGCTTCCATTACCTGCTGCTTCTCGGCTGGTTTGAGCCTGCCATGCACCAGCCCGACGCGCAAATCGGGCAGGGCCGCGGTCAGCATCACATAGGTATCGGTGGCCGTCTGCAGTTGCAGGGCTTCGGATTCTTCAATCAGCGGGCAAACCCAGTAAATTTGCCGGCCTTCTTTGGCGGCAGCATGCACACGTTCGATTACCTCATCGCGTCGCTCTTGAGCAATCAGGCGCGTGATGACCGGGGTGCGCCCGGGTGGTAATTCGTCGATGACCGATACTTCCAGATCAGCGAAATACGTCATCGCCAGCGTACGCGGAATCGGTGTGGCCGACATCATCAGCTGATGCGGCACACTGTCGATGCCTTTGTTGCGCAGCGTTAGCCGCTGCGCAACGCCGAAGCGGTGCTGTTCGTCGACGATAACCAGTCCGAGTCGGGCAAAGTCCACATCCTGCTGTATCAGTGCGTGTGTGCCGATCACCAGCTGGGCGGTGCCGTCTTCAATGCGTGTGCGTGCTTCTTCTTTCTCGCGTTTTTTCAGACTGCCGGTCAGCCAGGCGATATTGACGCCCAGCGGCGCCAGCCAGCCGGCGATTTTCCGGAAATGCTGTTCGGCCAGGATCTCGGTGGGCGCCATCAGGGCGGTTTGATAGCGGTTGTCGATTGCCTGCGTTGCAGCCAGTGCGGCCACGACGGTTTTGCCGCTGCCCACATCGCCTTGCAGCAGCCGCTGCATCGGATAAGGCGCGGCCAGATCGACGCGTATCTCTTCCAGTACACGCTGCTGTGCCGATGTCAGCGAAAACGGCAAGGCTTGGGTGAGCAACTCGGTCAGTGAGCCGGGGCTGGCCAACACCGGCGCGCCTTGCTGGCGGCGCGCTGCCTGGGCGCGCTTCATCGACAATTGCTGCGCGAGCAGTTCATCGAATTTCATGCTTATCCATGCCGGATGCGTGCGCTCGCTCAGCGCATTTTCATCAACTTCGGGCGTTGGATGATGCAGCACCTTGACGGCTTCGCTGAATGGCATGAGTCTGAGTTTTTCGCGCAACGCGTCAGGTAGCGTGTCGCTGGCATCGATACGCGTCATTGCGGCATCGATGGCCTTGCGTAGCAGCGTCTGCGACAGACCTTCGCCGGCTGGGTAGACGGGTGTGAGCACGTCTGGCAGCGGGGTGTCGATATCGACCGAACGCACGGTGGGATGCACCATTTCCAGACCAAAAAATCCCTCGCGCATTTCACCGCGCACACGTAGCCGTTTGCCTACCGCCATTTGTGTGGCCTGACTGCCATAGAAATTCAGGAAGCGAAGCGTGAGCTGCTCGGTGTCATCAGCGAGTGTCACCACCAGCTGCCGGCGCGGCCGGTATTGCACATCGCAGGCGGTGACCAGACCTTCGATTTGCACCGACTGTCCGTACAGCCGTGCCGCATCGCCGATCGAATAACGCCGGGTCTCGTCCTCGTAGCGCATCGGCAGATGCAGCACCAGAGCCATGTCCGTGGACAAGCCGAGCCGGGCCAGGCGGTCGGCGGTGCGCAGGCTTTTCGGCGGGCTGGATTTATGGCTGGATTTTTTTCGGGTCGCAGGCATGAGGGGCTGGGCTGTTCGGGCGCAGCGTAGAATACCGGCTTTTGTCGGCGAGTTCACGCGGTAAGCACAGCGGATCATTTTTACCGCTTTACCGTTCCTCTTGCAGCCTGCTCGATCGATCGCACTTCAAACCGTCATGTACTCACTCGCCGATTTCGATTTTCATTTGCCGCCCGAATTGATTGCGCAGGCGCCGCTGGCCACCCGCAGTGGCTCGCGGCTGCTGCAGGTAATGCGTGATGGTGTCGCCGATCGTTCATTTTCGGAGATCATCACGCTGCTGCAGCCCGGCGATGTGCTGGTCTTCAATGACACACGCGTGTTGAATGCGCGCTTTCGCGGTGTCAAAGCCAGTGGCGGGCAGGTGGAAGTGCTGGTCGAGCGGGTGGTTGACACGACGACCGTGCTGGCCCAGGTGCGCGCGTCCAAGTCGCCCAAACCGGGTATGCGCTTGCGACTGTGTGATGCCTTTGAGGTCGAGGTCGGCGAGCGGGCCGGCGAGTTTTTTGTGCTGCACTTCCCCAGTGATGCGCTGACGCTGATTGAAACCTATGGCAGCCTGCCGCTGCCGCCTTACATCACGCACACGCCCGATGCGGTGGATGCGCAGCGTTACCAGACCGTGTATGCCAAATCGCCGGGTGCAGTCGCTGCGCCAACGGCCGGGCTGCATTTTGATCAGACCTTGCTCGATGCCTTGCAGGCCAGAGGCATTCGCCTCGCCTGGCTGACGCTGCATGTCGGCGCGGGTACTTTTCAGCCAGTGCGCACTGAAGATCTGACGCAGCACACCATGCACAGCGAGTGGTACAACATTTCTGCTGACTGTGTCGCAACGATTCGTGAGGCGCAGCAGGCAGGACGGGACGTAATCGCGGTCGGTACCACCAGTTTACGCGCTCTGGAATCCGCTTCACGCTCGGGTCAGCTGGTCGCAGGCAGCGATGACACACAGATTTTCATCACACCGGGTTTTAAGTTTCAAACGGTCACACGGCTGATTACGAATTTTCATTTACCGAAATCGACGCTGATGATGCTCGTGTCTGCTTTTGCGGGTTATGAGCGCATACGTACTGCGTATACGCATGCGATAGCGCAGCGTTATCGGTTTTTTAGTTATGGCGACGCTATGCTGCTGGACAGGGAAAGCTCCGTATGAAATTTACACTGCTGACGACGGATGGTCATGCAAGGCGCGGTCGGCTGGAACTGGCGCATGGCACGATAGAGACGCCGATCTTTATGCCGGTCGGTACCTACGGTTCGGTCAAGGCGATGTCACCCGTCGAGCTCAATGAGATTCATGCGCAGATCATTCTTGGTAATACCTTTCACTTGTGGCTGCGCCCGGGGCTAGACGTCATTCGCCGCTTCGGCGGGCTGCATCGTTTCATAGGCTGGGATAAACCCATCTTGACCGACTCTGGCGGATTTCAGGTGTTTTCTCTGGGTGAGATGCGAAAAATTACCGAGGAGGGTGTGAAGTTTGCTTCGCCGATCAATGGTGACCGTTTGTTTCTGTCGCCTGAAATTTCAATGCAGATTCAGCGGGTGTTGAATGCCGATATCGTGATGCAGTTTGATGAGTGTACGCCCTATGAAATCGATGGCCGTCCTGCAACGCGTGAGGAAGCGGGCATCTCTATGCGCATGTCATTACGCTGGGCGAAACGCTCGCTGGACGAATTTCAGCGCGAAGACAATCCGAATGCCTTGTTTGCTATTGTTCAGGGTGGCATGTATGAATCGCTGCGCGATGAATCGCTGGCGGGTCTGGAAACCATGGATTTTCACGGCGTGGCCATTGGTGGATTGTCGGTGGGCGAGCCCAAGGAAGACATGCAGCGCATTCTGGCTCACACGGGGCCGAAATTACCTGCGCACAAGCCGCATTATCTGATGGGTGTGGGAACGCCTGAAGATCTGGTGGAAGGCGTCGCCAATAGTATCGATATGTTTGATTGCGTGATGCCGACCCGCAATGCGCGCAATGGCTGGCTGTTCACGCGTTATGGTGATGTGAAGATCAAAAATGCGCGTTACAAAGATGAGGAGCAGCCGCTGGACGCGAGCTGCAGTTGCTATACCTGCCAGAATTTCTCGCGTGCTTATCTGCATCATTTGCATCGTTGTGGCGAAATTTTGGGTGCGCGCCTCAATACCATTCATAACCTGCATTATTACCTTGAGCTGATGCAGGAAATGCGAAACGCTATCGATGAACATCGATTTGCTGAATTTCGTGTGAAATTCTCGGCAGACCGCGCGCGAGGCTGCTGAAAGTGCTGAACGGTCTCCGTATGCGACTAAGCATCAAATTCGACTAATTTTTAGTCCCAAGGTATGGTCTGCAGGCTCCGAGTGAGCCGAGCAGTCGATTCCGTTTTTTGTCAGACGCCGCTGATGCTTGATTGCTATTTAAATAACATACCCTGGTTCGTTTGCTGGTAGCGTATGAGGCGTCGCTGGAGATTAAATCTCGGAGTGGCTGGACGGCGCTGGATTACGCGCGCAATCTGGTTGGCGAGGTTTATCGCGTCATTCTCGAGGGTGCGGGCCTGATCCCCGGCACGAGGCTGGCGCAAAGCTGAACGTATCGGCGCAGCAAAGGAGGAGGGCTGGAATGCTAAAATGTCGGGTCTTTGAATAACCATTCACCGGAGCAGTCCATGTTTATTTCCAACGCCTATGCGCAGGCAGCGGCACCCGCAGGCGCGGCAGGCGGCCTGATGAGCTTCCTGCCCATCATTCTCATGTTCGTCGTGCTGTACTTTCTGATGATCCGCCCTCAGATGAAGCGGCAGAAAGAACAAAAGGCAATGATCGACGCGCTGGCCAAAGGCGATGAGATCGTGACCGCGGGCGGTGTGGTCGGCAAAATAACCAAAGTCAACGACGGTTATGTGACGATCGAAGTGTCCGAAGGCACAGAGATCGTGATGCAAAAAGCCGCTGTCACGCTGCTGCTACCCAAGGGCACCATCAAGGCCCTGTAAGGGTCAGATTCCCCGCATGTCCGGCTCCTGAGCCGGACATTTTCTTTTGATGCAGGATGCCATGAACCGTTATCCCCTCTGGAAATATGTGCTGATATTGCTCGTGCTATGCATGGGTGTGCTGTACACCGTACCGAATTTCTTTGGCGAGTCGCCAGCGGTACAGATCAGCAGCGCGAAGGCCACGTTGAAGCTCGGTCCCGATACTGTTAGTCGCGCACGCGCGGCGCTGGAAAAATCCGGTGTGCAAGTGGAAACGATTTTCTACGAAGACCTGGGCAATAACGGCACCGTGCGCGCCCGTTTCGCCACGACCGACCTGCAGTTCAAGGCCAAGTCGGCGCTCGAGCAGGCGCTCAACAGCGACCCTTCTGATCCCAGCTATCTGATTGCCTTCAATTTGCTGCCCAACACGCCTGGTTGGTTGCAGAGTCTGCATGCCCTGCCCATGTATCTGGGTCTGGATTTGCGCGGCGGTGTGCACTTCCTGATGCAGGTCGATTCCCGCGCCGTTCTGGCCAAGCGTATGCAGGGTGTGCAAACCGGTGTGCGAGCGCTGCTGGTTGAAAAGCGCGTGCGCTTCGCGGGCTTGTCGCGTGAAGCGGAGGCAGTCAACATCCTTTTTCGGGATGAGACGACACTCAATGCTGCGCGTGAAGTGCTTAGCGCGCAGATGCCCGAGCTGGCAATGACGGAGGTACAGGACGCCGAAGGGATGCGTCTGCGTGTGACGCTCAACCCGCAGGCCCTGAAGAGCACACTGGAAGACGCGGTCCAGCAGAACATTTCCACTCTCTCCAAACGCGTCAATGAACTCGGTGTGGCCGAACCCGTGATTCAGCGTCAGGGTGCTGACCGTATTGTGGTGCAGTTGCCGGGTGTGCAGGATGTCTCGCGCGCGAAAGACATCATTGGACGCACCGCGACGCTCGAAGTGCGCATGGTGGATGAAACCATCAGCCGTGGTACCGAAGAAAGCGCGGCAATACCCCTGGGCTCGGAGTTGTTCAAATCAGGCAAGGCAACGCCGGTCATTCTTTACAAAGACCCGGTCATTACCGGCGACTACATTTCCAATGCCGGAGCCAGTTTTGACCAGAACCAGCAGCCCTCGGTCAGCCTTGATCTGAATGGCGATGGTGGCCGCAAGATGCGCGAAGCGACACGTAACAGGGTCGGCAAGCTGATGGCGATCGTCTTGTTTGAAAAAGGCAAGGGTGAGGTACTGACGGTCGCGACCATTCGCGACGAACTGGGTTCCCGCTTCCAGATAACCGGTATGGAGTCGCCGGCCGCTGCGACGGATCTGGCGCTGCTGCTGCGTGCCGGTTCGCTGGCAGCGCCCATGGAAATCATCGAGGAACGCACCATCGGGCCGCAGCTGGGCGCAGAAAATATCAGCAAGGGCTTCAATTCCACGCTGTATGGTTTTGCGGCGATCACGGTGTTCATGGTGATTTACTACCTGATTTTTGGCGCGTTCAGCGTGTTTGCGCTCGCGGTCAACGTGATGCTGCTGATCGCTTTGCTTTCGCTGCTGCAGGCCACGCTGACGTTGCCGGGTATTGCGGCGATTGCACTGACCTTGGGTATGGCGATCGATGCGAACGTGCTGATCAATGAGCGTATTCGCGAAGAGCTGCGCAACGGTAATTCACCGCAGGCTGCCATTGCCACCGGTTTCGAGCGCGCCTGGGCGACGATTCTGGATTCGAATGTCACGACGCTGATTGCCGGTTTGGCGCTGCTGATTTTTGGTTCGGGACCGATTCGCGGTTTTGCCGTTGTCCACTGCCTGGGTATTTTGACCTCCATGTTTTCTGCAGTCGTGGTGGCGCGCGCACTGGCCAATCTCTGGTACGGCCGTCGCAAGAAGCTCACGAGCGTCTCAATTGGTCAAGTCTGGAAACCGACCGTCTGAGACGGTACGGTCCACTGAAAGGAAAGTCATGGAGTTTTTCCGAATCAAAAAAGACATACCGTTCATGCGGCATGCGCTGGTGTTCAACATCATCTCCGCGCTGACCTTTGTGGCTGCGGTGTTTTTCCTGGTATCCAAAGGGCTGCATCTGTCGATTGAATTCACCGGTGGTACGGTGATGGAGGTCTCATACGCTAAGCCAGCTGATCTGGAGCGGATTCGCCGGACGGTTGGGACGCTGGGATTTACGGACAGTCAGGTGCAGAGCTTTGGTACGGCACAGGATGTGCTGATCCGTTTGCCTGTGCAAAAAGACAAGACAACTGCTCAGGCAAGTACGCAGGTATTTGAGGCCCTGAAGGCGGAAGATGCCACGGTCAGCTTGCGCCGCGTGGAATTCGTGGGGCCGCAGGTCGGCGAGGAGTTGGCGCACGATGGTCTGACTGCGCTGGCTTTCGTCGTGGTCGGGATCATGATTTATCTCGCTTTTCGTTTCGAATGGAAGTTTGCCGTTGCTGCAATCGTCGCGAACCTGCATGACGTGGTGATCATTCTGGGATTCTTTGCATTTTTCCAGTGGGAGTTCTCCCTGACCGTGCTGGCAGCGGTGCTCGCCGTGCTGGGTTACTCGGTCAACGAGTCGGTGGTGGTGTTTGACCGGGTGCGCGAAACTTTCCGTGATCGTCGCTTCGGAAAGCTCGACTCTCCGGATGTGATGAACCACGCAATTACCAGAACGATTTCAAGAACCATCATCACTCACGGATCGACGCAGCTGATGGTTTTGTCCATGCTGATTTTTGGTGGTCCGACGCTGCATTATTTTGCCGTGGCGCTGACGATTGGTATTTTGTTCGGTATTTATTCGTCGGTGTTCGTTGCCGCAGCCGTGGCGATGTGGCTGGGTGTGAAGCGGGAAGATTTGCTCAAGCCGGTCAAGCCGAAAGATGAGACTGACGGGGCGGTGGTTTGATTTTTCTGCCTGATTAAGTAGCTTCCTATTTTTCACTGTCAAAATCATCTGATACACAACGAATGACGCTGGATCCCGGCCTGCGCCGGGATGACGTTTTAAGAACGGTTGGCTTCAAAATAGTCATTACCTGCATGTGATGACCGCTACGTGGGCGTATCGCATGCGATACGAACTCCCCACTCGCTCCCGGCGCAGGCCGGGATCCAGCGTCTTTGCTTCACTGATCCCATTAAGTGACGGCATAGCTTCCATACGCGCGTCACAATCCAATTTG
>CAZXDB010000061.1:0-13925 GCA_964639465.1 uncultured Bifidobacterium sp. | reverse complement strand
CCGCGTGAATGCGCTGGCAGATAATTTCGGACGTACCGTCAACGGCGTGACACTTGATATCGTCACCAATCCCGGTACCAACACCAAAAGCTTTGTCTTCAAGACGGGTACTACGGGCGATGATTCCTTCCTGAAGGTCTCGGCCAACAGTATCTGGGGCTTGGATGGCTTGCCCAGTGCGCGTGGAACGACTAGTCGCTGGATTGAACCACCGCAGGCACAAAATGCCGATGGCTTCCCGCTCTATGTGGATCGCGATGGTCTGGAAACCTCGGATCCGGGCACGTTCTCTGAGGACGAAACACGCGATCTCTGGTCGCCGATTTTCCTGGACAAGGGTGAACTGACCTTTGACACCGCCGGTAATCTGAAGTCGCCACTGGAAGCGATTGCCTTCAAATCAACCACCATTGGTGATTCGGGCGCGACGCTGCAGTTCTCGATTGATTACGTCTCATCGACACAGTACTCATCACCTTTCTCGGTGCTCAAGCAAGACCAAAACGGTCGGCCTGAAGGTGACCTGATCGGTGTGGATATTGGTGACGATGGTCTGGTATCAGCTTCCTACTCGAATGGTTCGCAGAAATCGCTGGCAAAGATCGTGCTGGTGAACTTCGCCAGCCCGACGGGTTTACGACAGATTGGTGACGCCAGCTACTACGCAACCTCTAAGTCAGGTGATGCGAAGTACGGTGAAGCTGGTTCTGCGGGCTTTGGCACGGTTCGTGCTGGTGCACGTGAACGAGCCAACGTGGATTTGACCAACGAGCTGATTGAATTGATTACGGCTCAGCGTAACTTCCAGGCGAATGCCAAAGCGATTGAAACCAACAATACGCTGACGCAGGCCATTATTAACATCCGTAGCTAATACGGCAGCAGATAACCGGAGCCCGATATGGACCGTTTAGCCTTTACCGCGATGGCGTCGATCAATGAACGACGACTGCTGCGCGAACAGCTCAATAACGAGCTGGCCAACGTGTCGACTGTCGGCTTCAAGAGAAGCTTCGACAGTGCAATGGTGGCCGTGAAAGCCAAAGGCGACGGCTTCGATACACGAATTCAGCCTTTCATCGAAAAGACGAATGCGGTGAATCTGGAACCTGGGGCGTTGATGGCCACCGGTAACAAGCTAGATGTCGCGTTGCTGGACAACGCTGTACTCGGTGTTCAAGCCCGAGACGGCGCATTGGCCTTTACCCGCCGCGGTGACTTGCATCTTAATAGCCAGGGTGTACTGGAAAACGGTTCCTATCACCCCGTACTGTCTGAAGACGGGGTACCCATCACGATTCCGCAAGGCTTTGATGTCGAGATCACACGCGAGGGTGACGTCTACGCGCGCGACCCCGCGCAGCCGGCACCCCCGGTGCAGATTTTGGTCGGGCGTCTAATGTTGCGCGACGCCAGCAACATCGTGTTTCAGCGTCGGCCTGACAGCTTGTATACGCCGCAGCAGCAATATCGCTTGGCGAATGGGGATTTCAACCCCGGCCCAAATCAACCGATCGTTGCTGTGGGTGCGCTCGAAAGCAGCAACGTCAATCCGGTCACTGCGATGGTGAAGCTGATTGATTTCTCTCGCTCCTATGAGACGCAGGTGCGGACGATCAAGGAAGCAAAATCACTCGACGAGTCCGGTGCCAGCATGCTCCGCACGCGAAACTAATGCACTGACTGAATAGAAAAGAAAGAGGACATCATGGATGCATCAATGTGGGTAGCCAAGACGGGTCTGGATGCGCAGCGCACCCGACTCAGCGTTATCTCGAATAACTTGGCCAACGTCAACACGACCGGCTTCAAGCGCGACCGCGCGATGTTCGAAGATCTTTTGTATCAGAACGTGCGTCAGGCCGGTGGCCAGACAGCGCAGACGACCCAGGCACCGACCGGTTTGATGGTTGGTACCGGTACTCGTATTGTGGCGACTGAAAAAAATCACGCTCAGGGCAATATGATTAACACCCAGAATGCGCTCGATATCGCGATCGCCGGCGAGGGTTTCTTCCAGATCACTATGCCCGATGGTACCCTCACTTACACACGGGATGGGTCATTCAAGCTTTCCAACGTCGGTCAGCTCGTGACTGCTACGGGTAATCCGCTGGCACCACCCGTCATCATTCCGGGCAATGCATCATCGATCACGATTGGTGAAGATGGGACCGTGAGCGTTGAAATTTATGGCGGTGGCGGCGCGCAGCAGCTCGGCCAGATTCAGATCGCCCGCTTTGTGAATGCAGCCGGTCTCACGCCCTTGGGTGGCAACCTCTATAAAGAAACCATCGCCAGTGGTCCACCGCAGTTTCTGAATCCGGGCACACAAGCCGCGGGTACGCTTCGTCAGGGCATGTTGGAATCGTCCAACGTCAACGTGGTGGAAGAAATGGTCAACATGATCGAGACCCAGCGCGCGTATGAAATCAATTCAAAAGCCATCTCTGCCGCCGACGGCATGCTGCGCTTCCTGAACAATAACCTGTAATAAAAAATTCACAGGATTCTCATGAATAAGCTCACCACATTCTCGACACTGGCCATCGCCGTACTGATGACCGCTTGTGCCGGCCCTATGCCGCTGGCGCACACCCCCCAATTTGCGCCAGTGACACCGCTGCCGCGCGAGACGAACAAACAAGTAACGGGCGCGATTTTTGCGACGGATAGTACTGACTTGTGGCAGGCCAAGCGTCGTGATTATCGTGTGGGCGACATCATCACGGTATTGCTATCCGAATCGACCCAAGCGGCGCGCTCGCTCAACAATGAAACCAGCCGCGAATCGTCCAATGATGTGGTTCCTGCCGGCCTCGCGACAGCGATACAAAGCGCAAACGTGACAATGAACGGCAACCGTCTGCTGGATGGCCTGAAGACTGACGGTGCCGCCATCTCTAATAAAGGCACCGGTGTTGCAGATCAGCGTGCTTCCTTGTCTGGATCAGTGGCCGCGACGGTGATCGAAGTGCAGGCCAATGGTAACTTGGTCGTGCGCGGCGAGAAGCAATTGTCACTCTCTGAAGGCGGCGAAGTGATTCAGGTATCAGGAGTGATTCGCCCGGACGATGTTAGCGCGATTAATACAGTGCAGTCGCGTCGCTTGGCGAGTGCGCAGATTTCTTATAAGGCCGTTGGCGACCTGGCGAATGCGACTCGCGCGGGGTGGGGTACCAGCTTCCTTTATAAATTCTGGCCGTTCTGAGAAAGCATTTGATGAACTTTTCCCTTAAACGACTTATCGGCACGATCGCCTTAAGCTTGATAGCGATACAGCCTGCTCATGCAGATCGCGTCAAAGATCTTGCATCGGCCGCTGCTGCGCGTACCAATCAGCTGGTGGGTTACGGCATTGTGGTGGGCCTGCAGGGTACCGGTGACGGTGCGCAGGTGGCGTTCACCGTGCAGACCATACGTTCGATACTCGTGAAAATGGGTGTGGGCCTCGATGGCCCACTGTCCGACTTTGAACGGGCTGCTGCAGCGGCGGGTCGATTTGATGTACAGAATGCCGCCGCTGTGATGGTGACGGCCGAATTGCCCGCCATGGCCAAACCCGGCCAGCGTATTGATATCAACGTTGGCACGCTCGGCAAAGCCAGCAGCTTGCGTGGTGGCACACTGATTTTGACCAGTCTGCGCGGTGTCGATGGTGAGGTATATGCACTGGCGCAAGGGCAGGTAAACACCACCGGTATTGATGCCAACGCAGCCGGTTCCAAAGTCGCCATCGGTGTGCCAACCTCGGCACGCATTCCGAATGGCGCCACGGTCGAGCGTATGGTCGACACGCCGTTTGATAAGTCTGACTTTATTGTGCTGAACACGCGCGATCAGGATTTCACGACCACCCGCGCCATCGTCGATGCCATTAACAAAAACTTTGGTGCCGATACGGCCAATGCCTTGGACGGGGTATCGATCGCTGTGCGCGCTCCGGCCGACATGTCCCAGCGCGTTACCTTCATGAGCATGATCGAAAATCTGGACGTGGTTCCGGGTGAAGCTGCGGCACGCGTCGTGGTGAACTCCCGCACCGGTACCGTTGTCATCAGCCGTAACGTCAAAGTCACCGCTGCCGCTGTATCACACGGCACGATCTCGGTGGCGATTGCAGCAACCAATGAAGTCAGTCAGCCCAATGCTTTTGCTGGCGGTCAGACCGCCGATGTACAGAACGCGAATATTGCGGTGAACGAACCGAACAAGCCGATGTTCCTGTTCCAGGCAGGCGTGGATTTGCGTCAGATTGTGGATGCGATCAACCAGGTGGGCGCTTCGCCCTCAGCCCTGATCGCGATTCTTGAAGCCCTGAAAAGCTCCGGCAGCCTGCGTGCCGAGCTGGTGGTGATCTGATATGGCTGACAGCCTCAACTCGTCGATGCTGCAATCCTCGGTTGACTTCGCCGGTATGGCGAGTCTGCGCGGACAAGCGCAGCAGAAGACCGAGAAAGCCACGCGTGACACAGCGACCCAGTTCGAGGCCTTGTTCATCCACGAGATGCTCAAGTCGATGCGTCAGACGATCGACAAGAGTGAGCTCAACGGCTCCGATGCCGAAGACACCTTTCAGGAAATGTATGACCGTGAGCTTTCGCAAAAGCTCGCCCAACGCAACACCCTGGGTGTGGCCGACATGCTAGTCAAGCACCTGGACCGCGCCAATGCACCGCAGCCGGCGTTTGATCCCAAGGCCGAGCCCGCACCCATACCGCTCAATGTAGTTCAGGAGAGCATGACCCTACAGCGCACGCAGTCTGCACTGCCGTTGGTGCGTCCCGATAAATTCACACTCAAGCCGGGACGCGTTGCGCCTGTGCCTGACACCGGGGCGCGATAATGAGTGACATACTCACCATTGGTAGTAGCGCTGTGGCCGCTTATCAGCGTGCGCTGAGTACCGTCTCCAACAACATTGCCAACGTCGGTACGGAAGGCTATGTGCGTCAAGAGACCTCGATGTCCGAGAACATGCCGCGCCAGCAGGGGAAAATTTATCTCGGCACCGGCGTGAGTGTTGCGGGCATCAAGCGGGCTTATGACCAGTTTCTTGAACAAAATCTGCGTAACAGCACCAGCGAAATGAATACCCAGGGTCCGATGGTCGATTATGGAAATCGCATCGTCGACATCATGGGCAGCGATACCGTTGGCTTGCCACCCGCACTGGATAAATTTTTTGGCACGGCGCGTCAGTTGTCAGTCGATCCGGCATCAACCATTTTGCGCGGACAGTTCTTGCGTGATGCGGACGGTTTGGCGTCGCGTTTTCGCGAATTGTCGACGCAGATGCAGGGTGTCGATACCGAGACCCGCGAAGCAATTGCTTCAAAAGTCGCAGAAATCAATACGCTGGCCGGACAGATTGCCACGGTAAACAAACAGCTGGCAGGAAAGCCTTTTGCCGACCGACAGCCGCCAGACTTACTGGATCAGCGCGATTTGCTGCTGACGAAACTCTCCAGGCTGGTCAAGATCAATGTATCGACCGCAGTCAATGGCAGCGTCGGTGTCAGCATCGGGAATATCTCGAGCGCGGGTCAGATCGTTACGGGCGACCGATCCGTCAGGCTCGCAGCCAAATTTGATGAGGCGGACCTCTCACGCGTATCGATCATCGCCGATCCCTACGGAAAAGCACCTGAAGAAGTCATTGGCATCAGCAGTGGTGAGCTGGGTGGTTTGATGGGTTTTCGTGAGCAGGTGTTGCAGCCCACATTCACCTCATTAGATTTTCTGGCGACCACGGTTGCCAAAGAGCTCAATCAGATTCATCGTAATGGTATTGATAGTCGGGGTGAGGTGGGTCAGGATTTATTCCGGATCGCTCCAGTCATGATTACTGATCCGGCAACCGGCAAACGGACCGAGATTGATCGACCTGCCGGAGGCATTTTTGTCGCGCTCGAGGATACGGAGAAAGTCGCTGCGGGCGCATTGTTTCGCGTGATCGAAAATGAAAACAACCTGAGTAACGTCGATGCAACACTGAGCTACTCAGCCAGCTATCCTGACCCGTCCAAGGTCAAGCCACTGTCGCAGGTATTGAAAAACAATGCCAATCTCTCAGCAGGTATTGCGACGCCGAATGATCTCTTGTTGGGTCAAATTCCCTTGGGGAGCAATAACTGGTCGCTGTTCATGGATGGCGCCAGCGAAGGCCAGCAGCTACAGGTCTTTACGCGGGATGGTCGTCAGTTATTGGGTGGCCCCATTACCGATGACGTGGCGCGTCGTGCACTGATGACCTCGGCGAATGGTTTCATCCCCGGATCGACCTATTCCACCGACTATCTGAATCGCTCCGGTGATGCTGCCTACAAGCAGATGTCGTCGTTCTATGGACTGATCAGCAAGCCGATCGAGCAATATGACAAGGCGACGCGTTTTACACCCGACCATAACGTGTTGCCTTCATTTCTTGATCGCGACACCCAAATTGGTGAGGAAATACCCGTCGGTTTGACGGAAATTCCTGCGAATCGGCTGACCATCAATGGACGTGTGCTGCCGCGACTGTTGCCGACATCACCTGCGCAAACCTTGCAGGCCAGCGATATGGCCGCCTGGATGATGCGTGCGACCGAAGGTATGACGCCACCTGTCGGCATCAATGCGCTGACGACGACGCCTGAACTGGATATTGATCCGGAAGCGGGTCTGTTTATCAATGGCGTGGCGATTGAGGCATCCACCGGACGCACAATGTCAGAGCTGAGTGATCTGATCAACGGCTCATTGGGCAATGAGACCAATGTCGTCGCCTCGCTGGATGACACGGGCACCAAGCTGATTCTCAGTAACGCGGATGGTTATGGCGGTGACGATATTCGAATCGGCACCATGGATGATGACGGTAAGCTGGTCGCCCAGACCGATTACAAAGGCAAGCTCAATTTTGGTGAAGATGACGCCATCAGCATTGGCTATGGCACGGACGGGGAGGCCGGTGACCTGAATCTTCTGGGTACACCGATTGGCACCTACTCGACCAGTCTCTATCCGACACTTTTGCTTGAGGCAGGCATCGAGAGCGTCAGGATTCCCTCCACGGTCGATGCCATTGCAGCTGACACGCTAACGATTAACGGTGTCGCGCTGGGCGGATTGGATCTCGGTCGTCGTTTGTCGGTGCCTGACATGGTGAATTGGCTCAATGCCACGGGCACCTCCCTCGATCCACAGGTATTTGCGAACGGTTACAACGAGATTCGCTTGCTTGCGGCGAGCATAGAAAACGGCCTGACCAAGCCGCTGTATTTGAACGATGTACAAATTTCCGGATCAGCCACGGGCGGTAGCTTTGCGTCTGCGGAAGATCTGGCCGGCGCCATCAATAGCGCCGATACTGGACGCGTGGTTGCCAGCTTGAGTACCCAGAGTCTGAGCAAGACTCTCGAAATTAATGGCGTGACGATTACTGGCTCCGAGTCCGATGGTAGTTTCACAGATCGGGCTGATCTGGTCGCCATGATCAACGTAGCGACCGCAACGACGGGTGTTACCGCGACGATGGATGCTGTCACCAGCGAGATTGTGTTGACGCGTGAGGACGGTGAGGACATTGTCATCGGCGATGCCGATGAAGGGAATGCGCTGGGCGTGACCAGCGGTACCTATTCAAAAATTTACGCACAGGTGGATGCCGAGGGCAATCTGACACTGGCCAATGGCAGTGGTGCTGATATTCGTGTCAGCACGCTCACTGGCGGCAGCAATGCACTGGGTCTGGGTAATGGCAGTTATAAAGGGCAGTTGACCTTAGCCTCGGAAGAAGAGATCCGTCTGGGCTTTACCGATGAGCAGATAGGTAACGGTCCGGCCGAGCTGGCGAAGCTGGGTTTGCGTACCGGTGTCTATATTGACGGCGCTGTGACCGAAGATCTGCTGGTTTTTGTGTCGGAAGGTTCGGCCACGATCGCCGGTAGCTACGATGCCACAATGGCAGCCCCGGCCACATTAAATGAAGCACGTCTGCTGGCGCTGCGTGCTGAAAAATACGACATACAGTTTACAAGCGACGATCAGTATCAGATCACCTGGAAAAATCCAGCGAATGGTTTGATCACTGTCTTGGCAGAGCGCAGCTACGATCCGATGGCAGGTATCGAATATCGTGGTCTCAAATTGACGCTCAATGGTCCACCTGCATCCGGCGATAAATTTGTTATCGATGGCAATCAGGATGGTAAGGGTAACAACCAAAACATGCTCGACATCATTGCGCTGGAAAGAAAGGCAGTGATAGGCGGCGTTGAAGGTAAAACGATTTCTCAGGCGTATATCGAAGAAGTAGGGAAGGTCGGTAATTTCTCCAGTCAGGCAACGATCGCTCAGAAGGCGCTGCAGGTCGTTAATGATCAGGCGATTGAAGCCCGCGACAAAGTGTCTGGTGTCACGCTAGATGGCGAAGCGGCTGATCTGATTCGGTTTCAGCAAGCGTATCAGGCTGCCGCAAAAACGATTCAGGTAGCTGGCACACTGTTCGATTCGATATTGCAGGCCAGCCGCTAACAAGGAGTTCTAACTCATGCAAATGTCGACCAATCTGAAATTTGATCGTGCCATCGCGCAGATGGGTATTACGCAAGACAGACTCGCGAAAACCCAGATGCAGCTGACGACGACAAAAAAAATCAACAAAGCTAGTGATGCGCCGGACCAATCCGCGCAGATCACGCGCTTGAAGTCGGCGATCACGCGTCAGGAAAATTACGTTAGCACGATCAATCAGATCAAAGACAAGCTGTCGCAGCAGGAGACAACGGTCGACAATGCGACCACGATTCTGACCCGTCTGAAAGAACTAACCGTGCAGGCGGCCAATGACACGTATGGTGCTAATGACCGCAAATCAATTGATATTGAAGTACGACAGCTACGTGATCAGCTGCTATCGCTAGCGAATACGCAAGACATCGATGGCAATTATATTTTCTCCGGCACGCGGGTCGGCAAGGCCGCGTTTGATACCGATGAAAACGGCAAGCTCGTTTATACCGGTGACCAAACCGTCAGCATAGCCGGCATTGCCGATCAGTCGTCGGTGGATACGAACCGAGCGGGTACACGTCCATTCGATAAAATTGTCCGTCCCGCTGAGGACGGTAAGCCCATACCCGTGGGGTTTTTCCAGGTGATTGATGACTTGTCGGCGGCGCTGCAGTCGAATGATGGCGTCAATATCCGCCGCGCGGTAGGTGAAGTCGAAACCTTGCAGCAAGGCTTGTCGGACAGCCTGGCCAGTATTGGTGCATCAGTTAACAAACTCGACAACCAGATTGATCTGGCCGAGGAAAACATGCTGCGCATGAAAAGTACGCTGTCGCAGTCCGAGGATACGGACTACGCCGAAGCAATTACCAAAATGAACAAAGACATGCTGGCGCTGGAAGCGGCGCAGAGCAGCTTTGCGAAGATTTCGCAGCTGAATTTGTTTGATTACATTCGCTAATGAATAAGTACAAAGGTATTTTGTCTCTTTTGACGTCAAAGTTAGTGAATGTTCGTCGAGAGACGCTGGATCCCGGCATGCGCCGGGATGACGTTTGAAAAACTTTAGGCCTAAAAATTGTCATCCCGGCGCATGCCGGGATCCAGCGTCTTTGCTTCACTGATAGGCATCAGCTTATTGCATGGTTTGTTTGCCGGACTCAAAAAATAGAGCGACTTATTTAGTTTGATCAACCCCTAAAGATTAATTGTGTCGTGTCGATAGCAGAAGATCGAGTGCGACTCGCCGGAAAAGATCATGGCCACGTCCTCAGTAGGTTCGACCACCACAACAGCTGCTGAAATCCAGGCGGCCAATAAAACAGCAGCCCAGCGGCTGCTGACCTCGCTTAACGCCGGCTCCGGCGTTGACGTGAGTGCGCTTGCCCAGAATCTAGTGGACGCCGAGCGTATTCCCAAAGAAAACGCGATCAACGCCAAGATTAGCAAAAACGAGAGCAAGATTAGTGGTCTGTCTGCTGTGATGTTCATGATGAACGAGCTCAAGACCAATCTTGCTGGGCTCAAGGACCGTAGCAGCTACAACACTCTGGCCGTGGCGAACAGCACACCAACGGCACTCAATGTCACCGCCAATACAGCGGCCTCGGCTGGCAGCTATTCCGTCAATATCAACTCGCTGGCCCAACCGCAGCGAAGCATGTCCACCGGCTATGCCAGCAAGTCCAGCATGATTAATGGCGGCGTGCTGTTCGACATGGTGCTATCGAGCTCAAGAGCGGGCGTTAGCTCAGGCTCCACAACGAATACTGCCCCGGCACGCGCCACGATTGAGGGCGTCAGCTTCGGCACCCCGGCGACGACGGCCGATTTTTCTCAATTTGATATCACCGTTGACGGTACCAGCTACAGCCTGACGCCCGCACCTGCCACTGCCGATCTCGATGCGCTCGCATCGGACTTGCAAACCCAACTGAGTGCGCTGGACGACACGCTGAGCGTGTCAGTCGTTGATGGCAATTTGGTCGCGACCTCTTCGGATTACACCAAGCGCATCAGCCAAATGTCACTCACACTGGACGCATCAGCGACTGGCGGATCGGTGGGTACGCCCGACATTTCGCCGGTGGCAACGTATCTGTCCTCGGTGACTGATGTGAGTTTTGGCACCAATCCGTCGGTGACGGATTTCAAGAGTTTTTCTGTGACCGTCGACGGTGAGACTTTCAATGTAATCCCTGCGCCAGAGAGCGCTGACTTGACCGCATTGGCAGAAAACCTGACATCCCAGCTGCGCGCGCTGGATGGCAGCGATGATCTGACCGTTTCTCTGAGCGGCACGAATACGCTGATGGTAAGTTCGAGTACCACAACCCGCAAGGTGTACGACCCAACACTGTCGACATCGACCACCATCAAGCTCGACACCGGTGCCGATGCAGGTACACCTTCTGCAACAGGTGACGAAATTACGGGTATTGCCTTTGGCACGATACCGTCGACGAACAATTTCAAATCATTTAGCGTCAAAATCGGCGATAACCTTCGTACGGTCATACCGGCACCCACTGTGCCAACGGTGGCGGCACTCGCTGAAGATCTGCAAAAGCGCCTACGTATTTTGGAAGGAAGCGACGATATCGTCGTCACTGCCAGTGGTGATGATATTTCTATCACTTCCAGTAGCGGTAAAACCATCACGCAAGCAGTTTTGTCGAAGCAGACCTACACGGACACCCCCGAAGGCGTGGTGGAAGCTATCAATCAGGCCAACCGCGGTGTCACCGCAGAGCTGATTAATGACGGATCGAGCGGTACGCCGTACAAAATCATGATCAAGGGTGAGTCCGGCTCGTCCGAATCGTTTAGTCTAGCGAGTAGCACGGACGGCATACTGAGTTTGACGACATCCGCCGACAACGCCGCGACGGATGCCACGATGACTGTCAACGGCATCAGCTACACGCGCAAGACCAATGCCTTCAGTGACGTTATTACTGGCGTTACGCTGGAACTGCGCTCGACAACGACGTCGCCGGCAACCATTGTGATGAGCCAGGACACCAGTGCCATCAAAGAGAAGCTGCAAGGTCTGGTCGTTGCGTACAACGATTTCAACAGCATTATCGCGGAGACCACTGATCCCAAGTCCGAGCTGGAGACCTACGGCAAAACGCTGGTGGGTGACTCGACCGTGAAGCTGGTCCGGCAGCAGATGCGTAACTTGCTCTTTGGGCAATCTAGTACGCCGGGTACGACCATCACCAGTCTGGGTGACTTGGGTTTCAAAACCGATAGCAAAGGCGTGCTCTCGCTGGATGAAGCCAAGTTGGACACCGTACTGAAGGATAACTACAGCGACGTTATCAAGGCGATGACTGGTAATCAGAATAATTTCAGCGAGCGGCTGAGTCAGCCTTCCGGTATTGCGGCGGACGCTTTTCGGCGCCTGACCAGCCTGGTATCCCCCTCGGGTCCGCTGATGACCAAGACGGAGAGTGCTAACAACGAAAACGATAAGTACAGCGAACAGCTCGAGAAAATCAAAGCCAGAATGGAAACCCTGCTGGCGCGCTACACCAAGCAGTTTGCATTAATGGAAAGTCTGGTTGGCGGTGTGAATGCGCAGAAGACCAGCCTGAAGTCGACCTTCGAGGGCATGATGTCGATGTACACCAATAAGTAAGCTCAGGCTCCAGATTGCCGGCCGCAGTAATAGCTCCTAGTTCAAAAGCGTTGCCAATCTGGCAGCGGCAAATTTTTTCCGCTTTTTCCTAAAGTTCTCAAAGCTCGCACCGATAGCTGTGACTGAACAGGTGGGATTTCATTTATTCCCTGCTTGGAAAGGAAACAACTATGGTCACAGCAATTCAGCCACGTGCAGCACCCACTGAGCCCCCGGTCACCCGGCCGGTCGGGGCTGTTGCGGTTGAGAAAGCTGCGCCCGAAGCCACCGAAGTACAAAAACCCGCCATCAAGCCGCCCGTGAAAGCGCCCATCAAGGTCGACACTGAGACCATGCGCAAGAACTTGCAGGAAGCCATTACCCGCATTAACGAAATGATGCGCGATGGTGGTCGTGGACTGAATTTCAGTCTGGATGAGAAGCTGGGCCGTCCGATCGTGATGGTGAGGAATCTCGAGTCCGGCGAGGTCATCCGCCAGATTCCTAACGAGGTGGTAGTCAAAGTGGCGCACAGTATTGAAGATCTGAAAGGCATGCTTCATAACGAAACGGTCTGAAACTTGGGCTTTTAGAAAAATTCTCCTCAAGTTTGTTTCCGAGGTACCGATTTTGAAAACCGTGAGGAACCTAAACCTCAAGTTTCAACAACTGAATGTAGTGGACTTTAAAGGAGAAACACCATGTCCGTGATTAACACAAACGTCAATGCGCTGGTATCGCAAGAATCCATGCGCTCTAGCAATTTGAAGCTGTCGCGTTCGATGGAGCGTCTCTCCACCGGTTCGCGTATCAATTCGGCTAAGGATGATGCAGCCGGCCTGGCCATTACAAACCGTATGACCTCCCAGGTTCGCGGCATTCAGATGGCGGTCAAAAACTCAAACGACGCGATCTCCATGAGCCAGACCGCTGAAGGTGCTTATGGCCAGGTCAATAACATCCTGCAGCGTATGCGTGAGCTCGCCGTTCAGGCTGCTACTGGTACCATGAGCAATGCTGATCGCTCGTCAATCCAATTAGAAGTTGATGAGCTGATTGGTGAGATTAATCACATTGCAGGCACTACAAATCACAACAACATCAAGTTGCTAGATGGCAGCGCGAAGAATGTTGTGATCCAGACTGGCTCGAACCAAGAAGATACGATCGAGATGTCGTTTGACTCGGTCAAGGCGAATCATATTGGTTCGGATATTCAGCCGTCGGTGACAAGTCTCGGCGGTACGTTCGCGGCCAGAGGCGCACTCCTCGACGGTGATCTGATGATCAACGGAGTTCAGGTTGGTGCGACTTATGCAGATGATGACGCAATCTCGACAAATGATAACGCGGGTAGTGCAATTGCCAAAGTGGCTGCGATTAATCGTCTTTCGGACTCTACCGGGGTAGTTGCTAAAACAGCTGCAAACGTGGTTTCTGGAAGTGCGATGACCGGTGGCGCAGCGAGTGGAACAGTTATCATTAATGGCTACACTACGGCATCAATTTCTGTAACCACTGATACCGCATTGAGCCGAAAGCTGGTCACGGAAGCAATTAACCTTATCTCTGGTGCAACTGGCGTCACAGCAAAAGATACTGAAAGTGACAACGGCGGTATTGTTCTGACTGCTGCAGATGGACGAAACATCAATCTGCAAACAACAGTGTTAACAGCGGCACAAACTGGATTGGCAAACGACACTACAGCAACGAGCTATGTTGGCAGTTTTCATCTTTTTTCTAAAGATGGCTCGTCAATCGAGTTGGGCTCGAAGGAAGATGTTCTCACAACTAGTAC
>CAZXDB010000060.1:9175-14035 GCA_964639465.1 uncultured Bifidobacterium sp. | reverse complement strand
CGCATGCGGTGCGATGGGCACCATGACCACCCCCCCGAGTTCGGGCTGCAGTATGGGGCCGCCTGCTGCCAGCGCATAGGCGGTCGAGCCTGTCGGCGTGGAGACAATCAGACCATCCGAGCGCTGGTTGTACATGAAATGTCCATCCACTTCGACGCGCAGCTCTACCATGCCCGCACCCGCGCCACGCGAGACAACCACATCATTGAACGCGAGCCCATGAAAAATAGGCTGACCATCGCGCAGCACGACTCCCTCAATCAGGGTGCGTCGCTCGGAAGTGAGTTTGCCATCCAGAATCTCTGCCAGCACCGAAAGCATGTGCTCCGACGGGATGTCGGTCATGAAGCCCAGTCTTCCCTGATTCACACCGATCAGCGGTACGTCAAAGGAGGCGAGTTGGCGTGCGATGCCCAGCATCGTGCCGTCGCCACCGACCACGATCGCCAGGTCGGCGCGTTTTCCGATCTGCTCTGGCGTGACCGACAAAGCTTCGGGACGCTGAATATCCCGTGCCGTCTCGTCTTCAAACACCACACGATGACCGCGATTTTCCAGAAAATCAGCTAGCTCCAGTACCGAGCCCATGCTGCTGGACTCGCCGTGCTTGCCAATGATCGCAATCGTACGGAAACGACTGGGCGTGATTGGGGTGGAATTCGACATGCACGGGATTAGACCATAATTGTCGATCTGAATGAATCGTCGGGAATCACCATGCACCCCCCTTTTCGCAAACCTGTCCTCGCACTGCTGTTCGATCTCGATGACACACTGTGGCCCATTAAACCGGTGATTGAACGCGCAGAGACGCTCATGTTCGATTGGCTGCAAGCGCGGGTACCGCAGGTGACCGAGCGCTACACGATAGCTTCCATGCGCGCGCGCCGGATCGAACTAATGGCCAGTCATCCCCGCTTTCGCGTCGATTTGTGGGCCCTGCGTCATGCCGCACTGACCGAAGCCTTTCTTGCCTGCGGCGCCGATACATCGCACATCGATGGAGCGATGGCTGTCTTTACCACCGCCCGCAATCAGGTGACACTCTTCGATGACGTCGCGATCTGTCTGCCTCGACTGGCTGACCAAATCACACTGGGTTCGCTGACCAACGGCGCGGCCGATTTGCAGCAGATCGGACTGCATCAGCATTTTTCCGTATCACTGGCGGCCCATCAGATCGGCCGCGCCAAGCCCGATCCGGTCGTCTTTCACAGCGCCTGCGAAGCCCTGGGTCTGCCACCGTCACAGGTAGCCTACATCGGCGACGACTTGCGGCTGGATGTCGAGGGTGCCCAGAAGGCCGGACTGGCCGGCATCTGGCTCAACCGGCATGGCGCGACACCGGCTGCCGAGGACGCGCACATTCAGCCTGATGCTTCGGTCAGCTCGCTGCATGAATTGGAGCAATGGCTGCATCTGCGCAGCACTATTCTTTAACATCGCTGGCACACAAGGCTGGCTGTCGCTAGAATAGAACACATGCAACTCGATATTCGCGCACAAACACTGCTGAAAGCACTGGTTGAACGCTACATAGCTGATGGTCAACCGGTTGGTTCTCGCGCACTGGCAAAGATTTCCGGTCTGGAGCTGTCACCGGCGACGATACGCAACATCATGTCAGACCTCGAAGAGCTCGGTCTGGTGGCCAGCCCTCACACCTCTGCTGGTCGGGTACCAACCCCACGCGGTTACCGGCTGTTTGTCGACAGTCTGCTCACGGTACAAAGCATTGATGAAAGCTCAGTGGGATCGCGCTTTCAGGCCGGCGTACCTTCGCAAAAAATCATCGCCAGTGCGGCGCAGGTGCTCTCGTCGCTGTCGCAATTCGCGGGTGTGGTGCTCACGCCCAAGCGGGAAATGCACTTTCAGCAAATCGAATTTCTGAGATTGTCCGAGAAACGCATTCTGCTGGTCATAGTCGCCCCGGATGGCGATGTGCAAAACCGGCTGATGCTGACCGACATTGACTACACGCCGGGCCAGCTGGTGCACGCGGCCAACTACATTAATCAGCACTACGCCGGCTTGTCTTTCGATGATGTCCGCATTCGCCTCAAGGACGAACTCAGGCAGCTGCAAACTGACATGACGCGACTGATGAAGGCTGCCGTTGAGGTGGGCAGTGATGCGATGACCAGCGGCGGTGAAGATATCGTTATTTCAGGCGAACGCAACCTGCTGTCGGTGGAAGATTTGTCTTCGAACATGAGCTCCCTGCGCAAACTCTTCGATATCTTCGAGCAGAAGACCACACTGACCGCGCTGCTGGACATGTCCAGCAAGGCAACGGGGGTACAGATTTTCATCGGAGGCGAATCGCAACTGATGCCGCTGGAATCCATGAGCGTGGTGACCGCGCCCTATGAAGCAAACGGCAAAATTGTGGGAACGCTTGGCGTTATTGGTCCTACCCGCATGGCCTACGAACGCGTCATTCCCATTGTGGACATCACCGCCCGGCTGCTGTCAAACGCGCTGTCGCACCCCTGACTCCACGGTACCCGAGCTCAGTTACGGTGCGGGCAATCCTGCTTCACGCAATTGCCGTACAGCGCGAGTGCGTGCTCGGAAAGTTTGAAGCCTCTTTCTTCCGCGATCCGTTGCTGGCGTTTTTCAATTTCATCGTCAAAGAACTCTTCGACCAGACCGCAATCGAGGCAAACCAGATGATCATGGTGCGAGCCTTCATTAAGCTCGAACACGGCCTTGCCGGACTCGAAGTGATTGCGGCTCAGCAGACCGGCCTGCTCAAATTGGGTAAGGACCCGGTAAACGGTTGCCAGACCGACATCAAGATTCTCGGCCAGCAGCAGCTTGTAGACATCTTCGGCGGACAAATGTCGAACCGTACTACCTTGGAAGATCTCCAGAATTTTCAGTCGGGGCAACGTCGCCTTCAATCCACTGGATTTCAGGTTGGCGGGGTTGGTCGGCATGATTTCGCTTCAGTTAAGGTGAACTGCTTTATCATATAGCGTTTTGGCGAAGTTGCTTAATTCACTCACCGATCACTATGATTCCGTTGTTCTCGCGTCCAATGAAATGCCTGCTGTCGCTTGCCCTGGCAACCCTGTGTCTGAGCGGCTGTTCCTCGGTCAGCAAACTGTGGACGACTACGCCCGCGGCCGCCGAGGCCACAACCGACAATAGCGGCATCGCGCAGACCGTTCAAAAATCAAAACTGTTCGGCATAGTGCCGGTCTACCGCCCCGATGTTCAGCAGGGTAATTTCATTTCCAAAGAAATGGTCTCTCAGCTGAAAGTGGGCATGACCCCCGAACAAGTGCGCTTTATTCTCGGCAGCCCGCTGCTGACCGACTTGTTCCACGAGACACGCTGGGACTACCCGTTCCGCATCAGAAAAGGCGATGGTGAAATCACCAGCAGCCGGGTTATCGTTTTTTTCAAAGAAGGCCGTGTATCGCATTTCGAGGGGGGCGACCTGCCTGAAGAAAAAGACTACCTCCTCCGTATCGCAGCACCCCAGAACAAATAACGAGCCCTGAAGCCACTCCTCTGATGAATGCCATGAAAATCGCGGTTGCCGGCGCGTCCGGCCGCATGGGCCGCATGCTGATTGAAGCCATTGCCGCCGACGCTGACGCCACACTCGCCGGAGCGCTAGACATTCCCGGCGCAACCAGTCTCGGCAGCGACGCCGCAGCATTTCTAGGACAACCCTCGAATGTCCTGATTGAAGCCGATCTGGCGCGCGGACTGGCCGATGCGGAGTATCTGATCGACTTCACCCGTCCTGAGGGGACACTGCTTCATCTGGCGTATTGTGCTGAGCACGGCATCAAAATGATCATAGGCACGACCGGTTTTGACGATGCCGGCAAGGCGGCCATTGCCGCAGCCGCCCAAAAAACAGCGATCGTCTTCTCGCCCAACATGAGTGTCGGCGTGAACGTCACCATGAAACTGCTGGAACTGGCTACGAAAAGCTTTTCGCATGGCTATGACATCGAAATCATCGAAGCCCATCACCGTCATAAAGTCGACGCGCCCTCTGGCACAGCACTGAAAATGGGCGAAGTCATCGCCGATGCGCTCGGTCGTGATCTGAGCAAGGTGGGCGTATTCGCACGGGAGGGCGTCACTGGCGAGCGGGATCCCTCATCGATAGGCTTTGCCACCATCCGTGGCGGCGATATCGTCGGTGACCACACGGTACTGTTTGCCGGTATCGGCGAGCGTATAGAGATCACCCACAAATCCTCCAGCCGCGTGACCTACGCCCATGGCAGCTTGCGTGCCGCGCGCTTCCTTCAGGGCAAAACCTCGGGACTGTACGACATGCATGACGTGCTGGGTCTGCGCTAAGCGCGCGCCGGCTCGTCGCATTGTCAAACAGGCTGTTACCCATGACGATCCAGCGTTCCGGTATTGCCGCCGCCATTGCCATCCTGCTGCACGGGCTGCTGCTGGTGCTGCTGATCTCCGGCGTGATCGAAATTCAGCACAAGGAAACCGAAATCCCGCCTGTGGTGGTGCAACTGATCGAGCCACCCAAGCCAGAACCGCTCAAGCCCGAGCCGCCAAAACCAGTACCACTGAAGCCGGAACCCCCCAAACCCTTGCCGCCCAGGCCTGAACCACCCCGGCCCGAGCCGGTGCAACCCCGCCCGGAGGCTCCGGCGCCCACGCCATCGCCGGCTCCTGCCCCGACACCGGCACCTGCGCCTGCTCCGACTCCCGAGCCGGCCCCGACACCTGCGCCTGCTCCGACACCTGCGCCTGCTCCGACACCTGCGCCTGCTCCGACACCTGCGCCGGCCCCGACTCCCGCGCCAGCCCCGACTCCCGCGCCGGCCCCGGAGCCGGCACCCCGACCAGCGCCCCCCGCACCGG
>CAZXDB010000060.1:1557-9075 GCA_964639465.1 uncultured Bifidobacterium sp. | reverse complement strand
CCGACTCCCGCGCCGGCCCCGGAGCCGGCACCCCGACCAGCGCCCCCCGCACCGGCCGCACAGTCCAAAACCGGCGTAAGCATCCCGGCCAGCTACAGCACGACGAACAAAAAGCCCGCTTATCCGTCGATGTCCAAGCGTCTCAACGAACAGGGCACCGTGATTCTGCGGGTGCTGGTCAAGAGTGACGGCACGGCCAGTAACGTCGAAGTAAAATCGTCCAGTGGTTTTCCGCGGCTGGACCAGGCGGCGATCGATGCCGTACAAACCTGGCGCTTCAATCCCGCCACCATCGACGGCAAAGCGGTCGAGGAGTGGTATCAGGTGCCCATTACCCTTAAACTGCAGAATTAATGTCGCAGGCTTTCTGAGAACCCCCGAATGAACGACACACTGAACCCGAACCTTGGCTTTGCGCACTACTGGGCGCAGGGCGACGCCATCACCCACTCGGTCGCTTATCTGCTGCTGCTCATGTCGATCGCCAGCTGGTACTACATCCTGTCCAAGGCTTGGGCCTCCTGGCGGATACGTCGCAGCGCGAATGCTGTCGAGCATTTCTGGGATGCACCCAGTATGGAAGACGCAATCACGGCCTTGAGTCATGCCGATACCGAGCAGGTTTATGCGCCGCTGGCCTCCCACGCGGTCGAAGCGGTCAGCGTGAAGGCCAACAGCGCTTCGCTCAATGCCACCGTTGACCCGGGCGAACTCGTCACCCGTACATTGCGCCAGCAAATCAACCGCGTTTCCTCGCGCCTCGAAAGCGGACTGACCTTGCTGGCCTCAGTGGGCTCCACCGCGCCGTTCATCGGCCTGTTCGGTACGGTTTGGGGTATCTATCATGCGCTGGCAGCAGTCTCGGCCTCAGGCACGATTCAGATCGACAAAGTCGCCGGCCCGGTCGGCGAAGCACTGATCATGACTGCCATCGGTCTGGTCGTCGCGATTCCGGCTGTGCTTGGCTATAACGCGTTTACCCGGGTAAATCGGATCACACTGTCCGAACTGGATGCCTTCGCGCATGACCTGCATGCACACCTGACGACCGGCTCGCGGATCAGCACGCGACGCAAAAAAGTCGAACCCACCCAATAAAGGCACGGCTCATCATGGCATTCGGCGGATTCAACGAAAGCAATCATCAGGCACCGATGGCAGACATCAACGTCACGCCAATGGTGGACGTCATGCTGGTGCTGCTCGTAATTTTCATCATTACCGCGCCGCTTTTTACACACGCGATCAAACTTGATTTGCCCAATGCGCCCTCCCAGGCAGCACCCGAAAAACCAGAAACTATCACGCTGGCGATCAATGCCGACGGCAAGCTGTTTTGGAACAACGCGCCTGTTACGCAAGACGAACTGGCCACGCGCTTCAGCACCGCCTCGCAAAAAAAGCCACAACCCGAATTGCATCTGAGAGCCGACAAATCCACCCGCTATGAAACGATCGCTCAGGTCATGGCATCAGCCCAAGGCAACGGCATGACCAAGATCGGCTTCGTCACCGAGCCCAAAGCGGGCAGGTAAGCTCCGCAGGTCGCCAAGCGCTCGGTGGCGGGCTCAGCCCACCATTTCCCCCATGGCCAGCCGGTATAATGGCGAGCTTCGCTGACACTCACCCATCACCCGACATGCAAGACAAATACAGCCCTAACGAAGTCGAGCAATCGGCGCAGGAACACTGGCGCGCAATAGACGCCTACAAGGTGACCGAGCATGCGCGCGATGCGCAGGGCAATGAAAAAAAGAAGTTTTACGCCTGCTCGATGCTGCCCTACCCCTCGGGTAAATTGCACATGGGCCATGTGCGCAATTACACGATCAATGACGTCATGGCGCGCCAGTTGCGCATGAAGGGCTACAACGTCCTCATGCCCATGGGCTGGGATGCATTTGGCATGCCTGCTGAAAATGCCGCAATGGCCAACGGGGTGCCGCCTGCGCAATGGACTTACTCGAACATCGAGTACATGAAGACCCAGATGCAATCCATGGGTCTGGCAATCGACTGGTCGCGCGAGATGGCCGCGTGCAGTCCGGATTATTACCGCTGGAACCAGTGGATGTTCCTGAAGATGCTGGAAAAAGGCATCATTTATAAAAAAACCGGTACGGTGAACTGGGACCCGATTGATCAAACCGTGCTGGCCAACGAGCAGGTGATCGATGGCCGCGGCTGGCGCTCCGGCGCCGTGATCGAGAAACGCGAAATTCCGATGTATTACGCGCGCATTACCGATTATGCGGAAGAGCTGCTCGATCACGTTGAGCACAAACTGCCCGGCTGGCCTGAGCGTGTACGCATCATGCAGGCCAACTGGATTGGTAAATCTACCGGTGTTCGCTTCGCTTTCCCGCATCAGATCAGTGATGCCAGTGGCAAGCTGATTAATGACGGCAACATGTGGGTGTTTACCACCCGCGCTGACACCATCATGGGCGTGACCTTTTGTGCGGTCGCACCCGAGCATCCACTCGCCACGCACGCCGCACAATCGAACCCTGCACTGGCTGCTTTCATTGCCGAATGCAAGCAGGGCAGCGTGATCGAAGCCGACATGGCCACGATGGAAAAGAAAGGCATGCCCACCGGCCTGACTGTCACTCATCCGCTCACGGGCAAAGCGGTGGATGTCTGGGTCGGCAACTATGTGCTGATCACTTATGGTGACGGTGCGGTGATGGGTGTGCCTGCGCATGACGAGCGTGATTTTGCTTTTGCAAAAAAATACCAGCTACCTATCGATGCGGTGGTCGCGGTCGACGGTCAGACCTACAGCACCGACAGCTGGCAAGAGTGGTATGCAGACAAAACTCAGGGCCGCTGTATCAATTCCGGCAAATATGATGGCCTTGCTTATCAGGCAGCGGTCGATGCAGTAGCCGCCGATCTCGCCGCTAAAAATCTGGGCGAGAAAAAAATCACCTACCGCCTGCGCGACTGGGGGATTTCACGCCAGCGTTACTGGGGCACACCGATACCGATCATCCATTGTCCCGACTGCGGCGATGTGCCGGTACCGGAGAAAGATCTGCCCGTCGTGCTACCCGAAGATTGCGTGCCCGATGGATCCGGCAATCCGCTCAACAAACATGAAAAATTCCTGAAGGTCGATTGCCCGAGCTGCGGCAAGCCTGCGCGCCGCGAAACCGATACGATGGATACCTTCGTGGATTCGTCCTGGTATTACATGCGCTACTGCTCGCCTGGCAGCGACAAGGCCATGGTCGACGACCGCAATGATTACTGGATGCCGATGGACCAGTACATCGGCGGCATTGAACACGCTGTGCTGCACCTGCTCTATGCGCGCTTCTGGACGAAAGTCATGCGTGATTTCGGCTTGGTGAAATTCGACGAACCTTTCGTGAACCTGCTCACGCAGGGTATGGTGCTCAACGAAACCTATTACCGCGAAGACGCAGCCGGCAAAAAAATCTGGTTCAACCCGGAAGAAGTTCTGCTGAACCTCGACGAAAAAGGCCGGCCCATATCAGCGACGCTGCGCGGCGATGGGCAGCCGGTGCATATCGGCGGTACGGAAAAAATGTCGAAGTCCAAAAACAATGGCATCGATCCGCAAGCCATCATTGATGAACACGGTGCCGACACCGCGCGCCTGTTTACGATGTTTGCCTCGCCACCCGAGCAGACACTCGAATGGTCCGGCTCAGGCGTCGAAGGCGCCCATCGCTTCCTTCGCCGTGTGTGGGCCTATGCTCACACACACGCGCAACGGCTGGACCTGTCAGGCAAGCCTGCGTCTGCCACGCCGGCCATTCAGACACTGCGCCGCGAAATGCACAAAGTATTGCAGCAGGCAGACCACGATTACCGCCGTGTGCAGTACAACACAGTGGTATCGGCCTGCATGAAGATGATGAACCTGCTCGAGAGCGCAAAGCTGGGTGACAGCGCCGATGCCCGCAAAGCGATTGGCGAATGCTTCGGCATTTTCCTGCGCGTGCTCTACCCGGTCGCACCGCACATCACCCACACGCTCTGGCAGCATCTGGGATACGTAGGTGTGATGGGTGATATCCTCGATGCGCCATGGCCCGAAGTGGACAGCACGGCCCTGGAGCAGGCCGAGATCGAGCTGATGGTGCAGGTCAATGGCAAACTTCGTGGCAGCATCACCGTGGCCCGCGATGCCGACAAGGCCAGCATCGAGGCCGCTGCACTGGCGAGCGAGCAGGTACAAAAACATGTGGCCGGCACGCCAAAGAAAATTATCATCGTGCCCGGTAAGCTGGTGAATATTGTCGCCTGAGGAGAATGGCATGAACCCGGATCGTCGTTTGCTGATGTTCGCTGCTTCCGCATTGCTTATGACCAGTCTTTCCGGTTGCGGCTTTTATTTGCGCGGAACGACACCGGAGTCGACACTTGCTTTCGACTCCGTCTATCTGGAAGCCAACCGGGGTACGCCGCTGGCGCGTGAACTGCGTGGCGCCATTCTGTCGCAGGGCAACACCGTTCTGGCAACTGACCAGAAAGCAGCTGCTGTCACATTGCGTATTCTGTCCGAAGGACAGGAAAAGAAAATCCTCACGCTGAACGCGCAGGGCCAGGTGCGTGAATACAGCCTGCTGTACCGCGTCAATTTTGAAGTGGCAGACAAGGACAACAAAAAACTTCTCAAGCCCAATGAGCTGGCATTGCAGGCCTTCCTTAGCTACAGCGAATCCCAGGCACTGGCGAAAGAAACCGAAGAACGCATGACCTACGACGATCTGCGACGCGATGCGGTCAGCCAGATCATGCGCCAGCTCTCTCGCATCAAACCAGAGCAGTAATCCCTGCGATGCAGCTACGCGTCGAAGCGCTTGATGCGCATCTCTCGAAATCACTGGCCTCGCTATATGTGATCAGCAGCGACGAGCACCTGCTCGCACTCGAAGCGGCCGATCGTATTCGCGCCAGCGCACGCTCTGCCGGATTTTCCGAGCGCGAAGTGCTGGTCGCGGAACGCTATTTCAAATGGGGTGAATTACAGTCAGTGAATCAGTCGATGTCGCTGTTTGGCGACCGCAAGCTGATCGAACTGCGCATCCCCGGCGGCAAACCCGGCAAGGAAGGCGGACAGGCGCTACAAGATTATGTGTCTACCTGCGCGCAAGCAGGTCAGGCACAAGACACGCTAACGCTGATCACGCTACCGAAACTGGATCGGACCACACAAAAAAGCGCCTGGGTCACGGCGCTCCAGCAAGCGGGTGTGTTCATCGACATTCCGCTGGTCGAACGCTCGCAGCTCGGCGGCTGGATAGGGCAGCGTTTGGCTGCACAGGGACAAAGTGCCGACCGACCTGCGCTGGATTTCATGGTCGAGCGTGTCGAGGGCAATCTGCTCGCCGCACATCAGGAAATCCGCAAGCTCGCGCTGTTGTATCCTGAGGGCCGGCTCTCGCTGGAGCAGATACGCGATGCCGTGCTCAATGTGGCCCGTTATGATGTTTTCAAGCTGTCCGAAGCCATACTCGCCGGTGACGTGGCGCGCGTGGTGCGCATGCTCGATGGACTCAAAGGCGAAGGCGAAGCACTGCCGCTGATACTCTGGGCTGTGACCGAAGAAATTCGCACGCTGCTCCGGTTCAAGTTAGCCACTGCAGACGGCCAGCCACTGGCGGCACTGCTGCGCGACTACCGGATCTGGGGGGCGCGCGAACGGCTGATGGGGCCTGCTCTCGCACGTGTGAAGCTCTCGACACTGCAACAAGCCTTGTCACAGTCGTCACAAGTCGATCGCATGATCAAGGGGTTGCGAACCAAAATATTCGCAGGTGATCCTTGGGATGCCTTGCTGCAACTTGCGCTGCGTATCGCAAAAACTGAATAACGGCCCTTCATGGCCGAATAACGAGAAATCATCATGGACATTCAACATTACATGACCGACATTGGCCGCGCCGCACGCAAAGCATCGCGCGCGATGGCCAAAGCCGATACCGCCGCAAAAAACCGCGCGCTGACACTGATCGCGGCCGGCATACGACGTGACGCTGCACTGCTCACCGCAGCCAATCAACAAGATCTGGATACAGCCCGCGCTGCAGGACTCGCGCCCGCGATGATCGATCGCCTTTCGTTATCGGAAAAAGCGATCGCCACCATGGCCGAAGGCCTGGAGCAAATCGCCGCACTGCCCGACCCCATCGGTGAAATCAGCAACATGAAATATCGCCCGACCGGCATTCAGGTCGGGCAGATGCGCGTGCCGCTGGGCGTGATCGGCATCATCTATGAAGCCCGTCCGAATGTGACCGTCGATGCGGCAGGTCTGTGCATCAAGAGCGGCAATGCCACCATCCTGCGCGGCGGCTCGGAAGCGATTCACTGCAATCAGGCACTCGCCAAACTCGTCCGCGAAGGGCTGGCCGGCGCGGGTCTGCCCGCCGAAGCGGTCCAGATCATCGAAATCACTGATCGCGCTGCGGTAGGTGCACTCATCACGATGCCGGAATTTGTGGATGTCATCGTGCCACGCGGCGGCAAAGGCCTGATCGAGCGACTGATGAAAGAATCCAAAGTCCCGATGATCAAACACCTCGATGGTATTTGCCATGTCTTTATCGATGACAAAGCCGATATCGCCAAAGCACTGCCCGTGGCCTTCAATGCCAAGTGCCATCGCTACGGCACCTGCAACACCATGGAAACCCTGCTGATTGCGCGCGCGATTGCGCCATCGGTTCTACCAGAACTTGCCAAGCTCTACGAAGAAAAACAGGTCGAGTTGCGCTGCGATCCGGAAGCCATGGCGCTACTGGCTGGCTATCCACATTTGAAAGCGGCGGTCGAAGAGGATTGGCACACTGAATATCTCGATGCAATCCTGTCCATCAAAATCGTGGCCAATGTCGATGAAGCGATTGATCACATCAACACGTATTCGTCCCAGCACACGGATTCGATCATCACCGAAGACTACAGCCGCGCCATGCGCTTCCTCCGCGAAGTCGATTCGGCGTCCGTGATGGTGAATGCCTCCACACGCTTTGCCGATGGCTTTGAATACGGACTCGGTGCAGAAATCGGCATCTCGAATGACAAGCTCCATGCGCGCGGCCCGGTGGGTCTGGAAGGACTGACCTCGCTGAAATATCTGGTGCTGGGTCATGGCGAAGTGAGGGTGTAAGCGATGCTATGGCTCAAAGCCCTTCACATCGTCTTCATCTCGTCATGGTTTGCGGGTTTGTTTTACCTGCCGCGCATCTTCGTCAATCTCGCGATGGAAACCGATACCGTAGCGAACCAGCGGCTGCTGCTGATGGCACAAAAGCTCTACCGCTTTATGACGATTCTGATGATTCCTGCGCTTGTTTTAGGCCTGATTCTCTGGCTCTACTACGGCATCGGCAAAGACAGTCTCTGGATGCATCTGAAAGTCGCACTGGTAGTGCTGCTGATTGGCTATCACCATTTTTGCAAACGCCTGCTGCGCCAATTCGAGCGCGGTGAAAATACGCGATCCCATGTCTGGTATCGCTGGTTCAATGAAATGCC
>CAZXDB010000060.1:0-1457 GCA_964639465.1 uncultured Bifidobacterium sp. | reverse complement strand
CCCTGGGCTTACCTCGGACATCAGCGCTTTGTCGCCATCGCCAAGAAACACAACGCAAACATTGAACTCAAACCCGCAGATATCGCCAAAGTCTTCGGTGCGACCGGTGGCGTACCTGTTGCGCAGCGCCCGATACAGCGCCAGGAATATCGTCTCGCGGAACTTACCCGCTGGAGCAAGCATTTGCAAATCCCGCTGAATCTGCATCCGAAATTTTTTCCAGTGTCAGGCGAGCTCGCATCAAAGCTGATCATTGCCGCTCAGCAGAAGTCTGACACTGATGCCGCACTGGCACTGACTTTTGCGTTAGGCCGTGCCGTCTGGGCCGAAGAAAAAAATATCGCCGATGGCGAGACTCTCGCTGGCATTGCTGGCAGTGTCGGACTCAAAGGGGCTGATTTGCTGGCGCATGCCGCCAGTGAAGCCGTTGCTGCCGACTATGCGCGTCACACCGACGATGCACTCGCGGCGCATATTTTTGGTGTGCCGTGGTATCGGGTTGATGGCGAAGGCTACTGGGGTCAGGACCGATTGGATTTTGTGGAACGTTCGCTCATGGCTTGAAGTTGGTCTGGTAACAGTTTTATAGTGCCCACACCAGTTTTAGTTCGAGTCCGGTTAAAAGCGCTGCACTAAGCCAATGGCTATCAGTTAGAAAAAGACACTGGATCCCGGCCTGCGCCGGGATCCAGCGTCTTTCGTAGATCATCAGCTGACATTAACAACGCAAGATAAGAAACCACATAAGCGACTACCAAACCAGGCAACCATGGATCGCCCGGCTTAACGGATAAAAGGTATCCCATGAATCACTCCTATTTCTGCCCCTGCCCCCGCGGACTCGAAGCCGCACTTGCTGCTGAACTCGGCGAAATCGCAACACAGAGCCGTACGCTGAAAGTACACAATCAAGTCCCAGGTGGTGTGCACTGCTCCGGACAATTATCGGACACGATGCGCATTAATCTGCATTCCCGCATCGCCTCGCGGGTATTGCTGCGTATCGGACACACCGGCTACACCAACGAAAACGATATCTACGACTTGGCACTCGCATCGACGTGGGAAAACTGGTTTGGCGTAAATCACACGATTCGTGTGGATGTCACCGCCATCAAATCACCACTGAAAAGCCTGGAATTCATCACCCTGAAAATCAAAGATGCGATCTGCGACCGTTTTCGTGATCGGGAAGGCGAGCGACCCTCGGTAGATACACGCACACCCGATATGCGGATTTTCGGCTTTCTGGATGCCCGCACCGTCACGCTTTATCTTGATACCTCCGGCGAGGCATTGTTCAAACGCGGCTGGCGTCTGGAAACGGGCGACGCGCCCTTACGGGAAAATCTAGCCGCTGGTTTGCTGCGAGTGGCTGGCTGGACGCCGGGCACACCGCTGTTGGATCCGATGTGCGGCTCGGGCACTTTGTTAATCGAAGCTGCACAAATGCTGGC
>CAZXDB010000059.1:10722-15463 GCA_964639465.1 uncultured Bifidobacterium sp. | reverse complement strand
ACGCGCCAAATTCTGTGACGGTCTTTGCGCATTTGTTCCGATAAACGCACAAAATACGAATAAAAATTTGATTGCACAAAAAAACAAACCGCCCGACGAAGGATTCGCGGGCGGTCGGTAGTGAGCGTAATAAGGCGGCGCAGCCGGGAGGTCAGCTCCGGCCCGACTTCACCAGCCCCCGCTGCGGATCGTAGCCGGCAGCTGCGACCATATAAAACACCAACGACGAGATCATGACCACCGCCAGCGACAGGGGCGCGATCTGTCCGTACAGCGCGTAGCGCAGCGCTTCCACCGCATGCGTGAACGGATTGAAGGAAGAGACCTGATAAATCCACTCGGCACCGGCGTTTTGCATGCGCTGAATCGGATACAGCGCAGACGATAGGAAGAACATCGGGAAGATCACGAAATTCATCGTGCCCGCAAAATTTTCCAGCTGCTTGATATAGACCGACAGCATCAGTCCAAACGCCGACAGCATCAGCGCGCCCAGTACTAACGCAGGCAGGGCAGTCAGCACCTGCCAGGGCGAGAGGCCGATGCCCCAGACCACGACGATGATCATGTAGGCCAGTGCCTGCAGCACCGACAGAAAAGCACCACCGGCGAGCTTGCAAGCCAGCAGATAGCTGCGCGGCAGCGGTGCGGTGAGCAAGAGACGCATGACCCCCATCTCGCGGTCATAGACCATCGCCAGCGAGGATTGCATGCCATTGAAAAGGCACACCATCAGCGCCAGTCCCGGCACCATGTACAGACGATAGTCGAGGTCCGGATCGAAAGGCATCACGTTGCCCAGATCCGGCATTTGCCGGAAGCCCGCAGCAAAGACCACCATCCACAGCAGCGGCCGCACCAGTGATGAAGCCAGCCGGCCAGGCTGACGCAGGAATTTATGAACTTCGCGGCCTGTGATCGCGGCCAGTGCCAGACGTGCGTGCAGCAGTTTCATGGTTTGCCCTCCGCACGCGTGAGATCGAGGAAGGCATCGGTCAGGTTGGTGTGCCGGCTTTGTTTGATTAGCTCTTTAGGCGTGCCGTCGAAACGCACTTTGCCCGCAGCCATCACGACAATGCGGTCGGCGGCTTCGGCTTCATCCACCAGATGCGTTGCCCACAACACGCCCATGCCACGCTCGCGGCACAAGGCCTTCACATCGCTCAGTATGGAAGCTCGCGAGGCAGGATCAATGCCCACAGTCGCTTCATCCATTAGCAGCAGCTGCGGCTCGGACAAGAGGGCACGAGCCAGCTCGACCTTGCGGCGCGTGCCGCCGGACAGCTGTCGGCAAGTCTCGTTTGCGCGATCAGTCAGGCCGAAACGTTCCAGCCAGTGGGCGATCCGTGTTTTTGCCTCAGTGCGGGCAATGCCATGCAGATCAGTCTGAAAGCGCATGTTCGCCGCAATGGATAAATCCAGATCCAGTGCCGGTTGCTGAAAGACGATGGCCAGCTTGGCCAGGGCAGGAATGGGTGACTGGCCGATATCAGAGCCTGCCACCACCGCTGAGCCCTCATCAGGCACGAACAAGCCCGAGAGCATCTGAAACAAGGTGGATTTTCCCGCGCCATTGGGGCCCAGCAGCGCGACAAATTCGCCTGATGCGACACTAAAGCTGACGCTGTCGACAGCGCGACGTGTACCAAAGCTTTTGGCGAGTCCGGTAATGACCAGCGGATCAGGAAAGAGGGAGGACACACAATCTCCGGTTATTGTTTTTAGTCGGCGGATTGTAGCGGCTTTGGATGGATGGCGTGAGACCAGTGGTGTCCGGGCAGTGTGCGAGCCAAGCGGACCGCTAAGGGGCGGGTAAGCGTACAGGCGGTCGTGCGAGAAGTCAGTGGGGCTCAGCAAGCTGCATCGTCCGCAGCGTATCCCACGGACGACGCACACGCCAGTCAGCGATCCGATCACTCGGCATCACCAGCGCAAACGCACCCATGTCGGTCACCAGCTCGCCGAGTGTTGCGCCTTGTACGGTGACGCCTTGGGTCAGCGCAGGGAACCGCCCGGTGATTTCCTGCTGCACAAGCGGCGCCAGCAGCGCTTCATTGTGTCGCCACACGCTGCCGCCAATGAAGATGGCTTCAGTATCGAGAATGGTCGTCAGGTTGTACAGCGCACGGCCAAACCAGCGCGCCGCTTCCTGCACGACGTTCAGTGCAGCCACATCGCCGCGCTGCGCATCACGGAAGATTTCATCAAGCGGTCTGCCGAGGTGCTTGCCGAAATTACGCCCGCCGATCATGCCCTCAAGATCGCCGCGATTGCCGCAGCCGCACAGTGCATCCGACGTGTCGGATAACAGCATGTGACCTGCATGACCGGCGTTGCCTGCTTTGCCGTTCAGGATATGGCCATCGACGCAGAGACCGAAACCGATGCCCGTGCTCCAGGTGACATAGATCGCATTCGCGGGTGCGATGCCGAAAGCGCGCTCACCGTGCAGCGCTGCCACGCAGTCATTGGCGATGCGAACGGTGGAAAAACGCTCGCGCAGAATCGATTCCAGCGGAAGGAAGGTCCAGTCATTCGGCAGATCTTCACCATTGGGCAGGCCGCCGCACAGATTGGGCGGGATGATGCCGATGGCACCGCTACGCACCTCAAACGGCCCGCAGCTGCTCACGCCAACAGATGCCACCACGGCAGGATCTATTTGCAGCTGCTGGCAGCAGGCATCAATCAGGCGCAATCCTTGTTCCGCGATGGTGTCGGGTGCGCCGCTTCTGAGCGTTGATTGCGTCACGCGCAGCAGCGGACCGCTGGCATCGGCAATGCAGGCGGCCATCTTGGTGCCGCCGATGTCGAGAGCGACTACATAAATCTGCGCTGGGTCTGGGAGCATGAGAGGAAAGGGGATGGTCAGGTCATTGGAACTGAGCTCAGTGATTGTCTAGTGATGAGCTTTGATTTCGGATTTTACGGAAAAATGACCATAAAACGTAGCCTAGACCAACGCCTTGGTTACAGACCGTCTGCCTTTCAATCTGTTCAGCGTCTTGCACGAGAAAACAAACAGACGCTTCCGGTAACGCTGCCTACCGGAATTCCATCAGGCTGTCTAGCGATGCAATCCAATCCATTACGAGGCAGTCTTCATGCCGTTGCTGCAATGATCAATGGCGGCAACTCACCAGCGACATCCACCGCTCGCCGTCAATAAATCACGTACCCAACGGCTTGTAACGAATGCGCTTTGGCTTCGCGCCTTTTTGGACGAGCCGCTTTATAAAGACCGCAGCGGGCCGCTTGTATTTACAATGCACGCGGCCATCCGGTTATCAGCGATGTCAAGTACGGATCCTCAAGCGAGGCCCGATCTTCAGTCATGATAATTCCGCTCTCCAGAGCTGCGCGACCAGATGAAGCTGTCGCATGATCAGGTCGGCATACAAGTTTTTGCCTTCTGGTGGCAAGCTTACATCGTCCGGGTGCAAGATTCTGCTCTCGACCGCATCAAATTCATCTTTCAGGGCAGCGCAGAATGCCTGAAGAAGCCTGAACCCGACAGGGGTGCTGACAAAGCTGTCGATGGTGCGCGCTACCGTATCAGGCCGAATCACCACCTCGCCGGTGATCGGGTCGAGGTCGGCAAGGTCTTCAAAATCCCAATCATCAATCTGTGCTGCGGGCATTGGTCGCAGCAGGGGTCTGGCCTCTGCGGACAGGGCGGCCCATGCGCTCGTCCACGCGGCCGCTATTCGCCGGGCAATGGGGTGATACAGCCCTTTGTCGGTTAGCTCGTTGATGATCTCATTGGCCGGGTGTGCGGAAAGAGCATGCATCAGGCAGGATGGATAAAGATGTTCAATGACAGGAGCCAGATGGTCTTCTTCCCAACCATTGGCCTGTGTGGCGAGTACATCGATGTCATCGCTGATAAAAGTGGCTACCCTTTTTTGTATCGGCAATAAAGAAGGCGTCAATTTTTTGTTGAAAATTTTTTCAATGCGATTCGCAAGCTTCCAGGCAGGCAGCTCGGCCAGAATACCTACCTGCACAGATTTCATCTGCATTAGGGTCATTGACTGACCAGAACCGAGTTGGCTTTGCAGGTGCCATGGAACCGCATACTGGTCTCTAACGTAATCATGAACGATGCTGGTCCGTATCGTTAGCACACCCTCTGGCGACAGCCAGCTGTAAGACGACGGATCTTCGTCAAGGATAGAAGGGTTGTACAGCAACTCCTTGAACAACGGGTCGGTGTCAATTTGGTAGGCTTCGTATATAAGTGCTCTGCCATTAGGATCTCGCATGGTGGCTCGAATCAGGGGAACCGCAACCTCGATGAGTTTATTTTTTGCGGCGATCATCAGTGGCGTAGAGCCTGATTTGGAGCGCCTAGAGACATCATGCCGGGGGATCAGCATGTTGATTAACACCGTATTCCCAATGTCGAGCGCGCTAAATAAGTAGCCATCCGAGTCAGGAGGAGAGCCAATCATCAGGTTCGCTCCCCGCATAATCAAATCGCACGCAATGTCGCCATGTCCAGAACGTATTGACAGGGCTAAAGCAGTGTAGCCACCAGAATTTACCTGATTGATATCCAGACCTTTTTCTACGAGCCATTGCACGATTTCAAGATGACCGGTTTTCGCGGCGAAGGTCAGGGCATTGTTGCCTTCATCGTTTACCTGGTAAATATCGCACCCCTGCGCGGCAAGATATTTCACGGCTTCAAGATTGCCGCTGTATGCGGCATGGGTCAGGGCATTGTCGCCGTCGTTGT
>CAZXDB010000059.1:0-10622 GCA_964639465.1 uncultured Bifidobacterium sp. | reverse complement strand
CGACAAGGTATTTCACGACTTCAAGATGGCCGGCTTGTGCTGCAAGACCCAGGGCATCATCACTGTCGTAGGTTACTCCCTCAATAACCAATAACTGCCTGGCAAGCCAATCCAGGACATCTATCTGCCCATGACCCGCGGCTATCTCAAATAGTCGGTTGTATTGAGGTTTGGGCAGATCAAGTCTGTCGACTTGCTTGGACAGCCAATCGATGACGGCCACATGGCCGTGTTGAACAGCGACTTTCCATAACTTGCCATCAAAAATGTTTTTAAAGTTTTCAGTCTGATTCACTAGCGACTGCAATCTGTCGAGATTACCGTGAGTAACGGCGTCAAGCAACGCGTTTTGTAGGGCTTTGGGAGACAAGTCCATAGCGGATGCTACTGGCTCCGGTGAGCCGGTACGCCGTTGTTTGTAGATGGGCTCGGAATGTTCAAGGGCCTCGGCATCGTCAGTGTCAGGCCGGGCGCGCTTGAGTCCGCGTCCTGGCGCGTGATCGGGCGAGGTGTCATGAGACGAGCGGGACGTGTCAGTTCCGGTATCCACGTCCATCAAGTCCTGTTCCGGGTTCAGAGGCGCGCGCAGTGGGCGGGCGCGGTTGTGGAGTTGCGGGGGAGGGGGTGCCGGGTTGGGGTCGGGTATTTCTTCGGGGTTGGTGCCCGGTGGCAGATGATTAAGGTGGGCCAGACTCGACGAATTGGGGTCGGAATGGGTATGAAGAAAATTCGGATTCATGAAAGAGAGTCCTTGAGGCAAATCAAAGACTCTCTGTGGGTGAGGCTGATGAAAAGTTCCGGATTGCGTCAGGTCGATGCATCCGGCGAGGCTATCCTTGCCTGAGGCGTAGGGTGATCTTCAGGTGCGCAATGGTTTGTACCGGATGCGCTTTGGCTTAGCACCTTCTTCACCGAGGCGCTTTTTCTTGTCCGCTTCGTATTCCTGATAATTACCGTCGAAGAAAGTCACTTGCGAGTTACCTTCGAACGCCAGAATATGCGTGGCGATGCGGTCGAGGAACCAGCGATCGTGTGAAATTACCAGTACGCTCCCAGCGAATTCGAGCAAGGCGTCTTCCAATGCGCGAAGGGTTTCGACATCCAAGTCGTTTGACGGTTCATCGAGCAGCAGTACGTTGCCGCCCATGAGCAAGGTTTTCGCGAGATGAAGACGACCACGCTCACCACCGGAGAGGTTGCCGACAACTTTTTGCTGATCGCCGCCTTTGAAGTTGAAGCGCCCCAGATAAGCGCGGGACGACATTTCAAAGCGACCGACGGTCAAAATATCTGCGCCTTGTGACACATCATCGAAGACAGTTTTCTTATTGTCGAGATCGTCACGCGACTGATCGACGACCGAGATTTTCGCGGTCGGTCCGATCACGACGTCGCCACTGTCGGGCATTTCTTTACCTGCAATCATTCGAAACAGCGTGGATTTGCCCGCGCCGTTGGGGCCGATGATGCCGACGATCGCGCCCGGTGGAACGCGGAACGACAGATCATCGATCAGCAGGCGGTCACCATAGCCTTTGCTGACATTTTTGAATTCGATGACTTCATTGCCGAGTCGCTCGGCGACCGGAATGAAAATCTCCTGCGTTTCGTTGCGCTTCTGGTATTCGAATTCTGAAAGTTCATTGAAGCGTGCGATACGTGCCTTGCTCTTCGCTTGACGACCTTTGGGATTTTGCCGCACCCACTCCAGTTCTTTTTTCAGCGCTTTTTGTCGCGCGGATTCGCTGGACTCTTCCTGCTTCAGGCGATTTTCTTTTTGCTCCAGCCATGAGCTGTAATTGCCTTTCCAGGGAATGCCGTGGCCGCGGTCGAGCTCAAGTATCCATTCGGCGGCATTGTCGAGGAAGTAGCGATCGTGCGTGATGCCAACGACGGTGCCCGGGAAGCGTTGTAGAAATTGCTCCAGCCAGTCGACGGATTCGGCGTCAAGGTGGTTGGTGGGTTCATCAAGCAGCAGCATGTCGGGCTTGGAGAGCAGCAGCTGGCAGAGCGCAACGCGGCGCTTCTCGCCGCCAGACAAAACATCAATTTTTGCATCCCAGGGTGGCAGTCGCAGTGCGTCGGCGGCGACTTCGAGTTGCAGTTCCAGATTGCCGCCATCGGCGGCGGCAATGATCGCTTCTAGTCGGGCCTGCTCGGTGGCCAGTGCGTCGAAATCGGCATCGGGTTCGGCATAGGCAGCATACACGGCATCGAGCTTCGCACGCGCTTCGAAGGCCTCGCCCAGACCGCTTTCGACAGCCTGCCGCACCGTCATCGTCGGGTCGAGCTGCGGTTCCTGCGGCAGATAGCCAATCTTCAGGTTCGGCATCGGGATTGCTTCGCCCTCGATATCCTTGTCGATACCGGCCATGATTTTCAGCAGCGTTGATTTGCCTGAACCGTTCAGGCCGAGCACGCCGATTTTGGCGCCGGGGAAGAAAGAAAGCGAAATGTCTTTCAGGATCTGGCGTTTGGGCGGGACGATCTTGCCCACGCGGTTCATTGTGTAAACGTAATTGGCCATGGCGGACGAACAGGAGGGTTTATCTGAAAAGCCGAGGAACGGCAAAGCGCGAGGATAACGCAAGGCGGCAAGCGGGTACAGCCGGCGCGGTGATTTATCGGTGCTTGTTTGTCTGCTTGCCCGGCTGAAGGCGCTGCCGGGGCTGTTCGGCGCTTCTGCCAGTGCATCATCCAGTGCACCGAAGTACTGTTCCATGCACCAAGCCGTGCATCAATCAGCGGCGGGACGCGCTGCCGGCGGTCGCCATGCGCGCCACAGCGCCTCAAAAGAGTACAAGGCCAGCGCAGTCCAGATCAGGGCAAAGCCGATCTGCCGGTTGACGCCAAAGGGTTCGTGATATAGCCACACGCCCAACATCAGCTGAATGCTGGGGCCGATGTACTGCAAGAGCCCGACCACCGACAAAGGGATGCGGCGCGCGCCGAAGGCAAACAAAAGCAGGGGTATGGCCGTTACCGGACCGGCGGCCACGAGCATGAGCATCAGCGACAGGCTGCCGCTGGCGAAGGCGTGCGATGAGCCGCTGTCAGGCAATAAAAGAAAGAGCGCTGCCAGTGGCAGCATCACCAGGGTCTCGACACTCAGCCCTTCGAGTGCGCCCAGTGAGGCGGTTTTGCGTATCAGGCCATACAGGCTGAAGGTTATCGCGAGCACCAGACCTATCCACGGCAGTTCCCCGGTGCTGAACGTCAGCCAGCCGACGCCACTGGCGGCCAGCGCGATCGCAGCCCACTGAATGGCTTTTAATCTTTCGCCCAGCAAGACGCCAAAGAGCACATTGAACAAAGGCGCGATGAAATAGCCGAGGCTGGCATCAAGTATGCGATCGGCATTCACCGCCCAGATATAAATGACCCAATTCGCACCTAGCATCGCCGCGCTGGTGACAAAAGCCAGCGCAATACGGGGCTGTGTGCGTACGCTTTGTATCCAGTCCCATTGACGCCTTGAAGCAAGAATCAACCCGAGAAAAATCGCGGACCACACCACCCGATGCGAGAGTATTTCCAGCGAGGGTACGCTTTTGAGCAACTTCAGATAGAGCGGAAAAATTCCCCACAGGGTGAATGCACTGCCCGCACTGAGTATGCCGAGGAACATCGTTTAGTCCAGTGCCAGCGGCAGTTGCGGTTTGGGCTCGGCAGACTTGTCGGCGGATGATTTGGTGGATGACTTCGCGGACGACCTTGATCTGCCCTCGCGCATCGGATTGCGGCTGCCATGTTTGACGAAGACCTGACGCGCTTCTTCGCGCATCTGCGGATCGCGACGCAGCGACCAGAGCAGGTCGCGCGCCAGTTTGGCGCTGGTCAGATGGTCGACGATGGGTTCCGGATAATCCGGACCGATCAGAAATTGCTGCTCTTTTTGCAAGGCCAGTGGCATGGTGGCGGGTTCAAAGAGGTACTCGTCGGGTACACGCCTGAGCTCGGGCAGCCAGCGTCGTACAAAAATACCTTTCGGATCCTGATCTTGCGCCTGCTTGACCGGGTTGTAGATACGCAGCGTGTTAATGCCGGTAACACCCGATTGCATTTGTATCTGCGAATAGTGGATGCCGGGTTCGTAGTCCAGAAATTCGCGTGCCAGATGCAATGCCGGCTCACGCCAGTGATTCCAGAGCTGATAACTGGAAAAACTGATCAGCATGGCGCGCATGCGAAAGTTGATCCAACCCGTCTGCGCCAGCATCTTCATGCAGGCATCAATCAGCGGAAAGCCGGTTTCGCCGGCGCACCAGCGTTCGAAATAGTCTTGATTGAAATGCGGCTCGCGCAGTCCGTCAAATCCGCGATGCACGTTGCGCAGTTCGATGTCCGGTTCGGATTCGAGCTTTTGAATGAAATGACAATGCCAGTGCAAGCGGCTCTCGAAAGATTTCAAGCTGGCCAGTGCGCTGCTCGGGCGCACGGCCTCTGGCAGTGCTTTGAGCTGTTCGCGTGTTTTCCAGATCTTGTGCATCAGCTCGCGCACGGACAGCACGCCATAGGCCAAATACGGCGACAGACGCGAGCAGGCGGTTTCGGCGGTCAGTGGGCTGGACATCGCATAGCGATAGTCGGCGAGATGCTGACTGAAAAATTCTTTCACCTGTTTCGAAGCCATGCGCCGGCCGCCCCGTTGTCGCAGCGGTTTGTCTGGCCCATCCAATCCCAGCTGGCGTGGCGTCATGATGCCGGATGGCGATAGTGTCTTACCGGTCGAACGCAGAAAGTCAGGTGCATTGAGCACTGGCGCACGCATGCGCTGCATCCACTGGCTGGCCCAGTCATCGCGCGACGCCAGTCGGCGTACGACGCCATTGGACGGATATTCTTTCCAGCGCAGACCCTGGGCGCGACACCAGTCGGCTACGCGGCGATCGCGCGCATAGCTGATCGCATTGCCGGTTTCTTCATGCGAGTAGAGCGTGAAATGACCAAACTGCTCATGGATGCGCTGCAAAGCGGAGGTGATTTCACCATGCAGAATTAGCAATGACGTGCCACGCCCGGTGAGGGCGTGATCCAGATCTTCGAGACATTCATTGATGAAAGCGACATGCTGAGTAGCGCAATCTGGTGCCCTGATGAGTTCCGGTTCATACACATACAAGGGCAGCACGGCGGAATGACGACTCGCTTCGAACAGCGGCATATGATCGAAAACCCGCAGGTCGCGTTTGAACCAGACGACGGCAATACCGGGTGATGTCATCGATGCCAGGTGCGCCGGGGCGCGTCAGCGGAGGCGGCGGTGCAATGGCTCCAGAACGCCGAAAATGAACGGCAGGCGGTGTCGGGATCAGGAAACCGGCGTGGTGAGTCTTGCAAGTCAGAGCAAAGCACGGGTAGCAATTCGCGATAACCAGGGTTAAATGTGGCCACCGAGCTGATGTCGGCAGCGTTGGCGAGCATTGTACTGAGTTCTGTCAGATCACCGACGAAGATATGGTCGGTGACGGCCTGCATGCGCTGCATGACGAAATCCCATCGTTGTTGCGACCACGGGAAGCGCTGATGAAAGGGTCGATGTATGACGCCTAATCGCAGTCCATCGAATCCAGAGTCCGCGAGCATCCAGGGATGTACCAGTTGCACCCGACGCGCCTGGTTCATTACGTTTTTGTCAGTGCTCAGGCTATCCGGTGGGGCGGTGAGTGTCGGTTCGCTGATGCCCAACAAGGACGGATGGATGCCCACCGTTGTCTGGCTGCGCGCAATCGTTTCCAGTGCTTCATAGGTTGTATCGATCACGCTGCGTGGGCAATGCCAGCCCTGAGCTGCATGTTTGGCAACATTCTCTGCATTGAACAAATATGGCTTACTGCTGAAGGTCGCTGCAATCCACTGCCAGGACAAATGATTTGATGCCAAATCGCCATCCAGCAGATGACCGTACATCCAATCGGCAGCAACACGCCAGTGTACTTTGCGTAAATGAACTGTGTAACTGGCCAGCCACATGCGCGCGTGGTTATGCAAATAACCTGTTTGATAAAGCGTGTGTACCGCGCGGTCGATCACGGGCAGACCCGTGCGGCCTTCGCGGATGTCGTCGGGCAGTGTGTCGCTGTATTGAATGCCGGGCAAAGGCGTGCGCATGTCATTGAAAATCGCGTCCCCTGTGCGATGCCAGACATGTTGAAAAAATTCACGCCAACCGAATTCGAATGCGAGCTTGTCTGCGAGCGTCAGCTTGGGCAGTTGCACAAAGAGCTCGGGTATCGATGTGAGCCCATGCGTCAGATAGGGTGAGAGACGCGTGACCTTGCCATCGAGATGATTGCGGGTTTTGGTATAAGCCGCGATGTTGATCGCGGCAATGGTATCTGCCAGTGCTGATTCAGTGGGAGACATTCATTGCCGCCGGGTTACATGCTGCGTCGATACTGACCACCGACTTCAAACAGCGCATCGGTGATCTGACCGAGCGAGCACACTCGGACCGCGGCCATCAGCTGAGCAAACACATTCTCGTCGCGGATTACGGCTTCTTGCAGCGCAGCCAGTGATTGCTTGGCAGCGTCGCTGTGCATTGCGTGGAAATCTGCCAGACGCTGCAATTGCGATTGCTTTTCATCGTCGGTCGAGCGCGCCAGCTCCAGCTGTTGAACGACCGTGTCGCCCTTGGGATTGCGGAAGGTATTGACGCCGATGATGGGCAAGCTACCGTCGTGTTTCTTGTGCTCGTAGAGCATGGATTCTTCTTGAATCTTGCTGCGCTGATAGCCGGTTTCCATCGCACCCAGCACGCCGCCGCGCTCGGCGATGCGCTCGAATTCCTGCAACACGGCTTCTTCGACCAGATCAGTCAGTTCTTCGATGATGAAGGAACCTTGGCTGGAGTTTTCATTTTTTGCCAGACCCCATTCGCGGTTGATGATCAGCTGAATCGCCAGCGCACGGCGTACCGATTCATCGGTCGGTGTGGTGATTGCTTCGTCATACGCATTGGTATGCAGCGAGTTGCAGTTGTCGTAAATCGCAATCAGTGCTTGCAGGGTAGTTCGGATGTCGTTGAAATCAACTTCTTGTGCGTGCAGTGAACGACCGGAGGTCTGAATGTGATATTTCAGTTTTTGCGAACGATCATTGGCGCCGTATTTTTCACGCATCGCCACCGCCCACAGGCGACGTGCGACCCTGCCCAGCACCGTGTATTCCGGATCCATGCCATTGGAGAAGAAGAACGACAGGTTCGGTGCGAAGTCATCAATCGACATGCCGCGCGCCAGATAGGCTTCGACAAAGGTGAAGCCGTTGGAGAGCGTGAACGCCAGTTGCGAAATCGGATTCGCACCGGCTTCAGCAATGTGATAGCCAGAGATCGACACTGAGTAGAAATTGCGTACTTTGTGATCGACGAAGTACTGCTGAATATCACCCATCACTTTCAGCGAGAACTCGGTAGAGAAGATGCAGGTGTTCTGACCCTGATCTTCTTTCAGAATATCGGCCTGCACCGTGCCGCGCACGTTTTGCAGTACCCAGGCGCGGATTTGTGCTGCTTCTTCTGTTGTTGGCTCGCGCCCTTTTTCTGTCGTGAACTTGGCGAGTTGCTGATCAATCGCCGTATTCATGAACATCGCAAGAATGGTCGGTGCGGGGCCGTTGATGGTCATCGATACCGAGGTGGTCGGGTCGCACAGATCAAAGCCGTCGTACAGCACCTTCATGTCATCCAGCGTGGCGATCGATACACCTGAGTTACCCACTTTGCCGTAAATGTCGGGACGCAGCGCGGGATCAGCACCATACAAAGTGACCGAGTCGAATGCGGTAGACAAACGCTTGGCCGGCATGCCTTCAGACACCAGCTTGAAGCGACGATTGGTTCTGAATGCATCACCTTCGCCGGCGAACATGCGCGTCGGATCTTCGTTCTCGCGCTTGAAAGGAAACACACCGGCGGTATACGGAAAGCTGCCGGGGAGATTTTCTTTCATCAGCCAGCTCAGCAGATCGCCCTGATCAGCATATTTAGGCAGCGATACTTTGCGAATGCGATTGCCTGACAAGGTTTCCCACTCAAGGCGGGTGCGGATTTCCTTGTCGCGGATTTTGACCACATGCTCGTCGCCCGAATAGGTCGCTTGCACAGCTGGCCATTGGGTCAGCAGATTTTTCGCCTCGCTATCGAGCGCGTTATCTCGCTGCGTAATCAGATCATCCATATCCACCGTTTTGCCGGCAGCCAGCATCAGCCGTTTGGCCTCGCTCAGTTGCTGACGCTCACGCGCGATGATGGCTTGTTTATTTACGCGGCGGTGATAAGCGCGCAGGGTATCGGCAATCTCGGCCAGATAGCGGCTGCGTGCTGGCGGCACGATGGCATTGCGGCCCGAAGAAAAACGCACAGCCACCGGCGCGAGCTTGCCTGGCGCAACCTTCAGTCCCAACTCGGTCAGGCGGGGCAACAGACCCTGATACAGCGCGGTGACACCATCATCATTAAACCGAGATGCCTGCGTACCAAAGACTGGCATTTGATCGGTGGACTTGTCCCACTGCTCGCGATTGCGCTGCACCTGCTTGGCGACATCGCGCAGCGCGTCTTGCGAACCTTTGCGATCGAATTTGTTGATTGCGACAAAATCAGCAAAGTCGAGCATATCGATTTTTTCCAGCTGTGATGCGGCGCCGAACTCGGGCGTCATCACATACAGACTGCAATCCACATGCGGGACGATGGCGGCATCACCCTGTCCGATGCCAGACGTTTCAACAATAATCAGATCAAAGCCGGCGACACGACAGGCGGCCACGACATCGGGCAGTGCCTGTGAAATTTCCGATCCTGCCTCGCGTGTGGCGAGCGAGCGCATGAACACGCGCTGATGACCGCTCCAGGGATTGATCGCATTCATTCGGATGCGATCACCCAGCAACGCACCACCGGATTTGCGACGCGAAGGGTCAATTGAAATTACCGCGATGTTCAGTGCATCGTTTTGATCGATGCGCAGACGGCGAATAAGTTCATCGGTCAGCGAGGACTTGCCCGCACCACCGGTACCGGTAATGCCCAGCGCCGGAATGCGGACTTTTGCTGCGGCGTCATGCAGTGATTTTTTCAGTGTGGCAGACGCCTTGCCGTTTTCTAGTGCCGTGATCAGTTGCGAAAGCGGACGCTGGCGCGCAACCATGTCACCTGTAGTCAGTACGTCGAGTGTCGCAGGTGCATGGATTGATAGGTCCGTATCACAGGCTTGAATCATGTAGGTGATCATGCCGACTAGGCCCATGCGCTGCCCGTCTTCCGGACTGAAAATGCGCGCCACGCCATAGTCATGCAGCTCTTTGATCTCAGCGGGGACGATCACACCGCCACCGCCGCCAAAGACCTTGATGTGCGCACCGCCGCGTGACTTGAGCAGATCAATCATGTACTTGAAGTACTCGACATGACCGCCCTGATAACTGGAAATCGCAATACCCTGCGCGTCTTCCTGCAGCGCCGCGGTGACGATTTCATCGACCGAGCGATTGTGGCCCAGGTGAATGACCTCGGCACCCTGAGACATCAGGATGCGTCGCATGATGTTGATCGATGCGTCATGGCCGTCGAAGAGCGAGGCGGCCGTTACGAAACGGACTTTGTTGGCAGGGGTATAGGCAGTCAGGTTTTGCGATACCGACAGGTCGGTCATGGGAATCTCCGGAAGAAGCGGCCGTGTGATGACGGGGGCGGTTGCGGGCCAGGTCAGGGCCCGCCGTACGGGCTAGCCTAGTTGACGCTTACGTCAACGTCAATTGCCTCAAGTATAGCTTGAAAAGCGGGCTAATCGTCAGCCCTGAAGGGGTGCGCTCGACTCCTTATGCGGAGTCTCAACTACCGATTGCATCGCACTTGCAAAAGTGAGAACTCGTGATGTCGCCCGAATTCTGCGTGACTCGCCAGATTGCTATTTTTGGCCGCGTGTCGGCGCCAAATCGAGTTTGTAAAGGCGCTGGCCAACGGTGTTAATCAGTGCGCTACACTCCATGGACTATTTTAATGAGGCTTAGACCATGGCTGACCTGATCCTGCACCACTACCCGCAATCACCCTTCGCCGAAAAAATCCGTTTGATACTGGGTATGAAGGGCTTGGCCTGGCGCTCGGTGCATATACCGATGATCATGCCCAAGCCGGATCTGGTCGCGCTGACCGGCGGCTATCGTCGTACGCCTGTGCTGCAAATCGGCGCCGATGTTTACTGTGACACTGCCCTGATGGCAGATGTGCTGGAGCATCTGGCGCCCGAACCCGCGCTCTTCCCGCCCGCGCACAAAGGTCTTGCACGCGTATTGGCGCAATGGGCCGACACGACGCTGTTTCAGGTGGCCATGGCGTACAACTTTCAACCGGCAGGCGCAACTCACATGTTTCCTGACGCCGAGCGCTTGAAAATCTTCGCAGCGGATCGCGCGGCGATGCGCAATAACGCACCTCGCATGCCCGCAGCGGATGCGACTGCAGCGTACAAGAGCTACTTGCGCCGCATTGCCAGCATGCTGGAGCATCAGCCGTTTTTGCTGGGTGAGCGTCCCTGCATTGCTGATTTTTCGGTTTATCACCCGCTGTGGTTTACACGGCATCAGGTGCCTGTGCTGGCCGGGATTTTGGAATC